>JAHEJT010000041.1 GCA_024638765.1 Verrucomicrobiales bacterium
GTCCTGGATCCTTGGGTCTTGCATGGGGGCATCATAGTGAAATCGGCCCGGGCTTCAAGCGTAGCCGAAACGGGCACGCTTCGGGGGTCTGTGTAACCGAAGTGGCACACTTCGGGAGTGTGTGTAGCCGAAGTGGCACACTTCGGGAGTGTGTGTAGCCGAAGTGGCACACTTCGGGATTGTGTGTAAGAGTCCACGGGCAGCCCGGCCCGAAGTCTGCGACTTCGGCTACAGGTCTGCGCTGCAGCGGAAGCGGGATAGACACTCCGGGAGTGTGTGTAGCCGAAGTGGCACACTTCGGGAGTGTGTGTAAGAGTCCACGGGCATCGCGGCCCGAAGTCTGCGACTTCGGCTACAGGTCTGCGCTGCAGCGGAAGCGGGATAGACTTCGGGGTCCGCGTGGCCGAAGTGGCACACTTCGGGAGCCCGTAGAGGCTCGGACACTTCCGGGCTTGTATGCACAAAGAGAATTGGTTCATGATCCCGCATCCGTGCCACAAAAACGCACAGCAGCAAGCGCCGAAGAAGCCGCCGCGTTCCGCGAAAAGCTGGAGGCAGAAGGCAAAAAGCTGGTTTTTACCAACGGTTGTTTTGACCTGCTTCACGTCGGCCATGTCCGTTACCTGAAAGAGGCGCGCGCGCTCGGAGACGCCCTCCTGGTCGCGCTCAACGGCGATGATTCCGTGGCACGTCTCAAGGGACCGGGCCGGCCCGTGAATCCGGCCGATGATCGCGCGGAGATTCTCGCGGCGCTGGAGTCCGTCGACATGGTCGTGGTTTTCGAGGAAGAACGCGTCACCCGCCTGGCGGAACAGATTCGTCCGCACATTTACGCCAAAGGAGGCGATTACACAGTGGAATCACTGAACCTGGAGGAACGCGGCGCCTTGGAAAAGGCGGGCTCGGAAATCCGCATCCTGCCACTGGTAAAGGGAAAGTCCACCAGCGGGACCCTGGCGCGCTTAAAAAAAAACAATAACGCCGGAGGCGGAAGACGGCTGAGACTGGGAATTCTCGGATCAGGAGAGGGCAGCAACATGGAAGCGATCTGCGAGGCCATCGACCGGGGAGAAATGGACGCAGAGGTGGCGCTGGTAATTTCCGACCGGGAAGACGCGGCAATCCTGCAGCGGGCCGCCCGGCGGGGGCTGCGGGTGGTCACCGTGCGCCCCGGAGATCGCCCGGGACGCCTGGCGGAACCGGCGCAAAAGGAAATCTGCGATCGTTTGCAGGCGGCCCAGGTGGATCTTGTGATTCTCGCTGGGTTCATGCGGGTGCTCCGCGCGCCGTTGCTGGATGCTTTCGAGAACCGGATTCTCAATGTGCATCCCTCGCTGCTTCCGGAATTTCCAGGACTGGACGCCTGGGGCCAGGCCTTGCGCGCCGGAGTCAGGGAAAGCGGTTGCACCGTGCATCGTGTGACTGCCGAAGTCGACGAGGGGGCCATTCTGGGTCAGGAGCGTGTCCCGGTGTTGCCGGGCGACACGGTGGAGAGCTTGCGCGAGCGGATCCACGAAAGAGAACACACGCTCTATCCAAGAGTCATTGGCGAGGTGGGGGAAAAGATTTTGGCGGGGGAATGAGACAAGATGAGTCCTGGGAACGAAATTCAATTCGTGGCCATTCGTGTGCCATTCGCGAAAATTTATCCCCGCTTCGCGGGGCTCTGCGATTTGCCTTCGGTTAATAAGCTGCGCTAACGCGCCGAAGCAGTGTGTTAAAAATTTTTCAATGCGAATGACCGCGAATTTTGACGAATGTGCGCGAATGCGCGTTGGAGCCGGAACGCCGCCCCGACCGACAGAAACTAATTAGCAAGGCCCAAATTAGATTGCGCCTTAACGAAGAACAACAGAAGGCCGTCGACCAGGTGGACGGACCGGTATTGATCCTGGCGGGAGCCGGCACCGGGAAGACGCGTGTCATCACCGCGCGCATTGCCCACATGGTGCGGCAGGGGATTTCCCCGGCAAAAATCCTGGCGGTCACCTTCACCAACAAGGCCGCCAACGAGATGCGGGAACGCGTGGCGAAAGCGATACATAAGGACGACGCCCAGGAAATCACTATTTGCACCTTTCATTCCCTCTGCGTGCGGATCCTGCGGCAATCCATCGAGCGCCTCGGGTATAAGCGCAACTTCAGCATTTACGCGGGCTCCGATCAATTGGGCTTGGTCCGGCGCCTGGTGGTCAAGAAATCCGCGCGTGACGAAAAACTGGATCCCAAACTCGCGCTCACTCTGATCAGCCGCGCCAAGAACCGGGCGATCCCGGTATCGGACACTGACGACGCCCTCATCGCCGAGGTTTACCGCGCTTACCAGGCGGAATTGAAAACGCTCAATGCGGTCGACTTCGACGACTTGCTGATTCTCGCGGTGCGCGCACTCAAGGAACACGCCGGCGTGCGGGAGGAATGGCGGCGGCGCTTTTCGCATATCATGGTCGATGAATTTCAGGATACCAACCGTCTCCAGATGGACCTGGTTCGACTCATGGTCGGGCCGGAGAAGAACATTTGCGTGGTCGGCGACGACGACCAGAGCATTTACGGATGGCGTGGCGCGGAAATTTCCAACATCCTGGAATTCGAGCGCCACTTTCCGAATCCCCTTATCATCAAGCTGGAGCAGAATTACCGGAGCACCAACCCGATCCTGCACACCGCCAACAGTTTGATTCGGCACAATGTGGAGCGGCGGGAGAAGCGATTGTGGAGCGCGAACCCGGGCGAGGAGCCGGTGCGCGTGGTCGCCATGCCGGAAGAGGAATCGGAGGCCGCACACGTTATCGCGGAGATCTTGGAAAATCGTTCTACCGAGGGACTCCCCTGGGATCAGTTTGCGATTCTTTTTCGGATGAATTCCCAATCCCGGTTGTTTGAAGAACAACTGCGCAGGCACGAGATACCCTACCGCCTCATCGGCGGTCAGAGCTTCTACGACCGGCGGGAGGTGAAAGACCTGGTCGCTTACCTCCAGCTCTTCGTCAATCCCGCCGATGACGTGAGCCTGTTGCGGATCATCGGAACTCCTCCCCGGGGTATCGGCGGCGGGACCATCACCCTGGCGACCGACCACAGTGTCTCTTCCGGACTGCACTTGTTTCAGGCCCTTCAGGACCCGGCATTTGTGGCGCAGCTTTCGAAACGCGCAGCCGTGGCCGTCGGGGACTTCACCAGGCTGATCAATGAATCCCACCGGCAAGTCACGGATTCCACCTCGGGATACGCGGCCCTGCTGCAGAAAGTGGTCGAGGAAACCGGGTACATTGAATTCGTCAAGCGCAATTGCAAGACACCGGATGAAGCGGTTTCCCGGGAGCAAAACGTCCGGGAGATGATGGACGCGCTCTATCAGCATGAATCGCGGTCCTCGGCCGGGCTCCGCGGGTTTCTCGATGAAATCGCCTTGATGCAGGAAAAGGAAGAGGAGGAAGACGGTAAGGACGATCTGCAGGGTGGTGTCCTGCTGATTACGCTGCACGCAGCCAAGGGCTTGGAGTTTCCGCGGGTCTTTCTCGTGGGCCTGGAGGAAGGAATTCTCCCTCACAGCCGCTCCGTCGACGAGGGCTCGCGTGACGAAGAACGGCGGTTGTTTTACGTGGGAATCACGCGCGCCATGTCGCATTTGACGCTGTCTTATTGTCTTTCCCGGAAACGATGGGGCGACGTCTTGCCATGCCGGCCGAGCTCGTTCCTCGAAGAGCTGGATGAGGCGCACCTCGAAGAGCTGGATTACGAGGAGTTGTGCCGGCAGCCGGCGACGGAAGATCTGGCCCAGGATTACTTTGCGCGGATGAAAGGAATGCTCGAGGGAGTGGAGGGGTTTGAGTTGAAGGATGAAGGATGAAGGATGAAGGATGAAGGATGAAGGATGAAGGATGAAGGATGAAGGATGAAGGATGAAGGATGAATGGAAGAGGCGGTCAACCCTCCGCTTGTCATCCCGAGCGCAGTCGAGGGATCTCACGTTTTACCCATGGCGTCGTTTCGCCGGAAACAGGGCGATCGTCAGGAGCGCTATCGACAAAATCAGCACGCAAGAGTGCGCGCGGGGCCCTGAGAGGGATCCCTCGACTCCGCTCGGGATGACACAGAGGGGGGCGGGATGACGCGTTCAAGGATCAGGGTTCCCTTCTGAGGCTTCTGAATTTATCCTCGCTACGCGAGGCTCTGCAGTATGCCTGCGGCCTCGATGATGCGCCGTCGCGTCGTGGCAGTGCGTTCATTCGTGTTTCATTCGTGAAAATTCGTGTTAAGAAAATTCAGATCCAACACGAATGAGCGCAAATGACCGCGAATGAGCACGAATTCAGACAGCAGAGAGGCTCCGCGAGTTGAATCTCGAAAATCAGCAATCGGCAATCTGAAATCTGAAATCGGACTGCTATGCGCGGAGCGCCCGATGTGTTACTGAAAGCACTCTGCAGAGCCCGACGCAGGAGGGATAAATCGGAAATTTGAACCCCCTGTCGCGGTAGACATTCCTCCGGAGTGAGTTAACGTCTTGTGCGGACCGATCATGACCAAATCTTCCACAGCGACGAGCCGGTATGCAGGCGTCAAATTCAAGCTCGGCAACGAGCGCCTCATTAAAGTGCTGCCTTCGGCGTCGGACAAATTGACCGGCCTTTTGGTGAAACAAGGGCGCGGCGATTACGGCGCATTGCGTGTCGCGGTGGTGGGTGGCGGTTGTTCCGGGCTGCAATACAAGATGGACCTGGTCGACGGTCCCGCCGACCGCGATATCCTGGTGGAATCGGGAGAGGTGCGGGTGGTGATCGATCCCAAGAGCGCGCTTTTTGTGAGCGGATCGGAATTGGATTTCAGCGACGATCTGCAGAGCGGCGGATTCAAGGTCAGCAATCCCAACGCCGTGGTGACCTGTTCCTGCGGGGAAAGTTTTGCGGCGTAGCCGCAGGTATCAGGAATCGGGTATTGGGTGTCCCGCCTTCGCCCTTCGGGCTTCGGCGCGGCAGGCAGGTGTCAGGTGTGTAGGTGCGAGCGTGAGCGAGTACCCTGTTCGGGTGTGTAGGTGCGAGCGTGAGCGAGTACCTTGTTCGGGTGTGTAGGTGCGAGCGTGAGCGAGTACCTTGTTCGGGTGTGTAGGTGCGAGCGTGAGCGAGTACCTTGTTCGGGTGTCAAGGTTCAGGTTTGAGGTTTCAGGGGGACAGGCTGGATTGACGATTGATGATTGTTGCTTTTTGAAGGCTGAAGTCCCGACTTCGACAATCAGCAATCAGCAATCAGATGTCAGATGTCAGGTGTCAGGACTGCCGTGCGCGGAAGCGCAGATATGAACCCGAAGGCAATTGCGTTCCGACTCGTCGGAACCGGAAGCAGGATAATCAGTGAGAAGTGATGGGCCGCGGTCGCATCGCGTATAGTATATACTATAGTGCATACTATAGTATATACTACTGGCTGTCTTGAGGGCGCAGTCAGAACATGGGTGACGCCTCCGGGCCTGATTCTCAGGATTTCAGCGATTCCAACGCGCATGGATCACAATCCTTGCGCTGGGCTACTTAGCACGATGCAAGATGCTTTCGGATTGTGACTTTCCGCGATTCCGTGATGGTATCTTGTCGTGGTGGATCATTTCAATGTGCTGGGGCTCGGGCGGAAGGCGGAGATTCCGGATGACGAGATCCAGAAAGCCTTTCACGCCCTGAGCCGGGAACAGCATCCGGATGCGAGCGCGGCCAAGGAAGGCGGGGATTTTGCGGTCGTCAGCGAAGCGTATCGAGTGTTGGGCAATCCGGCGACCCGGCTCAAGCACTTGCTGGCGCTGGAGTTCGAGGAACGGGACGACAAACCAGGCGCGGGAGGCGCCGGGATTTCGGAGGACCTCGTGCAATTGTTCGGAAAGGTCGGTGGGGCCCTGCAGGCGGCGGACGAGATCCTGGCGAAGCGCGAAAAGCAACAGACCGCGTTGGGAAAGGCGGTCCTGGCAAAGGAGGAACTGGAGCGGCAGGGTAAACTCCGGGAACTGGCGGCATTTGTAGACGAGGAAATCGGGAGCGCATGCGCACGGTTCGGCGAGATCGACGGCCTGCTGGAGAGCGACCGGGAAGCGGGGCGACAGATCGGCGAGGCACTTGCGGCCAGGCTGGGGTTCCTGACAAAGTGGCAGGCGAAGATTCGGGAGAAGATTATGGAGTTTGTGTGAGAACCACAGAATTAAACCGCCAATGGACGCAAACTTTTTTCCGCAGAATTTTTTCATACCGCAGAGGACGCAGATGGGCGCAGATGGTTTTTGATCGCAGATTTTGAACCGCGAAATAGACGAAATACACGAAAGGCTGATTTTTTGTTTTAGTTTGAGAGAGATAGAATGTGATGGATGGCGATGACGTGATTGTGGGGATTGATCTGGGGACGACGAATTCGTTGATCGGGGTAGTCGATTCGGGGTTCCCGATTTTATTGGCGGATGCGGAGGGCGCGCGATTGCTGCCTTCGGTAGTGAGTTTTCCGGAAAGCGAATCGGGGGGTGAGGTGCTGGTGGGCGCCCCGGCGCTGCGCGCGCGGGCCTTGCACCCGGCACGGACGGTAACCTCGGTAAAACGCCTGATGGGGAGGCGTGCCGGAGAGATCACGGGGAAAGAAGAGCTCGGATTCGCGGTCGCGGGCGAAGCGGGCGAGCCGCTGCGCATCGCGATTCCAGGATTGGAAAGCCGCTATGCGCCGGAGGAAATATCGGCGCTGATCTTAGGCCGCCTGAAGGAAAACGCGGAGAAGGCGCTCGGGTTCTCCGTGTCGCGCGCGGTGATCACTGTGCCTGCTTACTTTAACGATGCCCAGCGCACCGCCACCATGCGCGCGGGAGAGCTGGCCGGGTTTGCCGTGGAGCGCATTCTCAACGAGCCGACGGCGGCGGCGTTGGCCTACGGACTCGATCGGCTCACGGAAAAATCAAGAGTCGCGGTTTACGACCTCGGCGGCGGGACCTTCGATATTTCCATCCTGGAACTGCACGAGGGAGTTTTCCAAGTGATCGGAACCCATGGGGATACGCAGCTGGGGGGGGACGATTTTGACGCCGCCTTGGCGGCGTCAATGGAAGATGGAAGATGGAAGATGGAAGATGGGGTTGAGGCGGCGGCAATTGGGGTGCGTGCTCGATTGCTGGAAGCGGCGCGGGAGGCGAAAGAGAAGTTGTCGGTGGAAGAAGAGGTCGTGGTGCGGCTGCCGTTCCTGGTTGATGGCGAAAATCTTGAGCGCACGGTGACGCGGGGAGAATTTGAGAAGCTGATCGCGCCGTTCCTGGACCGGACGCGCCGGCACTGTCTGCATGTGCTCGCGGATGCCGGATTGGAACCGGGCGATCTCGACGAAGTCATCCTGGTGGGCGGGAGCACCCGGATTCCGCGGGTGCGGACGCTGGTGGCGGAGATTTTCGGGCGGGAACCCAATTTATCGCAGCACCCGGATGAAGCGGTGGCCCTGGGAGCCACCATCCAGGGAGGGATTCTATCCGGCGCGCTTAAAGAGATGGTCCTGCTGGACGTGACGCCCCTCTCGCTGGGGATCGAAACCTTTGGCGGATTGATGAATGTCATCATTGCGCGAAACACGACGATTCCCGCCAAGGCAGGAGAGATGTTCACGAACGCGGTGGCGAACCAGGAGTCCATGTTGATCCGCGTCCTCCAGGGGGAGCGCGAAATGGCGAACGACAACTGGGAATTGGGCAAGTTTGAGATTCCTTTCGAGAAAGGGCAAAGGGGAAGCGCGCGTGTCGGGGTGCAGTTTGCGATCGATGAAAACGGCATCCTCGAAGTCCTGGCCCGGGACACTGTGCGTAACCATGATAAAGTGCTCAAGATTGTCGATGCCGCCGTCGACGTCGAGGACGCGAAGGTCGAGTCCATGATCAGTGAATCCGTCGAGCACGCCTTCGAGGACATGAACGCGCGAAAGTGGACCGAGGCTCGATTGAAAAGTGAAGAGCTTTTACCCGCGGTGAAAGCGGGTGTAGCGGCCCTGCGATCCAAGATGAAGGAAGGCGAGGTATCGAGGATCGAAGCAGCGGCTCACGAGGTGAAAGCCGCGCTCGAGAATGAGCCGCGCGATTTAAGGCGGTTGCAGGAGGCCAACGACCGGCTCGATGAAGTGACTCAGGGGCTGGCGGGATTGCTGGTGGAGAAAGCGATGGACGAGGCCCTGGAAGAAAGGCCGTGAGGGACCTGAAGTGGCGGGCGGTGTCTCGCCCGGCTTTCCGAAACTGCCCCGATGAGAATCTCTCTCCCTCCAGCGAGTGAGAGCGGGCAATCTCTTTCCGGGACTTCCTCCGGTTGCAGTTTTCGCGCGAGTAGAGGATAGTGGCCCGGGAGTGGGAGTGCCTCCGCGCCGGCAGGCGTGCCGCACTCCAGAATGCAGGAGCGCTCGGCGGGAGGATTCCGCCGGGAGCAATCGATGCCCAGCAATGACGGATTCGGAATTCTCCAAGCAGCCGAGAGAGGAATCGAGGGAGCCGAGCGCCCCTTGCCCCACATGTGGCGCGGATCCGAGCGGGTTCCGGATCGACACTGAAGGGGCACTTATCTGCGGAGAATGCAGCGAACTAATCCAATCAGTCGCAGCCGAGGGCGGACAGGAAGCGGGCGGCGCCAGGACTTCTCTCCCCCGCGAGCGCGTGGACAGGGAGGCAGGGATAGCGCGCGAAGACCGGCTTTTCAAGTCGGTCCAAATGGGCAAGTCCGACGCGCCGGGCGCGGGCCGCGCGTTCGTGCGGTATGGAAAATTTTCGGCGAAGGGAATGATCGCCTTTGCTTGCCCCGTCTGTTCCCGTCCCATCTGGGTGAAGTCGTCGCTGGCCGGCAAGAAGACAATTTGCGAGGGTTGTCATGCCAAACTTCTCGCGCCGGTTCCCGAAACGGGACAGGTCGTCAAGATCCTGGACAATCCCCAAAAGCGGCACGGGGACGCGGGAGCTGGTCCGGGGAACAAGACCGAATTGCCTCCTCCGCGTGAACAGGAAGCCCCGCTCGGAAACGTTAGCGAGGAGAAAGCCATGGAACCGCCAAGTGGCGAGCCGGTGGAGCGTGACCCGGTATTCGCCGACTTGGAGGACGAGCGGGAAGATTATCCTTTTCTGGTCGATAGCCTCGATCCCGTGGGGCTGGAAGGTGAAGGGGAGGGGCGAGAAGATCGCCCCGGGGAAGCAAGAAGACCCTTGGAGAAAGTTATCCAACCGGAAGGGGACGCGATTCTTGGTGCAGAAGATGAGCGAGGGACGCACTCCAGTGAAGTTTCGCTCGAAAAGAAAAAGAAGTATCAGCTGAAGAAGCGGAAAAACTGGTCGCCACGCAAATCGAAAAAGCGAGTCAAGCGATCGCGTCATGCGCCGGGCAAAGACCTCGAGGGATGGGAACTGAATCCTTCGAAAGACAAGGCGCGCCAGAAGCGTGAGCGCATCGCCAGGAAGGTCCAACGAATCGGCACCGCTTTGCTGATTCTTGCAGTGGGGAGTGTCATTTATTTCAGCCTGGCCTCCGCATTCAGGAAATCTTCGGAAGACATCGTCCCTGCGGCGGCTTCCAGGGAAACCAAGCCTGAGTCCCAGGAAATACTGTTACCGCCTCCCGAATACCTGGATGAGGTTCGAGACGCCATTGATGGCTTTTTCAAGGCGGAAAGCCTCGATGAGAAGGCACGTTACGTGCGCACACCTGAGAAGGCGCTTCCGGGAATGCGGCGTTATTACGCGGGAGTCACGGATTTATCCACGCCCTACGAATTTGACGGCCAGGCGACCTACGATAGCTCCGGAGAGCAATTATTTGTCTTCGTGCAGGTGCTCGTCGATCACGTCAAGCCGCGCGCCGTGGCCCTGGAGAGATCGGGAGGGCGCTTTCTCGTCGATTGGGAAAGCTTCGTGGGGTACTCGGAGACGCCCTGGGAAAATTTTCTCGGGCCGAGCGGTGTGGATTCCGGCGTCTTCCGGGTGCTGGTGACGATTGACGATTATTACAATCTGGATTTCGCGGATTCCTCCCGTTACCTGTGTTTGAAAATAGCCGATCTCGATGACACCCAATCCTGCTTCGGATACGTGGAACGCGACTCGGTCGACGGAAGATTGATCGAACAGGTGCTTTCCCGAAACTTGCAATTCGGCG
This sequence comes from Verrucomicrobiales bacterium, assembly GCA_024638765.1. Classification (GTDB taxonomy): domain Bacteria; phylum Verrucomicrobiota; class Verrucomicrobiia; order Verrucomicrobiales; family DEV007; genus JAHEJT01. The sequence continues at coordinate 10,134 of JAHEJT010000041.1, forward strand.
CCCCGGCGGGGCATCTCATGCTGGAACTGCGCTTCCCCGAAGGCGCCCCCGCAAGACATGGTCTCGCAAGCGCGCAGGTGGAAGTTGTCAAGATGGTTCGCGACAACTGGCTGGTGCGTTGAAGCGAGTTGAGAGTAGCGGCGGCATCCCCTGGCCCGCCGAAGCCCGGAGGGCGAAGGAGGCTGCCGCCGAATCGATGAAAAACGGTCCCGACTCGTCGGGAGAAGCAATCGCTACTTCCATGACCCAAGAGAGCAAGAGTGCGGAGTTGCCTTACCGGGTGCTTTCTTATTACCACTACGTGCGGATCGAGAATCCTGCCGCGTTGGTGCAGAGTCAGCGCGACCTCTGCCAGGAATTGGATTTGAAAGGACGTGTCCTCATCGGCAGAGAGGGGATCAACGGGACCGTCTCGGGAAGCACCGAGGCCGCCGCTGGATACATGCACGCGATGCGTGACGCTGCCCTGACCCGCGAAATGGAGTTCAAGGTCGATGGCGCGCCGGGCCATGTCTTTGCGCGGCTTTCTATCAAGGAACGCCCCGAGGTGGTGACCCTGGGTCTGCCGCCGGGCGAGGACATCGACCCCCGGAAGCGCACGGGCCGGCATCTCACGCCGAGTGAATTCCAGGAGCTAATGGAAACAGAGGAGGTCGTCCTCCTGGACGGCCGGAACCGGTACGAATCCGACCTGGGCAGATTTCGGGGGGCCATCTGTCCGGATGTGGAGCATTTCCGGGATTTCCCGGCGTGGATTCGCAAAAACCTGGGAGCACTCAAGGATCGCAAAATTCTGACGTACTGCACGGGTGGAATCCGCTGCGAGAAACTGACAGGATTCCTTCTGCATGAAGGATTTACGGATGTTTGCCAGCTGCGGGGAGGGATCCTCGACTACGGCAGCGATCCCGAGGTGCAGGGCCGGGATTTCGAGGGTCTCTGCTACGTCTTCGACGAGAGAATCGGGGTGGAGGTGAACCGGACCGAGTCGCGTCGAATCATATCACGCTGCCGTCATTGTGGGAAATTGAGCCCGCGCTATCGGAATTGCGGGTGGCCGCAGTGCAATGCGCAGTTCTTTTGCTGCCAGGGCTGTGAGGGGGAATTCGGGAGGTTTTGCTCGGTCGCGTGCCGGGAAAAGAAGGAAAATCAGGCGATGGCAGGACACCCCGGGGAGAAGGGTTGAGGCCGGTCGGTGCGCGCGGGGCAGGGCGGCGGAAAATCGGGGGAAATCGGCCTAAAAATTCCCGATTTTCGCTTGTGAAACTTTTCACAAAGTCTATAAACCCAGCCAGCAATGGGTAATTTCTTTCCGCGCTGGTCGAACCTGCTGCCGCTGAAACTCGCCTTCTGCCTGGTCGTGCTTGGCCTGGCGGTGGCGTGCGCCATGGCGTATTACTTCACCCCGAAGTACACGCGGGTGGGATATATGCCGAGTCAGCCGGTGGCTTTCGACCACAGCATTCACGTCACTCAACTGGGATTGGATTGCCGCTACTGTCACAGTTTCGTGGAAGAGTCCCCGCACTCTAACGTGCCCACCACCCAGACGTGTTACAACTGCCACTCGGTGGTGCAGAAGGACAACCCCAAGCTGGCTCCGGTGCACGAGAGCATGGAGACCGGAGAACCGATTCACTGGGTGCAGATCCATCAACCTCCGGATTATGTCTTTTTCAATCACTCCGTACACATTGCGCGCGGCGTCAGCTGCCAACGCTGCCATGGGCAGGTCGACGAAATGGAAACGGTGTATCATGCCGAACCTCACAGCATGGGCTGGTGCCTGAATTGCCATCGGGCCCCGGAAAAGCATCTTCGCCCGCAGCGCGAGGTCTTTAATTTGACCTGGAAACCCGAGGACGAGGACCGTGAAACCTTTTACCGCGAAACCGCCGACCTCGCAGGCCTGTCCTATGAAGAACTGCTGGGCGCGTCCCGGGAAAAATTCGGGTTCGAGGAAATGGACGAGCCGATGAGCCAGCGTGAAGTGGGAGGAGTCCTCAAAGAAGCCTGGGGAGTGAGTCCGCCGGAAGGCTGCGCCGGGTGTCATCGCTGAAAATTCCCGCCCCCGCATCTCCCACAGCTTCAATTTTTTAATCGATCAATGAAACGTCAATGGCATCACCCCGAATCGCCCGATACCGCATCCGCGGGCCGGCGCTATTGGCGAAGCGCGGGCGAGCTCGACGACACCCCTGATTTCCGGGAGTGGCTGGAGCGGGAGTTTCCGCGGGGGGCCGCCGAGCTCAAAGGTCCGGAAGCCGATGACGTCTCGCGTCGCAACTTTTTGAAATACATGGGCGCGGCGACTTCGCTCGCCGGATTCGGGATGTCCGGCTGCCGGCGGCCTGAAGCTTTCCTGGTGCCTTACACCAAGCATGTCGAGTGGATTATTCCGGGCAAGCCGCTGCTCTACTCTTCGGTCCGGCCGGGAGTGGATGACAGCACGCCGCTCGTCGTCACGACGCACGAGGGGCGACCCATCAAGCTCGACGGTAATCCGCTCCATCCTGGGGGCAACGGTGGAAGCGACGCCTTTACACAGGCTTCCATCCTCGATCTCTACGATCCCGATCGCTCCAAACAAACTCTTCACGGAGGCGAAGCGAGCAGCGCGGAGGAATTCGACGCCTTTATCGCGGAGCGTTTCAAGCTCGGCACTATCGATGGCGGCCAGGGGGTGGCGTTCCTGGTCGGCGACAGCAGTTCTCCGACGCGTGCCGCCGTCATCGAGAAACTTCGCAACAAATATCCGAAATCCAATTGGTTCCGGTACGAGCCTCTCAGTCCTGAAAATCTCCGGCGCGCCACCCGCCAGGCATTCGGGCCCGGCGTCCGCCAAGTGCCGCGATTCAACCGCGCGGACCGTGTGCTCTCCCTGAACTGCGATTTTCTTGGGATCGACCAGCCCACCGCACAGTCCATCGGCCAGTTCTCGCGCCGCCGCCGCCTCCATGGCGACAAGAAAAGCATGAACCGCCTTTACACGGTGGAGCCCGCCTTCACGCTGACTGGCGGCATGGCGGACCACCGCCTGCGTTTGCCGGCCAGCCAGATCAATAAAATCGCACTGCTCTTTGCCGAATCGATCGCCAAGCTGACCGGAGACGCCGGTCTCTCTGCGGCGATCAAGCCGTTGGTTTCCAAGGTCAACAAAGCGGTCTTCGATATCGAGTGGATCCATACCTGCGCCGAGGATCTTGCGGCTGCCAAGGGGAAAGCGCTCATCGTCGCCGGACCGCGGCAGTCCACCGAGCTGCACTTGCTGGTGGCGCGAATGAATGAAGCCCTGGGAAGTTTCCAAGGCGGCGAAAGCGCCACCATCGAGCTGCTTCAGACAAAGGAAAAATCCCTGCCGGGGATCCGCGCGCTGGCGAACGCGATCAAAGAGGGCCAGGTCTCCACCCTCTTCGTGACCACCGAGGGCGATCCCGTTTATGACGCCCCGGCCAATCTCGATTTCGCTAAAATTTACGCATCGGTCGAAACCACGGTCCATCTCGGGCTGCGGCGCAACGCCACGGCGCGCGCCTCGACATGGCATCTCCCCGCCGCCCATTTTCTCGAGAGCTGGGGGGACGCCCTTTCGGCCACCGGCTTGTATTCCATCGTGCAGCCGGCAATTCTTCCGCTTTACGGCGGGATTTCGGAACTGGAATTGTGCCTCAAGATTCTCGATCCGCCTGTCCCGGCCGCTCCTGCCATCGCGGGTGTCGAACCAGAGGCGGAAGCACCGGCGCCGGCCCCGTTGCCGGGTGCGGCCGAAGATCCGGGTCCGGTCTATGGCCTCGTCATGGAGACGCTCGGGAAACGGGCTAAAAAAGGCGATCTCAAGACCGTCGCGAATCACACCCTGCGCGACGGATTCCTGGCGGGTTCCCGCTACGCCCAAGCCGCCTCCACAAAGGCCGACGCAGAGAAGACAGCTGAGGGGATCGCGAAGCTCAAGCTGCTCGACTTTCCCTGGAAAGAATCCATGGAGGTGGTGTTCAGCGCCGACGCGACGATCCACGACGGACGATACATCAACAACGGCTGGCTGCAGGAAGTGCCCGATCCCGTGACCAAGCTTACCTGGGACAATGCGGCACTGATGAGTTTCAAGACCGCGCGCGATCTCGGTATTGAAGAGGACGGGGAGATGATCCGGGTGGAGATCGGCGGCGAGAGTATTGAAATTCCCGCCCTCAAATCGCCCGGGCACGCCGACAACACTTTGAGCATCGCCGTGGGATACGGTCAGCAAGCCTGCGGCCGCGTCGGCGAAGGCACGGGTTTCAATGTCTATCCGCTGCGCACGGCCGGTATCGGCGAATATGTGCGCGCCGGGGCCGTCGTGAAAACCACCGGAAAACACCACGATCTCGCGGTGACCTCCGAGCATTACAGCATGGAAGGCCGGGCGCTGGTGCGAGAGGGCACCTTGGAGCGATTCGTGAAGGATCCGGACTTCGCGGCTTCCGAGGGCATGGACGCGCACATTCCGCAGAACATCTCCCTTTATAAAGGCCCGGATTATCTCGATCCGGATTCTCCCCAAAACCGCAGCTGGCCGGTGGATCCGCATCACCAGTGGGCCATGACGATCGATTTGAACAGCTGCATCGGGTGCAATGCCTGCGTCATCGCCTGCCAGGCGGAGAACAATATTCCCATTGTGGGCAAGGATCAGGTGATCAAAGGCCGCGAGATGCACTGGATCCGGATGGACCGTTATTTCTCCAGCGCGCGCGAAGAAACCAGCGACACCCGGGGCCGGCCGGACCTGGACGAAGACCGCATCGAGATGCTGACCCAGCCGGTGGCGTGCGTGCACTGTGAATCGGCGCCCTGTGAAACGGTGTGCCCGGTCAACGCCACCGTGCACAGTGACGACGGCCTCAATGTGATGGCTTACAATCGCTGCATCGGGACGCGGTATTGCGCCAATAACTGTCCTTACAAGGCGCGTCGGTTCAACTTTTTCGATTATAACAAGCGGCCCCTGGACGAACTTTACCGGGGTCCGCTGGCCGCGCCGGAGGGTCTTGGGACCACCAGCCTCAAGCTGCAGAAGAACCCGGACGTCAGTGTCCGCATGCGGGGTGTCATCGAAAAGTGCACGTATTGCGTGCAGAGGATTCAGACCGCCAAGATCAAGGCCGCCCGTAAAGCGGGGGCCACCAAGGATGTCCAGGTGGAGACCGGAGGCGTCACCGTCGCCTGTCAGCAGGCCTGTCCCGCCGAGGCGATCGTTTTCGGCAACCTCAAGGATTCCGAGGACAAGATTCACGAAAGCAGAGATAATCCGCGCAATTACGATTTGCTGAAGTATATCGGGACGCGGCCGCGCACCAGTTACCTGGCGCGGGTGCGCAATCCCAATGCAGCCATGCCGGACGCCGCCCACGTGGGCGGCGCCACCGTCCACATGCACTGAGCGCGCGCGCGACCATCAATTTTATGCCGAACGGAACGACGACAGCCGACGAAGCGATGAAAGGACCACAAGGTGTGGCCCGGGAGCCTCTCGTGTTGAACAACCGCTCCATGAACTGGATCACGGAACGGATCTGCGGCGTCGTGGAAAACCGGCAGCCGCTCCTGTGGTGGGTGCTCTTTCTTCCCAGCCTGGCCCTCGCCGGCTTGCTCGCGTTCTGCCTGGTTTACCTGGTGTCCACCGGGGTCGGCGTCTGGGGGAACAACCAGCCGGTCGCCTGGGGATGGGCCATCACCAACTTCGTGTTCTGGATCGGGATTGGCCACGCCGGGACTCTCATCTCGGCGATTCTCTTCCTGATGCGCCAGCGCTGGCGGACCTCCATCAACCGCGCCGCGGAAGCGATGACACTGTTCGCGGTGATGTGCGCCGGAATTTTTCCTGTCTTCCACGTCGGCCGCTTCTGGATGGCCTGGTTCCTGGCGCCGATTCCCAATGCCAACGCCATCTGGCAGAACTTCAAGAGCCCGCTGCTCTGGGATGTTTTCGCGGTTTCGACTTACTTCATCGTGTCGGTGATCTTCTGGTACCTGGGACTGGTGCCGGATCTCGCGACAATCCGGGATCGCTGCAAGCCGGGGATCAAGAAACTGCTTTACGGGATGTTCGCGCTGGGCTGGCGCGGCGGTAATCGCCACTGGCGGCACTACGAGATGGGGTACCTGCTCCTGGCGGCGCTCTCGACCCCCCTGGTGCTCTCGGTCCACTCGGTGGTCTCCTTCGACTTTGCGACCTCGGTGGTGCCGGGATGGCATACCACTATCTTCCCGCCTTATTTCGTGGCCGGAGCCATTTTCGGCGGGTTCGCCATGGTGCTGACCCTTATGATTCCCGCCCGCGCCATTTACGGGCTCCAGGATCTGATCACGCACAAGCACGTCGACAACATGGCGAAGATCATCCTGCTGACGGGATCCATCGTGGGATACGCGTACATCATGGAGTTGTTCATTGCCTGGTATGGCGGGAACAAGTTCGAGAGTGACGCCTTCCACATGCGTATCCTCAGCGGTCCTTACACTACCTACTATTACTGCATGTTTTTCTGCAACGTGATCTCGCCGCAGATTTTCTGGTTCCGCTGGGCCCGGCACAATCTCTGGGTGGTGATGGCGGTCTGCATGTGCGTCAACGCGGGAATGTGGTTCGAGCGATTCGTGATTATCGTGACCACCCTGGCCCGCGATTTTGTGCCCGGCGCCTGGGGTTTTTACAAGGCGACCTGGGTGGAGAAATCCACTTTCCTCGGCACTTTCGGATTCTTCCTGATGTGTTTCCTCCTTTTCCTCCGCTTCCTGCCCGTCATCGCGGTGGGCGAGGTCAAAGGGGTGCTGCCGGAGTCCAACCCGCATCACGGTGATGACGAGCATTAAGGGCGATTGAAATTGAGAAACAAGTGAACGGCACCGCCACAGCAACCGCAAAACCGCCATTCGGATACCTCGCCGAATTCGAAAGCGTGCGCGCTGTCTACAAGGCGGCGGAGAAAGTGCGCGACGCGGGCTTCAAGCATTGGGATGTCCACTCGCCCTTTCCCATTCATGGTATGGACGAAGCCATGGGACTCGGCCGGTCCGTCCTCTCCTGGCTCGTCTTCTTTGGCGGAGCCACCGGAGCCCTGACCGCCTTCATTCTTCAGGGGTTCACCCAGATCGCGCTCTATCCCACCATCGTCCAGGGCAAGCCCGCCAACTTGAACACCATCCCCGCGTTTTTCCCGGTCATTTTCGAGCTTACGATTCTCTTTTCGGCCTTCACCGTGCTCTTCGGCATCATGGGTCTGAACCAGTTGCCCCGGCTCAATCACCCGCTTTTTTCCTCCAAGAACTTCTGCCGGTTCTCCGATGACGGATTCTTCATCGTGATCGAGGGCCGGGACTCGAAGTTTTCCAAAGAAAAAACCAAGGCTTTCCTCGAGGAGATCGGGGCCAAGGAAGTGGAACTCGTGGAGGACGACGCCTGATTCGCAATGAACCGACCGAGATGATCAAGTATTTCCTCATCTGCTTTGTCCTCGCCGGCCTGCTGGTGGTCGCCGCCGCGCTCGTGCGCGGGGTACGCACGGATCTGCCGCCCTGGGAAATCTTCCCGGACATGGATCGCCAGTTCAAAGTGCGCTTCCAGCAACCGAGCAGTTTCTTTGCCGACGGGGTGGCCGCGCGTCTCCCGGTGGCCGGCACGGTCCCCATGGGGTACGAGATTCCCGGCAAGCCGGCGGCCCGCGGCGGGATCGCGCCGGGCGCCTTCACGCACGCCGCCGACTATTATAATACCGGCAGGTTTGGAGAATTTTTCGGGGACGGCATGCCCGGGGAGATTGCGGTCGGACAAGAACTGCTGGCGCGCGGGCGCGCGCGCTTTGACATCAATTGCGCCCCCTGCCACGGCACGGCCGGCAACGGCATGGGCGCGGTCTCGAAATACTGGGCGACACCGATCACGAGCCTCCACGACCCGCGCATCCTCGACCGGGCGCAGACTCCCGACGGCGCCCTGTTTTTCACGATTACCCATGGGAAAGGCCTCATGGGACCTTACGGGGGAAATATCACGGTGCGCGACCGCTGGGCCATCGTCGCTTACGTGCGCTCCCTGCAAATGAGCCAGTCGGCGGGCGGCGTCGCGCAGGCGGAGTAGTGAGTAGTGAGTAGTGAGTAGTGAGTAGTGAGTAGTGAGTAGTGAGTAGTGAGTAGTGAGTAGTGAGTAGAAGCTATCCCAATATAAATTCCCTCGATGATTCATTTGCGTTCATCATTTCGAAAAGCCTGTTTTTCCAATCCCCTCTCCCATGGGGAGAGGGTTAGGGTGAGGGGAATTTGTTTTTTGGGATAGCTTCTAGTGAGTAATCAACGGTGAGCGCGCATAAATCAGTCAAGGATCTGCCGGAGGACGGCGAGAAGTTCGACATCAAGAAGGTGTCGAAACTCCTTGGCATGCTCTTTTCCGTCGGGATCCTCACCACGATCGCATGCGCGGTGATTTTCCTGAACCAGGAGTGGCGGGCCACCATGGCGTATTCCTGGCTCTTCGCCTTCATTTTCTTTTTCACGCTGGCGCTGGGCGGACTCTTCTGGACGCTGCTGCACAACGCGACCAACTCGGGCTGGGGCGTCGCGGTGCGGCGGCTCATGGAGAACCTGGGGCTCATGCTTCCGTGGCTGTTCGTGTTCGCCCTTCCTTTCGTGGTGATCCCGGACGTGCGCGGAGCGCTCTGGGAATGGATGGGCGAGCGCCGGGAAATGATCTCGGAGGCGGAAGACTACGCGGCATCGCATCTCGAGACGGAAACCGCGGAATGGGAGGAAAAGGTCCGCGAGGCCAGGGCGCGATTTTCAGAAGTCCGCTCCGGAATCGAGTCGGGGATGGCGAAGGCGACACCCGGTGAAAAGGCGTTTCTCCAGGAAAAACTCGACGCCGAAACCGCGGCGTTCGATGCCCTCAAGTCGGAGGATGCCGCGCCGACCGTGGAATCCATCAAGGCGCATCACATGAAGGAGTCCAACGTGCTCCTCTATAATAAGGGCGGATTCCTGAATATGGGGTTCTGGTTCTTCCGGTTTATAGCTTATTTCGTGATTCTCACCTTGCTGATTCGGTTTCTCCGCGGGCTCTCGGTCCGGCAGGACGCCGACGGCGACGAGAAGCGCACCATGCTGGCGCGGCGCATGAGTTGCGGATTTCTACCGCTCTTCGCGGTGGTGACCACGTTCGCGGTCATCGACTGGCTGATGTGTCTCGATTACACGTGGTTCTCCACGATGTGGGGTGTCTATCTCTTCGCGGGTTCGGCCCTCAGTTCCATGGCGGTCCTCGTCCTGGTGCTGACTTACCTGCGAAATCTCGGATATTTGCGCGATGTCGTCACCGAGGAGCATTACCATATCATGGGCAAGCTCATGCACGCCTTCGTGATTTTCTGGGCTTACATCTCCTTCAGCCAGTATTTCCTGATCTGGTATGCGAATATCACGGAGGAAACCCGGTTCTTCCTGATGCGCAACACGGGGCACTGGAACACGGTCAGTATTCTCCTGGTGGTGTGCCATTTCTTTATCCCCTTCCTGGCCCTCCTGCAGAAGCGCGTCAAGACGACGCCACGGCTGCTCTGCGCCGTTTCCCTCTGGATGATCGCGATGCACATTATCGACATGTATTGGATCGTGATTCCGGAGCGCGGTCCCTCCCTCGGCGCCGGAGTGGTGGTCCCGGGCGCGATCTTCTTCGATGTGCTCGCCTTTACGGCCGTGGGCGCGCTCCTGGCCTACATCTTTTTACGCAGCCTCGGCAAAGACAGTCTCTATCCGTGCCGGGATCCCCGGCTCGAGGAATCCATCAACCTCATGAATTAACCGGTTCCCGTCATTCGGCCTCAAACACGATCCCATGCATCATCCTCATCCAGAAGACACGACGACGAAACGCTTCGGCGCGTTCCTCTGGGGACTCTTCGGCTTCGTTTTCTTCCTCGTCCTGACTGCAGGGATTGCGGGATCCGTGGTGCTCGCGTCGCGCGTCACCACGCAATCGAATTATCCGGGAGAGATCGCGGCCCAGCGCGCCGCCAGGCTCGCCGAGGTCGTGGCTGCGCAGCAGGCGTTGCTGGAGGAAAAAATGCCCATCGAGAAAGCCATGTCGACGGCATCCCGGGAACTGCGCGGATTGAAACCGGGAGCTTCCAAGATCGCCGTGCCCGGGACCGCGGCCGCGCTCGCCCAGATGGAGGCCCAGGCGGCGCAACCGCCGGCGGATCCCCCGGCTCCGGCCGAAACAGACGGCAAACCTGCCGGAAAAGAGACCGCACCGTAAGCACGACGATAAGAGGATTTTTTTGATCGGCTAGAGAACAAGATGAGCTCCGCAAAATCGAAGCAACCCGCCACAGGCGGCAATGACGAGGCGCAGGAACGCGCCCTCATCGATCGCTCCACCCGGATGCCGGTCTTGTTTTTCTTTACCAGTTCCGCGGTTTGGCTGGTGATCGCCGCGGCCCTGGGCCTGGTTTCCTCGATCAAGCTCAACGTGCCGGACTTCATGGATTGGGGGGCCTTTCTCACGTATGGCCGCGTCTATCCCGCGCACATGAATGCCCTCATTTACGGGTGGGGTATCCAGGCGGGGATCGGGGCCGGACTCTGGATCATGGCGCGCCTCTGCCGCGTCCCCCTGAGAAACCCGGTCACCCTGGTGGTGGCGGGGCACTTCTGGAACATCGGAGTGACCGCGGGAGTCCTCGGCATACTCTGCGGAAAGAGCACCTCGATTCTCTGGCTGGAGTTTCCCGCGTTCGTCTGGCCGATCCTCCTGATTTCCTACGCCATGATCACCTTGTGGATGATCGTGATGTTCCGCGCCCGCCGGGTCGGGGATGTCTATATTTCCCAGTGGTATCTGCTGGCAGCGTCGTTTCTCTTCCCCTGGCTCTACGGGACTGCAAACCTTCTCATTCACGTCTTCCCCGGATCGGGAGTGATGGCGGCGGCCATCAGCAGCTGGTTTGCCAGCGGCATGATCTATCTCTGGTTCGTGCCCGTGGGCCTGGGCACGACCTATTACCTGATCCCCAAGATCGTCGGCCGCCCGGTCTACAGTTACAACCTCGCCAAGGCCGGGTTCTGGGCCCTGATGATTTTCGGCGGGTGGACCGGCATGCAGCGATTCATGGGCGGCCCGCTGCCCGCCTGGATGCCGGCGATGGGGAGCGCAGCCACCATCCTCATCCTGCTGCCGATGCTGGCGGTGGAACTCAATCACCACATGACCACCAAGGGCAATCTCGGGTATATCCAATACAGTCCCACCCTGCGCTTCACGGTCTTTGGCGCCTGGGGCTTCAATTTATTCATCCTCCTCTCCGTGGCGCTCTCTTTCTTCAGCGTGGGCCGTTATCTCCAGTTCACCCACGCGGTGACCGGACTGGAAATGTCCGCCCTCTACGGATTTTTCACTATGGTGATGTTCGGCGCCTTCTATTTCATCGCTCCTCGCGTCACCGGATGCGAGTGGCTCACCGGCGGCATGATTCGCTTCCACTTCTGGTTTTCCGCTTACGGAATCATCACCCTGGTCGCGTTCATGATCTTCGGCGGCATGGCCCAGGGGACCGGCATCGACCGCTGGGACGCGGCCTTCGAAGTCTCGGTCGCGCGCGGCTGGGGTTACCTCGTCGCGCGAAGCCTCGGCTGGGGATTTATTCTTCTCTCCAACCTGATGTTCCTTTTCCACACCCTGCTCATGTCCGTGCGCCTCGGACGCCGCAGCTCGACGGAACCGACCTTGATCAGTAAACTCCCCGATGATGCGGGAGCGGGAATTTCCACCGGCGCCGCCAAAGCATGAATCAACTGCAGAAATTCACCCTGGGCCTGGCCCTCGCATTTGGATTGCCCTGGCTTTTCCTGATCGTGATCCCGTGGGCCCACATGCGCGCCCTCGAGCCGGTCCCTTACAGCGAGGAGGACGGAGACGTGGAGGTATCGGCGTATCCACCGGGACTCGCGGGCCGCGTCCGGGCCGGTCACCGCGTCTACGCGGAACAGGGCTGCGTCTATTGTCACACCCAGATGGTGCGTCCCACCTATGCCGGAAGCGATCTCTGGCGGCCCGGCTGGGGCGGACGGGAAGAAGAAGGCCTCCAGCGCGAGACCCGGATGCAGGATTACCTGGGCGAGAGCTATGCGTTCCTCGGAGTCTATCGCAACGGTCCGGACCTCAGCAACGTGGGCTGGCGCATCGAGGATCCCGCTTGGCATCACCGGCATCTCTACAATCCGAGGGCGGAGAATGAATGGTCCATCATGCCTTCGTTTTCGTATCTTTATGAAAAGCGCCCCGTCGAGGGGCAGCCCTCCGCCGACGCCCTCGAGTTGCCGGCGGAATTCGCGCCGGAAGAGGGGTATGAAATCGTGCCCACCAGCGAGGCCAAGGCCCTGGTGGAATACCTGATGTCCTTGAAAAAAGATTACAAAGTCCCCGTGGCGGTCCGCAAAGGCCGCGGCGGCGCTGCGCCCGACAGTGGCGCCGGGGCCGGCAGTGGCGCCGGGGCCCAGGGCGACGCCGGCTGAAGAAAGTTCCCACAGTGAGATGAGCAGTAAGGATCCCAATCTCGAGAAGATCGATTACGAAGAGACGACGAGCGTCGTCGACGTGCACGGCTCCGTCCGGCGCGAGAAAGACGAACCTCGCGCAGGCATGGAACCGGTGTCGCACTGGGTCGTGTTCGCGGGGGCCCTGGTGTTGATGCTGGGGGCCGGTTACCTGGGGGCCCACAACGGCGGTTTTGACATGGACAACACCTATGCGGTGAGGGGTTACCAAGCCGCCCCGCGGCCGGTGGGAGAAGGCGCGGCCGGCGCGGTCCAACAATTGTCTCCCGAGGTATGGCTCGCCAAGGGCAAGAAGGTCTACAACAACTGCCAGGCCTGTCACAACCAGGCGGGCGTGGGCGTGCCCGGCGTGTTCCCGCCGCTGGTGGGTTCGGATTGGGTCACGGGTTCCACCGAGAGATTCGCAATGGCTCTCTTGAAGGGGTTGAGTGGTCCCATCAAAGTAAATGGGACGCCTTACAACGGGGTGATGCCGGCTTGGGAATCTTTGAGTGACAAGGAAATTGCGCAGGTGATGAGTTACGTGCGCAACACCTGGGGCAACAGCGGCAGCCTGGTCACGGAAGCGATGGTGGCGGCGGCCCGGGAGAAGCACGGCGGCCACGTCGGGGCCTACACCGAGGCGCTCCTCCTCGAAGTGCCGGAAGACGCCATGCTGCCCGGGGAAGCGGTGGATCTGGAGAATGCCGAGACCTGGCCGAATTTGCAGAAGTAATTGAAGGTGAAAGAAGCGAAGGAAGATCTGAGAGTTGGAAGGAAGGGCCAAAGGGCGCTTTGCAACGAGGCTTCACGGGCCTAGAATATTAAAGAGCACACCTATATAACCATGAGTTCAAGCACGTCCACGACCCTCCCGGACAGCTCTGAGGAAGCGCACGCCGAAGACCATCACGCCCTCCCGTTCTGGCGGCAGTACATTTTCTCGTCGGATCACAAGATCATCGGGATCCAGTACGGCTTTACCGCCCTGGTTTTTCTGGCGATCGGGTTTTTCCTCATGATGGTGATGCGCTGGAGCATCGCTTATCCCACTTCCGAGATCCCCCTGGTGGGAAAGATGCTCGGTGAAAGATGGGCGCCCAACGGCGTCATCAGTCCCGACCTTTACAACATGTTCGGCGCCATGCACGGCACCATCATGGTCTTCCTCGGGATTGTGCCGCTCGCGTTCGGCGCCTTCGGGAACTTCGTGACCCCCTTGCAGATCGGGGCCCCCGACATGGCGTTCCCGCGTCTCAACATGGCCAGTTACTGGTTCTATTTCCTGGGCGGCGTCGTGATGTTCGGCAGCTTTTTCCTGGAATCGGGCGCCGCCAAGGTGGGCTGGACCAATTACTCGCCCCTGGCGACGACCACGGACACGGAATTTGCGAGCATCTTCTGGACGGGCCAGACGTTGTGGCTGCTGGGCATGGTCTTCCTCATCAGTTCCTCGCTCCTGGGCGCGGTCAACTTTATCACCACCATCATCAACCTGCGCGCCCGCGGGATGACGTGGATGCGCCTCCCGTTTTTCGTCTGGGCCATGCTGGTGACCGGGTTTCTCCTCCTCCTCGCATTCCCGCCGCTGGAAGTCGCCGCCATCATGCAGTTGATGGACCGCCTCGCGGGGACCAGCTTTTTCCTTCCCACCGGCCTTTACGCGGGCGGTGAGCGCCTCGACATCAGCGGGGGCGGTAGTCCCCTGCTTTACCAGCACCTCTTCTGGTTCCTGGGGCATCCGGAGGTCTACGTCCTTATTCTGCCGGCCATTGCCACGGTCGCGGAGGTGATCCCCAATAACACCCGGAAACCGCTCTGGGGATACAAGTCCATGGTCTACGCCGTCATGGTGCTGGGTTTCCTCAGCTTCATCGTGTGGGCCCACCACATGTATCTCACCGGGATGGGCACCGCGGTAAGCACCTTTTTCCAGACCACCACCGTCCTGATATCGATCCCATCGGTCATCCTGGTGACGTCACTGCTCATCTCACTGTGGGGCGGCTCCATCCGCTTCACCGTCCCCATGCTTTTCGCCACGGCTTTCCTGCCCATGTTCGGCTTCGGAGGTCTCACCGGGTTGCCCCTGGCGTTCAACCTCATCGACCTGCATTTGCACGATACCTATTACGTGATCGGGCACTTCCATTACGTGGTGGCGCCGGGAACCATTTTCGGTCTCTTCGCCGGCATCTATTACTGGTTCCCCAAGATGACGGGCCGCTTCATGAACAATTTCCTCGGTCACCTGCACTTCTGGCCGTCGCTTATCTGCATGAACGGCATTTTCCTTCCCATGATGATCCAAGGAATGGCGGGTTTCCACCGGCGCGCCTTCGACGGCGGTCAGACTTACGAGGCCACCACGGAGCGATTCCTCTGGATGAACGAGCTGACCTCCTGGTCGGCATGGCTCCTCGCCGTGGCGCAGATTCCCTTTATCTTCAACCTCTTTTGGAGCATCCGCTTCGGGAGAAAGGCCAACTCGGATAACCCCTGGGACGCCACCACCCTGGAGTGGAGCACGCCGACCCCTCCGCCGCACGGCAATTTCCCCACGGAACCGGTGATCTATCGCAACCCCTACGAATACAGTCAGCCCGGCGCCGCCAAGGACTTCACTCCCCAGTGGATTCCGGATGAGGAGATCGAAAAAGCCGCACCCGAGAAAGCCAAAGCCAAGGCCAAGTCATAGGCATGGGCCGGGCTTTGGATTAACCGAAATTTCATGGAAATACCTTACACAGTGACCGCACGGCCCGATACCGGGCTGTGGAACGCCAAGATCGGCATCTGGCTCTTTCTGGCATCGGAAGTGATGCTCTTCGGCGGTCTCTTTTCCGGCTATGTCTTTCTGCGGCTTGGAGTGACCGAGGGCATCGACAATCCCTGGCCGACGCGTCAGCTCATCGTGTGGCCGGGCTTCGTCAACACCATTGTCCTCATCGCCTCGAGCGTGTTCGTGGTCTTCGCGTGGGCGGAACTCAAGATGCGGAACTTTGCCCGCTACCAGTTCTGGATGCGATTGGTCGTGCTCTGTGCCCTGGTCTTTCTCGGCCTGAAGTCCTACGAGTATTACGGGAAATTCACCCACCACGGGATGAAGTTCGAAGACGATTCCGTGGTGGAAGGCGTCCTCCAGCAGGACCGGATCGAGTTTACGGCCACCGAGCTGAGTCTCAGCCCCGGCAAGGGCGGGCTGGAATTCCTGAAATACCTCAAGGACGGGACGGCGCCTGTATTCAAAACCGCCGACGGGGAAGAGGTGCGGCTGACATCCTCGTGGATCAAGAACTTGCGCAAGAGCAGTGGGGGAGTCGACGCTCCCGCCGCGGTGGTCCTGAAGCCGGCCGCCCCGCTGGAATTCAGTTTCAACCCGAAGAAGGTGCAGGCTTACACCGGCGAGGAACTTACCTTCCGCGATGCCACCGTTTTCAAGGGCGCTCTGAAAGACGACAAGATCTATTTCGAAGTCCACGACATCGATTTGCGCATGGTGGAGGACGATGCCGGAGCCATGGTCTTCAGTTACCTTGGTGACGCGCGCAAAGACGCTTACCTGGAACATCGGGACGCGGAGCTGAAAAAGGCCGAAGAAGACGGCCGGGCGGCTGATCCCTATGACACCGACCTCATGCATATTCACCCGGAATCGCACGGCGCCGCCCACGGGGAGACGCACGGCAACGAAACCGGCGGCGAAGGAGCCGCGGACGGGCACGGATATCCCGTCATCGAGGTCGAGCGCGACCACAAGAAGTTCCTCTCGAACCATGGGCCCGCCTACAACACTTACTACGCGATCTACTTTACGCTGACAGGTCTGCACGGGCTGCACGTCCTCATCGGCGCGCTGGTCCTGACCTACTTTCTGTTCTTCCAGAAGAAGCTTTACCAAAAGAACCCCGAGCACCTCGCCAACCGCGTGGAAGTCGGGGGCCTCTTCTGGCACTTCGTAGACCTGGTCTGGATTTTCCTCTTCCCGATCATGTATTTGATGTGAGCGCGAAAGCGGTTATTTTTTGAGATAGGACAATGGAGAGTACACCCGAAGAAATCAGAAAGCACGTCAAGGCTTACAAGGTCGTCGGTTATACACTGATCGCCTTCACGTTCATTACCGTCGCAGTCGCGAAGGTGCCGTTCTTGGACGTGGGAGCGCACGGCCTCACCGGCGGGGACATCACGGTGGGCCTGTTGATCGCGAGCTTTAAGGCGAGCCTGGTGGCGCTGATTTTCATGCACCTCAATGCCGAGAAGAGCCTGATTTACAAGGTGTTGCTGTTCACCGTCTTTTTCTTCTTCGGTCTCATGTTCCTGAGCCTCTTCGAATTGTGGAACCCGATCCGGCAGATCTTCCTGGTGCCGGGCACCTGATCCCATGTCCCTGAAATTCTTCCATATCTTTTTCATCGCGCTGGCCATCATCTGCACCTTCGGGTTCGCGGCGTGGACGGCCTGGGCGCAGGTGGACGGATTGGGCACCAGGATCTCCGGGATCTGCAGCGGTGTGCTCGGCGTGCCCTTGACGATTTACGGGTACTGGTTTGTGACCAAGAAAGCCAAGCAGCTGATTGTGTGATCCCGGCGTATCCATTCTGGAATTGATTTAAATTACATGGGCAACTTCATCATAGCGCTGAATCCTTTTCTCGCCTGTCCGGTGTGCGTGGGAAATCCGGATCACGCGGCGACCCTCGGCATGAACATGGCGATCGCCTTCATGGTGCTGGTCGTGGGGGGAGTGCTCGGCTGCCTGCTCACCTTCATTGCCCACCTCGCCAGAAAGGCGAAGTGTGCCGCCCGGGAAGAAGATACCCAGGCCCTGCTCTCCGGCCACGAAGCCGCCGACGCATTCGTTTCTGACACCACTAAAAAGTAAAAGACCGTGCTGAACAAATTTCTGGGAATTCCTGAACTCGCTTCCGAGCATGGCGAGATGATCGACCACATGCTGGAAGTGGTCCACTGGTTCATGGCCGTCCTCTTCGTCGGTTGGACGCTGTTCTTTCTTTACGTGCTCTTCCGCTTTCAATGGCGAAAAAATCCCAAGGCCAGTCACGAAGGGATTACTTCCCATTTTTCGACGCACCTGGAAGTCGGTGTCGTCATCGTGGAGGTCGTCCTGCTCCTGGGATTTGCCTTTCCGCTCTGGGCTAACCGGGTGGATTCCTTTCCCACGGGTCCGGATGTCGCCAAGGTGCGCGCAGTCGGCGAACAATTCCGCTGGACCTTTCATTACACGGGGCCGGACGGGAAATTCGGGCGGGTGGATCCGGACCTCATCAGCCTGGACAATCTCGTCGGATTGGATCGGGAGGATCCCAACGCCAAGGACGATTTTCTCACCATCAACAAGCTCACCCTTCCCGTCCATCGCAAAGCCATCGTCCAGGTCACTTCCAAGGACGTCATCCACGGCCTGGCCCCGGTCAAATTGCGTATTCAGCAGGACGCCATCCCCGGGATGGAGATCCCCATGTGGTTCACGCCCAACAAGATCACCGATGGAGATATCATCTGTGCCCAGCTCTGCGGAATCGGGCACGCCCAGATGTACGCCAGTTTTGAGATTATCGATGGAGCCGAGTACGACAAGTGGGTGGTGCAGCAGTCCCCGGTGAAGGAAGAAGCTCCCCCGCTGGCCTCGGCCGGGCAATAATTGCCGACTCGTCGACGCGTTCCTGTCGGAGTGCGCACCGGCGGGTGCGCGCCCTGAGAAACGAATTGTCACCGCCGCGCCGCTCACCCCGGTTCCACCGCTTGCACGCCCGGCGCCCTCCGCCCGGAATAAATCATGAAGAAAACCACCGGATTTCATCGCTTCTCCGTCGTCGTGGTGGCCGCCACGGTGGCGCTCGTCTGGTGGGGCGCCGCGGTGACCACGGAAGGCGTGGGAATGGCGGTGCCTGACTGGCCGCTGAGCTTCGGCAGCATCAATCCCGAAGGCTGGTGGCGCGTGCCGGCAGTCTTCCTGGAACACGGTCACCGCCTCCTCGCGTCCCTGGTCGGATTCCTCACCGTGATCCTGTGTCTCTGGGCGTGGCTGGGAAAAAAAACGCGCATGCTGCGCGTCCTTACGACCGCCGCCCTGATCGCCGTGATCCTCCAGGGCGTCCTCGGCGGCATGCGAGTCCTGCACATTTCCGATACCTTTGCGGTATTTCACGGATGCCTGGCCCAGGCGTTCTTCTGCCTGCTCCTCATGATCGCAATGATGAGTTCCCCGAAATGGGAATCCCGGCGCGAGCTCTACGAAGCGGGTTACCTCGAAAGAATGCGCGGGTTGAGCCTGGTGCTCTTCGGCGCGGTTTTTTTCCAACTCATCCTCGGCGCCACCATTCGCCACACCCATCGCTTCGGATTGGCGGATGATGGCATCCTGACGACGGGAGGGCGGATCTTTCCCGGTTTCGGCGATTTCGACCTGCTACTGCTTTTTTCGCATAAGGCCTGGGCGCTCTTCGTGGCGCTGGCGGCCGGGATGGCGTGCTTTTACGCGGCCACCGGAAATCGCGAGGGCAGCGGCCGGATCCGGAGGAACGCCTGGCTCATCGGCGGCTTCGTGGGCGCGCAGGTCCTCCTCGGCATTTCGGTGATCGCGACCGGTAAATCATTCTGGGTGACCAACTTTCACGTCCTCAACGGGCTCGCCGTTCTCGCCGCCGCCTTCGTGCTGGCGGTGAAGTGTTTTACTGCCAAGCCGCGATCCATCCTCCTGGCGGACCAGAGCGAGCCGGAAGAGTCCGGGAAATCCGAAAAGGGCGCTGCCTCCGGGACGCCGGTCTGACCCGCCGCGGGGATCGCCCCGCGATCGAATCCAGGGAAACTTACGAAGTGCAAACCTCCTCCTCGACTACGGACTCCGGCGAATCGCTCGCGGCCGCGTGGCGTGAAGACCTCATGGTCCTCACCAAGGCACGACTCAGCTTCCTGGTGATCGTGACGACGTTCGTGGGTTTTCTGCTTGCTTCGGGATCGGATATCGACTGGCTCCTGCTGGTGCACACCCTCTTTGGCAGCGCGCTGACCGCCCTGGGCGCTGCGGTGTTCAATCAGCTCATGGAAATCGACAGCGACGCCCGGATGCGGCGGACGCAGGACCGGCCGCTTCCCGCGGGTCGGATACCGCCGGTCGTGGCCTTCGGCATCGGGTGGCTGCTGGCGGCGTTCGGCCTGGTGCACCTGGGAATCAAGGTCAACATCCACGCCTGTTACCTGGCGGCGGCGACCTTGTTGATCTATCTCTTCATTTATACGCCGCTGAAGCGGCGTTCGAGCACGAACACCCTGGTGGGCGCGGTCTCGGGGGCAATCCCGCCGCTGATCGGATGGGTGGGGGCCGGGGGCGGCTACGGAGTGGAGGCGGCTTTCTTATTCGGGCTGCTGTTTCTCTGGCAGTTGCCGCATTTCCTGGCGATCAACTGGATGTATCGCGACCAGTATCGTGAGGCCGGGTTCGTGATGTGGTCGAACCAAGATGAGTCCGGGGCCTTGACGTCCGGCCTGGCGGTGTTTTTCAGCGCGCTCCTGGTTTCGTTGATGGCGGTGCCGTGGTGGTCGGGCGTCGCGGGGTGGCCCACCCTGGCCGGCGGTCTGCTCTTGAGCCTGGGAATGCTGATCCTGGCGTTGCGCTTTCGGCGCGTGCGGGACCGGGCTGCGGCGCGTAAGCTTTTCTTTTACACCCTGATTTATCTGCCGGCGATCCTCGTCGTGCTGGTGGTATTCTGGAAATAACCGGTGGATCTCGTGTTGCCCCCGGAGGGCGGCGGGCGTATCTAGAACTTAAGCAGCGCATGGAAACAGAAGAACAGGCACAAAAGAGATTCAAATCCAAGGCGGTGACGGCCTGGGGCCTGGTGATCGTCATGCTCTGCGGCGTGCTGGTGACCTACAATTACATGCTCCGCAACCGGATGGAGCACCGCAACGAGCGTCCCGCCTTTGTGGGGAAACTGGAAAAGGACCTGGAGGCGGTCAATCGCACGGGTGAGACCGTCAAGCTGAGCATGCTGCGGGGCAAGGTCTGGGTGGCGGGCTATTTGTTCACCGAGTGTCCCAACAGCTGCATCGGCGCCGCCGGAGAAATGGTGGAACTGCAGAGAGAGTTCGGGGAAGACGAGCGATTCCGATTGGTCTCGTTCAGCGTGAATCCGGAGGGGGATACCCCGGAAAAGATGAATGCCTTCGTCGCGGCCCACGGGATTGATGTGCCGGGCTGGTGGTTTCTCACGGGGGACAAGACCAGTATCCGCGATTACATGGTGAGCTATTTCCGGTTTTATCCGGTCTCCCGCAACACGGATCCGGAGAAGATCGCGAACGAGGGACAGTTCCTGCATGACCCGCGCCTGGCGCTGGTGGATGGCAACGGCAATATTCGGGGATATTACAATGTGCTCGATCCCCGGGTGGGAGACCAGTATCGCAAGAAACTGCTCCACGATATTCGTTGGGTGCTTTCGGAGTCTGCGGACGAGGGCGCCTCCGGTCCCGGCGAAGGCGGGCACGGAAGCCGGAGCTGAGGAAAAAATGTCGGTGACGGATTTACCGGCGGTCAACGCCACCCTGAACGCGGTCTGCACGGTCTTTCTGTCGGCGGGTTTCGTGTGTATCCGCCGTGGGCTGCAGAAGCAGCATATCGCCTGCATGGCGGCGGCGCTGGTAACCTCGGCTGTGTTCCTGACCTGTTATCTGGTGTATCATTACCAGGTGGGGAGCGTGAAGTTCACCCACGAGGGGGCCGCGCGTCCGGTTTACTTCGCGATCCTCATCAGTCATATCCTCCTGGCGATGGTCTGTGCGCCCCTCGTGATCTTGACGCTGATCCCGGCGCTACGCCGGCGCTTCGACCGGCACCGGAAGATTGCGCGTTGGACCTGGCCGATCTGGATGTATGTATCGATCACGGGCGTGCTGGTTTACTTCATGCTTTACCACTGGTTTCCTTCGGAGGAACTGAATGCCCTCAATCCGGCCGGGCCCGAGGTTCCCGAGCCGGGCCCATGCTTATGCTGGATTTCAAGGTAATTTGAGGTAATGTATGCGAATGCAGCGACTTATCCTTATAGCAATGGTTGTGGCTTGTCTGGGCGCGCCGGGTGTGTTGTGCGCCCAACTTTCCTTTAAGTCGGAGGTGGTAAAAAGAAACGCGGATGCGGCCGAGGAAAGGCTCGAGGTGGTCTTTCCATTCCGCAACTCCACAAGTCACGTGGTGCAGATTCAGAAAATCGAAACCTCTTGCGGATGTCTTAAGGCCGAGAGCGACAAGATGGTGATCCCTCCGGGTGAAAGCGGGGTGGTGACTGGACTTTTTTCGATCGGCGGTAAGACCGGCGTATCCAATAAGTCCCTCAAGGTGATCACGGTTGCGGATCGGCGCGAGCGATCGCAACAGCTGCGGCTGACAGTGACCGTGCCGGACGTCATGGTGGTGGAGCCCAAACTCAACAGCTGGGACGTGGGCGAAAAACTTGCCCCCAAATCCTACGTCCTCGAGGTCAAACGCGACGAAGAAATCCGGGTGGTTTCGGCGGAATGTTCCCGGGAGGGATTTGAGTGCAAAGTGCATACCATCGAAGAGGGAAAGAAGTATCGCATCGAGGTGACCCCGGGTTCGACGGAGGACACCTTGATGGGTATCCTGCGGATCGAAACAGATTGCTCAATCGACAAGCACCGGCGTCAGTTGGCGTTTTTCTCGGTGAAAAAATCCAGTTAATCGACCGGTGCGCAGGGCGATCACACAGGCGCTGGCGATGCTGGCCGTGGCCACGGTGGGAGCGGCATTAACGAAAGTCTTTCACCCGAAAGCGCCCGCTTTATACCTGCAGAATGAACCGCTTAAGGAGGACGAGGTAACTCTCGATCTGGTGGAAGCGCAATGGGAGGGCGAGGTCATCTGGATCGACGCGCGCAGCGCCGAAGAATACGCCGAAGCCCATCATCCCGGGGCACTCTTGCTGAATGAAGAGGGATGGAACGATCAGCTCTGGGAACATCACGAAGTGATCCAGGAAGGGACCCGGCCCATCGTGGTTTACTGTGCTACCCATGCCTGTGACGCGAGCCGGCGCGTGGCCCGGCGGTTGCGCGAGAACATGGGTCTCGGTGACGTCTGGGTCCTGCGAGGGGGCTGGGACGCGCTCCACGGCGCG
>JAHEJT010000188.1:0-6101 GCA_024638765.1 Verrucomicrobiales bacterium
CGGATGTTTTTTGTCTGTAGCGGAAGATGCAAGATCTTCCGAAAGGCTATCGTGGGAAATCGGAACTTTGGCAAGTTCCGCTACATCCAGAATCCGCCAGGATCACGATGCGGGTGATCCGGTTATCTCCATGCCGACTTTCAATACCACTTTGCAGTTGCGGGCGTACAGTCGGCAGGCGAGAGAAGAATGAAAAGTTTACGATTTCAAAGTGGGAGCGCGGGGTTTATCCTGCCTTCGGCAGGCTCTGCGAAGAGTCTTCGATTTTTTGAACGCGCTCCCATCAACCCCTCGGCACCTGAACACTGAACACTAAGAAAACCCTACCTCCCCCGCGTCAGCACCCAGTAAATCCTGTCGTCGGATGCCCGGATGGAATGTACCCGGCGATTCTGCGGGGTGTCCTCGTTGGTCAGGCGCAGAAAGAGGTCATCAAAAAACTCCGGGGTCTCCAGGGAAAAATTGTGGAAATTGCGCGTCCGATTCACCGGGGTGACGTCCACGATGGCGATTCCGTGGTCGCTTGACTCCATGAGATCGGCGATGGCGGCGGCTTCTTCATATTGATCCGGATTGCGCGGGTCGAGATTGCTCTCGCCGAGGCGCCGGCCGCGGTTGACGAGACGGCTGGCGAGCAGGGCGCGGTCGTTGGAGGACACGTAGACCGTGAGATCCTCCGCGAAGGCGGTGATCTCGTCCTTGAACTGCGCGTTGAAGTCCCCTTTACCGACGTCCGGCGCCGTCAGCACGACGTCTTCGATTTCCGTGGCCGTGTCCGCCCAGTCCGCTTCCTGGTAAAGGATTGTGAAGGCGTCGGCGACGACCTGGGCTCCCATGCTGTTGGCCATGAGCCAGATTCTATCGGGGCGGATTTCCCGGACGACCATCTCGAGAGTCCTGGCGAGTTCCGCCCCGGAAGCCCGGGCGATCTCCTGGGCGCGGCGGTATCCGCGGATTCCCGAGCCTTGGTCGCCGGGCCAGTCCATCATCAGGACGGGCGCATTGACGTCGAGGACATGGGCCACCAGCGCGGTCATGCGAATGGAGGTGGGGAAGGAATTGCGGTATCCGTGGACCACCACGAGAAGCGCCCGGTGGGGCGAGGCCTCGACTTGGGCACGGATTTGATCGACCAGCGCCGGTTGATCCAAATCGTGCACGGCGAGAATATTGAGTTCCTCGTTGGTGAACCAGTCAGTGGGATTGATGATCATGCCGAGCCCGAGGTTGGGCTCGATGCGGGTGTCGAAGGAACCGAACTCGAGCGACTCTTGTCGTTCATTGGTGAAGCGTTCCTCCAGGGTGCCGTCTCCGGGGTCGAGGCGGCGATTGCTGGTGTAAAAGAAGCGGTAGGTGCCCTCACTCTCCTGTTGGGCCACGGTCATGCGGCGAAAGGCAAGGGATTCCGCCCGGTCCAACGCTTTGCGCGTGGTCCGGTGGAACCAAAGCGCCAGGAGCATGAGCAGAACGAACAGCAGGACCGAGCCGAAGAGGAGCCGTCGTTTGAAGGTTGCACGCGCCATGGTGGGATTATTCGCGGCGGCGTGGGAGGTGTCGAGGGGATAG
This sequence comes from Verrucomicrobiales bacterium, assembly GCA_024638765.1. Classification (GTDB taxonomy): domain Bacteria; phylum Verrucomicrobiota; class Verrucomicrobiia; order Verrucomicrobiales; family DEV007; genus JAHEJT01. The sequence goes on from JAHEJT010000188.1 coordinate 1,567, forward strand.
CGGTGAGAAGTGAGAAGTAAGTAGCAAGTAGTGAGTAGTGAGTAGTGAGTAAGTAGTGCGGAGGGTCGAGGGGCACGGGATGCGAGCAAGCGCGTGGCATGTTATCGGAAAACGCCACGGAGCGGGAGTGGGAGCGCGGACGGCTCGTCCGCCTTCCGGGAAGAGGCGGCCTGCGTCCGCATTCATTTCTAACGCGGGCGAGACGTCCGCGCTCACACCGTGATGATGGGGATGCTGCCCGTTATTGCGCCCCCGGAAAAATCATCGACAGTGGCTCACGAGCGAGGTAAGACGAGAGCCGAGGGACTTCAATCGGAAAGCCGAAGTGACATGACGGACTCAGAAACAAAATCCAAATCGAGCAAGAAGAGCACCGCCCGGATCGTCGGGGGACTCATCTTTGCGGCTGCGGTGGCGGCCGTGTTTCTTATGGACCGCACGCCGGAAGAAGAAGAGGAAGCGCCGGTGGTGCGGCCCCTCAAGACGATGGTGATCGAATCTTCTTTTGCGGCGAAGGGAAAAACTTATCCGGGCAAGGTCAGTGCGGGCCAGCAGGTCAACATGGCTTTCGAGGTGCCCGGGCTCATCGTGGAGCGCGCGGTCAACCGGGGTGACAATGTGAGCCAGGGGCAGGTGCTCATGCGACTTGATCCCCGGGATTTCGAAAATGATTACAATTCGGCGTTGGCGGAACGGGATCGCGCCAGGGCGCAGCTGGAGCGGATGGAACAGGCCGCGAGGAGCAACGCGGTCTCAAAGCAGGAAGTCGACGATGCCCGGGCTGCGTTCGACCAGGCGGCGGCGGCGGTGGACACCCGGAAGAAGGCCCTCGAAGACACGAAGCTCTCCGCGAAGTTCGACGGCGTGATCGGGGACACCTTCGTGCAGCAGTTCCAGAACGTGCAGGCGAAGCAACAGGTCCTGAGCCTGATCGATATCTCGACGATCGAGATCGACGTCAGCGTCTCGGAGGGCGATGTGGCGCGGGCGCGGCCGGAAAACCGCGACAAGATCGATCTCGTGGCGACCTTCGATTTCTTTCCGGGGGAAGTCTTTCCCGTGAAGATCGCGGAAGTGACCACGGAAGCCGATCCCGTGACGCAGACGTATACGATTACGGTGGCGATGGACCGGCCGGAAGATAAAAATATTCTTCCGGGGATGACGGCGACGGTGACGGCCCGCATCCCGCGGGAACTGCTCAGGGAAGGGGAAGACGGTTTCCCGGTGCCACTGGACGCGGTGCCGGTGGACGGTCTCGGCCAGTATTACGTCTGGAAGCTCAAGGAAACGGGCGAGGGGAGTTACACGGTGCATCGCGCAGACGTCGAGGTCGGCGAAGTCGACGGCGATGATATCGTGGTGGTGGGAGGGTTGGCAAAAGGCGACCGCATTGCGCTGGCGGGAGTCCATGTCCTCACCGAAGGGCGCGAAGTGCGGCTGCTCGAATCTCGGTCGGATCCGTCGACTGCCGGCGCGAGTTCCGGTGAGACGGGACGCGGTGCCGTGGCGTCGCAGTAGGCGGAGGAGATTCGCGGGAGCTGACATGAACATCGCCGAGGCATCCATCCAGCGCAGGACGATCACGCTCGTGATGACGGCGGTGATGTTGGTCGGCGGCCTGGCGTCCTACCAGCGGCTCGGGCGACTCGAGGATCCGGAGTTCACGATCAAGGAGGCGCAGGTTTTCACGCAGTATCCCGGGGCCACCGCGATGGAGGTGGCGGAAGAAGTCACCGACAAGATCGAGACGGCGGTGCAGCAGATGAACCAGATCAAGATGGTGACGAGCACGTCCGAGCCGGGCGTTTCCACGGTGCTCGTCGAGATGGAAGACCGGTACGACAGCGCTTTGCTGCCCCAGGTGTGGGACGAGTTACGCCGCAAGGTGAACGACATGCAGGGCGACCTGCCGCCGGGGACGTCCACGTCGATCGTGAACGATGATTTCGGCGATGTTTGGGGAGTCTACGTCGCGATCTACGGCGACGGGTATTCCGACAAGGAACTTTACGAGTATGCCAAATTGCTGCGCCGCGAACTTCTTCTCGCCGAAGACGTGGGGAAGATCACGATTTACGCCGACCAGCAGGAGACGATTTACGTCGAGATCTCGCGCGCGCGTCTCGCCCAGCTGGGGATCGCTCCCGAGGTGATTTACCAGGCCCTTTCCGGCACGAACCTCGTCGCGCCGGCCGGCCGGGTGCAGGTGGACAGCCAGTTTATCCGCATCCAGCCTTCGGGTGAGTTCGCTTCCATCGAGGATATCGGGGATCTGCTCATCCTGCAGGATGACGAGACGGCGACGACGCTGTTTTTGAGGGACGTTGCGGCGATCAAGCGCGGGTACATCGATCCGCCCTCGATCATCCTTCGGTACAATGGCCGGCCGGCGGTCGGTCTCGGGATCTCGACAAAGCTGGGTGGGAACGTCGTGACCATGGGCCGGTCGCTGAAGGAACGATTCCGGAAGCTGGAAGCGGAGACGCCGATCGGGATCGAGTTCGGAAAGATCGCGATGCAGTCGGACGCCGTTACGACGGCGATCAACGGGTTTGTCGTCAGCCTGGGGCAGGCGATCGCAATCGTCATCGCGGTGCTCATCTTCGCGATGGGATTTCGCAGCAGCATGATCATCGGCGCCATCCTCCTCCTCACGGTGCTGGCAACCTTCATCGTGATGGATTTGCAGGGTATCATGCTCGAGCGAATCAGTCTCGGGGCCCTCATCATCGCGCTGGGGATGCTGGTGGACAACGCCATCGTGGTCGTCGAAGGCATTCTCATTAACTCCGAGAAAGGGATGAGCAAGACGGAGGCTGCGTCGAAGATCGTCCAGCAGACGATGTGGCCGCTCTTCGGGGCGACCATCATCGCGGTCCTCGCGTTCGCGGCGATCGGCGCTTCGCAGGATTCGACCGGGGAATATTGTCGCTCCCTGTTCCAGGTGATTTTGATTTCGCTGATGTTGAGCTGGGTGCTCGCCATCACGGTAACTCCGCTCTTCGGCGTTATGTTCCTCAAGGTGAAAGCGCGCAAGGAGGGCGAGGAGGCGCCCGATCCTTACGGTGGCGCGTTTTTCCAGGTATATCGCAGCTTGCTGTCTTTTTGTATCCGGCGCCGCTGGGTGACGGTGATCGTGCTGGTCGTAGCGATGGTGGCCTCCATCATCGGGTTCGGAAACGTCCGCCAGAGTTTCTTTCCGCCGTCGACGCGTCCGCAGTTCATGATGCATTACTGGCTGCCGCAGGGGACGCACATCTCGAAGACCGACGCCGATCTCAAGGGAATTGCGGAGCACATCATGACCCTCGATGGGGTCACCGACGTGGCGACGATCGCGGGACACGGCGGGCTTCGCTTCCTCCTCACCTATTCCCCGGAGAACCGCAACAGCGCTTACGGATTCTCCCTCATCGGCGTGGATGATTTCCAAAAAATCGACGGCGTCATCGAGCAAATAGAGGCGCACCTGAGCGAGAATTACCCGGGCGCGCAGGCGTTTGCGCGGCAATTTCAACTGGGTCCCGGCGAGGCGCAGAAAATCCAGGTGCGTTTCCGGGGGCGCGATCCCGACGTCCTTCGCGTCCTCGCCCGCGAAGCACGGAAGATCATGCAGGACGACCCGGCGGCGATTGACATCGTGGATGACTGGCGCCAGCGCATGCCGGTGGTGCGGCCGATTATTGCGGAAACGCAGATGCGGAATGCAGGGTTGACGCGAGGACAGGTGGCAAGCGCGATCCAGGCGGCTTACGAAGGACAGGTCATCGGGCAATACCGGGAGAGAGACGAATTGCTGCCGATCATCGCGCGAAGTCCGGAGACGGAGCGCGGGGACGTCGGCAATCTGCGCTTCGTCCAGATCTGGAGTCCGGCGGCCGGGCAGTCGATCCCGCTCAGCCAGATGGTGCTCGGATTCGAGACGGTGTCTGAGAACTCGCTGATCCAGCGCCGCGACCGGTTGCCGACGATCACGGTGAAGTGCGATCCCAAGGTCGGGGAAGCGGCGGCCGTCCACGCGCAGTTGCGGCCCAAGATCGAGGGACGCTTTGCCGAGCTCGTGGAGGAGATGAGACTGAGCGGGTACACACTGGAGTGGGGCGGTGAGTACGAGGATTCCGGGAACGCCCAAGCGGCGCTGGCGGGCCAGATGCCGCCGATCTTTCTCGCGATGGTGCTCGTGGTGATCTTCCTATTCAATTCGCTTCGGAAACCGCTGGTGATCTTTCTCACCGTGCCTCTTGCGATTATCGGGGTGACGGTCGGACTGCTGAGCATGGATCAGCCCTTCGGTTTCATGGCGCTGCTCGGTTTCCTGAGCCTCGTGGGGATGCTCATCAAGAACGCCATCGTGTTGATCGACGAGATCAACCTGCAGTTGAGCGAAGGGAAGGAGCCGTTCCAGGCGCTGCTGGATTCAGGGACCAGCCGTCTGCGGCCGGTCTCGATGGCTGCCATGACCACGGTGCTCGGGATGATCCCGCTGCTGGCGGACGCGTTTTTCGTGGCCATGGCGGTGACCATCATGTTCG
>JAHEJT010000188.1:6111-9541 GCA_024638765.1 Verrucomicrobiales bacterium
GACCTTTGCGACGGTCTTGACACTGGTGGTGGTGCCCGTCCTTTACGCGATCGTTTTCGGGGTGAAGAACGCGGAAGCGTAAGCCGTGTGCGCGGCGGATTTTCCCCTCGCCCGGTGGAGTGATCCGGGTGAAGATTGAGGCAAGGGCGCTCGCCCGGCTCCGCCATGAATGCCGTGCTGCAATCGATCGGAGGTTTCGGGTTGTTCCTCTTCGGGATGGCGGTGATGACCTCCGGCCTGAAGAAAATCGCGGGCGACCGGCTGCACCGCTGGCTGGGTCGCGCCACGCGCACGCCCTTGTCGGGTGCAGTCACCGGGACGGTGGTGACCGCCATCATCCAGTCGTCGAGCGCGACCACGGTGACGGTGGTGGGGTTTGTCGGCGCGGGACTGATGACTTTTCCGCAGGCGCTGGGCGTCATTTTCGGGGCAAACATCGGCACCACCATCACCGGGTGAATCGTCGCGGTGCTGGGATTCAAGCTGAAACTCGGCACGGCCGCGTTGCCCCTGCTGCTGGTGGCGGCGATCCTTCACCTGTTCAAGAGCAGGTGGCTTCTGCGGGGCTCGGGTAAAGCGCTCGCCGGTTTCGCGCTGATTTTCCTCGGGATCAGTTATATGTAGGAGGGCCTCGGGGGGGCGCGTGACCTGATCGACTTGAGCGCCTTCGATGCGACCGGTTTTCAGGGCCGGCTTGTGCTTCTCTTTGTGGGCGTCGTGCTCACGCTGCTCACGCAATCCTCGAGCGCGACGGTCGCGGTTGCGCTGACGGCATTAAACACGGGCCAGATCGATCTGCCGCAGGCCACCGCCGCCATTATCGGCGCGGATGTGGGGACCACGGTCAAGGCGGCACTGGCGACGATCGGCGGGAACACGGGTTCGCGCCGCACGGGATTCGCGCACGTGATCTACAACCTGATGACGGGCATCGGTGCGTTTCTTTTGCTGCCGGCTTACCTGTGGGCGTGGGAGACGTTCGGAATGGGGATGACAGAAACTTCACCGGAGGTGGTCGCGGTCGCGTTTCATTCGGCTTTCAATGCGATCGGCGTGATCGTTGCCTTGCCCTTCACGTATCGGTTCGCGAGAATGATCGAGCGGCTTTTTCCCGAACGCGAGGATCCGCTGATCGCTTCCCTGGACGAGCGATTGCTGGGAGATCCGATTGCGGCGGCGGGTGCGCTGGAATCCTCGAGCCGCGCCATTTCCGCCGCGGTGCTGCGCGCCACCGCCTCGCGTCTCTCGGGCGGGGAGGTCCCGCCGCCCGATACGTCGTTCGACGAGATCTTCCGGGCCGTGACGGAGGCGCGTTCGTTTGCGGTGAAGACCGGGGAGGTCACGGACGAAAACGACATCGGCGCAAGAAAACTTTTTGCGATGCTTTACATGATCGATCACGGCGAGCGGCTTGCCGAGCGGGCCGGCAAAAAGGATCGTCTCGAGGGGATTGCGTTGCGCGAGGACATGCAGGCCCGGGGGCGGGAATTGGCAGACAATTTTGTGGCGCTTGCGGAAGACATCGAGACACCGGGCCCGTTGACGGCGCTCCCTCCTTTGGAAATCGCGGCCGCGGAACTGGAGGCGGATAAACCGCAATTCCGAAAGAATCTCATTGTGAGCGCGGCCCGGGGCGAGCTCTCCGGTGAGGAGCTCGACAGCGCGCTGGACGGCGCCCGCTGGCTGCGCCGCCTCGCTTACCATGCGTGGCGGATGGCGGTGTACTGGTCGGAAATCGAGGAGGCGAGATAATTTGGTCCCGATGATCCGCAGGGATGCTGACTCCTCCAGGTTTGAATCCGCAAGGCGTGGATGAAAGATGGGCCTTGTCTTCGACAGTGTTTCTGATTGATTGGCGCGATGCAGACACGGAGCTTTCTATCACTGATTTTTGCAACGGCGGTTCTGGCGGGTTGCGCGAGCGTCGAACAGCCGAAGGGCAGCAGCAAGGGGTACTCTTCGGTGCGGTTCATGCGCGCAAAAGCAACCTTGGACCCTCCCGAATTCATTGACGATTCGGAGCAAGCGAATCGCTTGATCCAGGCGGCGATCACGGATCAATTTCGGGCCAATGGCATCGAGTTTGGCGGGGAAGACGCGGACCTGGCCGTGGGATACCTGCTCATTGTACAGAACAACGCTTCCACGGGGATGGTCAACGATTACTTCGGTTATGGGCGCGATTCACTCGAGATCAGTGAATTGGCGCACAAGCGGGGTGTGCTCGAAGGTAACCGCCCCGATTACTTCGAGGCGGGTGCGATCGTGATCGATCTCGTCGATGCGAAGACCAACAAGCTTGTGTATCGAAACTTCGCCAAGCGGGATCTGCTGGAGAACCCGTCGGAAGCGCAGCGCAGGCAGCGGATCAATGCCGCGGTGGCCGAAGCGCTCGGCCCGTTCTTTCGCTGATTGCGAGTCACTCTTTCTCGGTAAAGGCCGACTGGCGGCGGTAGAGGCTGGCGAGGCGGGAGATGAGGATGGCGAGATAGAGGACGCCGACGGCGGCTTCGAGAATGGCGAACGAGCGGGCCGGCGGCGTCACGGGGACGATTTCGCCGTATCCGAGGGTCGTGAGGGTGACGAAGCTGTAATACGTATAGTCGACGATGTTGCCGACGTGTTCTGTGCCTCCGAGGAGGCCGTTTCCGGCGAAGGACCCCGGGATCGCCAGCGCGAGCGCGTGGTAAAGACGGCCCCAGAGAATGCCGAGAAAGAGATAGACCGAGACTCCGGCGAAAAGTTTGTCGGCGGTGACTCGGCCGTCGCGCAAGACATAGGCCAGAAGGATGCCGACGATATAGAAGTATGCGATTACATTTGAGATATCGGAAAAGAGGAACCATGTCTTGGATCCGGTAACCGAGGCGCCCCACGCGCTGAGGAGGGCGATTAGAGATATGGCGACGACCACCGCGATGTGGTTTTTCGATTCCGCTACGGCGTACACCGCCGAGAAAAGCACGGTGGTCACGAGTACGCCGATGATGACTCTGCCGGCGAGCCCCTGCATAAAGAAGGGTTGGATCAACAGATAAGCAAAGAGCGTGAGCAGGACGAGGCCGCAGCGGTTTTCCTTGAGCAGCGCAGGCAGAGACTTCATCTGGCCAGGAGCCTAACAGATTGGTGGGGGGGAGGGAAGGGTGGAGAGTGTTCAGTGTTCAGTAAGAGTGCGGGAATCATTCTTAGCGCTGTCAATTGATTCCTGAACACCGAACACTGAAACCCCCTTTCTTTACAACGCCCGCGCGCTGAAGGTGTCGCCCTGGGACATGTCGCCGGATTGGAGGCCGCGGCGGAACCAGCGCATCCGCTGCTCGGAGGTGCCGTGGGTGAACGAGTCGGGGACCACGTATCCCTGGCCCTGCTTCTGAAGACGGTCGTCGCCGATGGCGTTGGCGGCGTTCATGGCCTCTTCGATGTCGCCTTC
>JAHEJT010000189.1 GCA_024638765.1 Verrucomicrobiales bacterium
GACGGGAAATTACTGGAGAACCGCCTGCCAGGCAAACTGTTTTTCCGAGCCTTCCTGCGGCCCGGCGTAGACAGCAGCCGCCTCCACCGCGCCGCTTACTTCCCGGGATTTGCCAGTTCCCGAATCACGAACTCCAGGCCGGTGACGACCGCGTAAAGACGGTCGAAATCCAGCTTCTCCACCGTATCGGTCGGCAGGTGGTAATGAGGATACCGGAAAGGCGCCGTATCCGTGACCATGACCCCCGGGTAGCCGGCCTGCCAGAATGCCCAGTGATCAGACCACGCCACCCCCGGTATCTCTGGAGGAAAAGCGCCCCGCTCAAATGGGAAATCGCTGCCTCGCGCAAAGGCGGAAGTCACTTCTTCCAGCAAGGGACGCGAGTCGAGATTGCTCACGAAGGCGATGAAGTTACCGGTGTCGGGATACTGCGCTCCCAGGGGTTCGGGATAATTCTGACTGCCCGGGGCATCGTCATAATAGCCCAGCGTCTCGAGACAGAGCATGGCCACCACGTTCTCTCCCTCCTTCCGGCAACGTTTGGCGTATTGCATACTCCCCATGGCCCCCGTCTGAAAATGCGGCATCTCCTCATTCACGAAGGCCACGAACCGCAGCGTCCGGGCGTTTTCAGATCCCGCCAAAGCATTGGCAAGGCAGAGCAAGGCCGCGACTCCGCTCCCATTGTCATTGGCCCCCACGGTTCCCGGCACCGAGTCGTAATGCGCCCCCACCACCACTATTTCGCCGGCGCTTCCGTTCCCGGGAAGCTCCACCTCAATGTTGGCGCAATTCACGTCGCCGACGCGGTATGTCTGTCGTCTGGCGATATACCCCATGTTGTTGATGCCGAGTGATGACTCCAGGTATTTTGCGGCGATCTCGAGCCGGCGTGGATCCTCTAGGTTTCTCTCCCCGATATCCTCGGTGAGCACGGTGACATAATTGACGAGGTCGGCTTTGCTGATTGGCTTTTGCATGAGGGATCCGGTCTGATAGTCGTCTTCCCGCCCAAGTCCGGCACGGAAATAATAGATCATCGAGGCCGTCCCCAATAAGAGCAGGGCCGCGGGAAGCATCACGAGTATAAACCGGATGACGTTTTTCGGTTCCATCTTTTGAGACGCCCGGACGACTATCGGGCGGGAAAAACTGCTTTCATGACCGCTTCCGCGGCGCGTTCGTAAGCCCCCTGCCCGCCGAGTTGTTCGAGTGCGCCGGACATTTCCGATTGCAACTCTTCTCTCGTCTCCGACGAATTCAGCAGCCGCAGTATTTCGTTGGAAATGTATTCCGGGGTTGCTTCTCCCTGGAGGAATTCTTTCACCAGCCTTTTCTTTGCCAGGATGTTCACCATTCCCAGGTGTTCGACCTTTATGAGCAGCCTCCCGACCAGGTAGGTCGGCCAGGCTACTTTATATATCAGGCAGTAAGGCAGGCCGAAGAAGGCGGCCTCCAGGGTGGCGGTGCCGGAAGCGACCACCGCGCAGGTGGCCCGCTGCATCAGCTCGTGGGTGCGCTTTCGGAGGATCTCGCAATCGACGCCGCCGAGGAGCGGCGAGGCTTCCACCTGTTTTCGCATGAGCCGCGCCATGGATACCGAGGCCGCGGCGGCGGCGAAACGGGTCTCCGGCATTTTTTCCTTGGCGAGCACCGCGGCGCGCAGCATGTCCGGGAAGTGTTTGGAGACCTCCCGCTCCCGGCTGCCCGGGAACAGGCCCACCAGATTCTCCTCGCGCTCGAATTCTCCGCGCTCTGGACCCAGATTATCGATGATGGGATGCCCCACGAACTCGGTGTGCAGACCCGAAGCCTGATATAGTTGTTTTTCGAAGGGAAAGATGCAGAGCATGAGGTCGAGCATTTTGGCCATCTCGGGGATTCTGCGACGATTCCAAGCCCACACCTGAGGACTGATGAAGTAGATGATCTTGACCCCGGGACTGCGTTGCCGGAGCGCTTTGGCCAGCCGCAGATTGAAACCGGGGTAGTCGATCAGGATGACGGCATCCGGTCTCCAGACATCGATTTCGGCCAAGGTGCGATCAAATTGGGCCCGAAAGTAGCGGTACTTTTTCAGGACCTCCCAGAGCCCGACCACGCCGGCTTCCTCGACCCAATTGCGCATGTTTTCGGTACCCTCCACGGTGCACATCTTGTTGCCGCCTAGTCCGCTGAAAATCAGGTCCGTGGATCGTTGCCGCAGGCTGCGCATGAGACCTCCGCCGTGGACGTCCCCGCTGACTTCTCCGGCAACCAAGTAAATCTTTGTCATGCACCAGGGCGCGGTTGATACCTGCGAAATCGTCCAGCTTCGAATTTCAAGCCGATCCCTGGGGGACCGCCGCGGGGCTCTGTTCTTCGATCTGCCGGGTGATCTCCACGGCCACGTCCAAGGCGGCCGCTGCCTCGCTGCCGGAAACTTTCGGGCGCACGCCCTGGGATGCGCACTCCACGAAGGCGGCCAGTTCTAGCTTCAGCGGCTCGTCCTTCTCGACCTTCACCTCTTCCCGGACGATCTCCGCGCCCTGGCGACGATAGATGAGGCCGGCCTGTTCCTGGTAATCCAGAGAGAGATAGCTTTCTTCCTGGAAGACCCGGATTTTGCGCACTTTTTCCGGACTGATCCTGCTCGCGGTGACATTGGCGATACAGCCGTTGGAGAACCGGATGCGGGCGTTGGCGATGTCTTCACGGCGAGTCAGGACGGGCACGCCCACGGCATCGATGGTCTCAATCGGGGAATGCACCAAATGGAGAATGATTTCCAGATCGTGAATCATGACGTCCAGGACGACCCCGATATCAATACTGCGGTTTGGAAAGGGTGAAAGGCGGTGCGACTCAATAAACCGGGGGGTTGTCATCATTTCTTCCAATTCCCGCATGACTGGATTGAACCGCTCGATATGACCGACCTGCAGAATAAGATTTCGTGCGTGCGCAAGATCGACCAGGGCATTGGCATCCGCGGTGTTATCCGCGATCGGCTTTTCGATGAGGGCATGCTTTCCGGCTGTGAGCAGCGCTTGGCCCACTTCGAGGTGGGTGTTCGTCGGCGTGGATACGGTGGCGGCATCCACCAGGTCCACAAATTCTTCCAGGCTAGCCGCGGCCCGGGCCCCGTATTCGGCGGCCACTTCCTCGGCCCGGGCTCGATCCGCATCGAAGACCGCCGCGAGTTCCGCGCGTTCCAGCCCGTGGTAAACCCGGGAATGATTGCGCCCGATGGCGCCTACCCCGATTACTCCGACTTTAATCCTGCTCATCTGCTCTCGCAAAGACCGTGATTCCACTTTTCTCGCACCGCCGCTCCACCTCGTCACGTTCCAGCAACAGCGTCCGCCCAGCTTCGATCACAATCAAATCGACGCCTGCTTCGGCGGCCTTATCCACGGTGTCGGGACCGATTACCGGGACATCAAAACGAAAATCCTGATTCGGTTTTGAGACTTTTACCATGGCGGCGCCTCCCCTGCCCAGCTTTCCCCCCCGCATCATGGCCTCATTGGTGCCCTCGAACGCTTCCACGGCGAGGACGGTGCCCTTTTTCACCACCACCGTCTGGCCGATATCCAGCCTGCTGACTTCCTTGGCGATGCGAAAACCGAAGTCGACATCGCGCTCTCTTCCCTTGCCGGGCGCCGGACCGCATACGTGGCCCGATTGCGGAAGGCAGTCCTCGAGGTAAGTGGTCGCCGGGATGAGTTCGATTCCGTCTTTTTCCAGCTCACTTCCGATGGCTCCGAAAATGGATTCGGCGTTCCGCTCCTTTAATTTCCCCATCATTACCAGCGTGCGCACGTCCGGCCTGAGGTCGAAGAGATTACGCGGGCCGATTTGTCCCACCATGACGGCCTTTTCGATGCCTTCGCTCTTGAAGAACTTGATCATTTTTCCGAGCTGACCCACCCGAAACCATTCCAGTGCGTCCACTTGGTTCTCCAGGTCCGGATCCGTTTCATCTTCGAAAGCCGCCGCGGCGAGTCGGGGGACACCTGCCTGCCGCGCCGCCTTGGCGAAGACACGCGGATAGCTGCCGTTCCCGGCGATTAATCCGACGCTGTGGAGATCTTCCTGCAATGCTGCTCGGTTGTTGGGCTTGGTCGATCGGCCGCCGTTCGGTGGATGGGCGCGATTACCCTGCCCCTGGAGTTCCATCGGTTGGTTTCAGGAATCCGGCTGCGCTGATGGCATCGCGAAGCGCTGCATCTGAGGGGTGGGCGGCGGCGTCCACGCCCACTTCGAGGGTTTTATTTTCCAAATCGATGACGATTTGCACCACGCCCTCCACTTTTTCAAGTTTCCTCCGGATCGACGCGGCGCACGATGCGCAGACGATATCCGGAACCACGATCTCGTAAACCTCATCCCCGGCGGCAGCGGTCGCGGAAACCGGGACGGGGCCGCCGGGGCCACACCCCGAAGAAAAGGCCAAGGCAGCGGTCAGCACGAGCCTGGAAACTTCGACTTGCCAGCTTTTTCGCATGCGGGAAAACTCGGTCAAGCCGACCGCTTTACCAAGAAAAAAAGATCGCGTTTCGGGGGCCTCTCACTAGATTGGAAAATGTGAGTTATCAGGTCTTTGCCCGCAAATACCGTCCTCAAACGTTCGACGATATCCTGGGTCAGGATCACGTTGTGCAGACGCTTCGCAACGCCATCGAGCAGAATCGGCTGGCCCACGCTTACCTCTTCGTCGGGCCGCGTGGCACCGGCAAGACCTCCACCGCACGCATCCTGGCGAAGGCTCTCAATTGTACCGAGGGACCGAAAGTAGACTTCGATCCCGAAGAGGACATTTGCCGGGAGATCGCGGAGGGCAACAGTCTCGATGTCCTGGAAATTGATGGTGCCAGCAACAACGGGGTGGAACAGGTACGAGAGCTTCGGGAGACCGTCAAGTTTGCTCCCGCCCGCGGCCAGTTCAAGATCTATTACATCGACGAGGTGCACATGCTGACGACGCAAGCTTTCAACGCCCTGCTCAAGACGCTGGAAGAGCCGCCCCCTCACGTTAAGTTCATATTCGCCACCACCGAGCCCACCCGGATTCTTCCGACCATCATCAGCCGGTGCCAGCGCTTCGACCTTCGCAGAATTCCCGAGAAAATCATTGCGAGCCATCTTCTTTATATTGCGAAGAACGAGGGCGTCACTCTCGACCGCATGGCCGCGTCCGCGATTGCGAAGGGCGCGGAAGGAGGGATGCGTGACGCCCAGTCGATGCTTGATCAGCTCGTGGCGTTTTGCGGTAACGAGATCAAAGAAGCCGATGTCCTCGAGATTTTTGGATTTACGGGATTCGAAACTGTCGCCGCCCTCAGCGGCCACATCCTGGCGGGGGAAACCGCTGAGGCCCTCAACCGTCTCCACGAGCAAAGTGAGCTGGGGAAAGACCTCACCAAGCTGCTCGCCGATCTCATCGCGCACTTCCGCAATCTGCTGGTTTACAAGGTCGATCCCGACGGAGCGGCCGAGGAATTCGCCGCGGACATCGTCAAATCCCTCGAAGCGCAAAGTGCTCTCGTCGAAACAGAACGCCTTTTGAATCTGATCGACAATTTCGCAGAAACCGACGGGCGCATGAAATGGGCTCCCAACAAGCGACTGCACTTTGAGGTCGGCATCATTCGCGCGGTCCAGAGTCTGTCGGAGAGCAGCATATCCGATGTCATCGGCCTGATTGATGGCGCCCTCTCGGGCGCGCCCCCGGTGTCGCCGGCTACGGCATCCGCCCCGGCAAAGAAAAAATCTTCGCGCGCCGCTAAGACGGTCACTGAAGAGGCGCCCGCCGCCGCTTCCATGAAACCGGAATCTTCACCGAAGCCGGAGCCGGAAGCCGCCGCGCCACCCTCACCATCTTCCGCTGCAGATGGGCAGGAACTCTCCGGAGATTCCCTGTGGAGAGAGCTGGCCGTGGAGGTCGACCAGCAGCGCCCCCTCGCCAGCGCCTGGCTGCGGGCGGGGCATTTCCAGCGTCAGGAGGGAAAATATTTCGTGCTCGCCTTCTCGCCCGATGACGACTTTGCCCGCGATTCACTCATCCGGCCCAACAACAAGGGTTTCATCGAGGGAATCCTCAAGAAACTCTCCGGCCAAAATTTGACCCTCAAGCTGGAGACCGGCGAAGACCTTCCCGCGAGCAGCGCTCCCGCCGAACCCGGCGAAATCCCGGCGCAGCCGATTGAATCCGAGCCTGAACCGGCACCACCGCCCCTCGAGCAGCCGGAGCGCGAATCGCTCCCTGCTGCGGCTAAGGCGGCGCCTAAGCCCGCTCCCGCGGCGGAAAAAAAGGCTGGAAGGAAGGACGATTTTCACGAAGATCCGCTGATTCAGGATGCGCTCGAGGTGTTTGAGGCCGAGATCAAACAGAGCACCTGACCGGGAAAGCCCGGAGGCAGTGGCACCAACCCGTCTTCACTTAACGATTAGACAGCACGCATATTATGAATATTGCCAAGATGATGAAGCAGGCGCAGAAGATGCAGCAGGACATGCAGGAAGCCCAGGCTGCGCTCGCCGAAAAAGAAATCGAAGCCACCGCCGGTGGCGGGAAGATCACGGTAACCGCCAACGGCGCGGGCGAGATCCTCAAGATCAAGATTGATCCCTCGGTGGTGGATCCTGAAGACGTGGAGATGCTTGAAGACTTGATTTTGAGCGGGATCAAGCAGGCCTCGGATCAGGCCAAGGAAATCGCCGGAGAAGAGATGGGAAAGATTACGGGCGGGATGGGGTTGCCGCCTGGGATGGGGTTGTGAGAGGTTTCAGGTTTCAGGTTTCAGGTTTCAGGAACGATTTGACTTCAGGGAACTCTGTCAATCCCGAGTGCCTCAACACTGAATTATCCTGCTTGCAGCAGGATCTGCCCTCTTGCCTTCGGTATTCCATGCGCGCTACCACGCTTGGCAGTCTGAACACTGAACACTTCTATAACCGGGCCACTTCTTCGAAGATGCTGAGGTGGCAGCGTGCGGCGACGCGGGCGGTGTTTTCCAGCGCTTCCGGGATATCGCCGAAGAGCCGGCGCATCTCCGCACTCGTGCGGAAATGATATTCCCCCGCCTCTTTCTTTGCGGGATGCTCTTCCCCGAGCAGGGTCAGCGTTCCGATGCTCGAGAGCACTTCGTAGAGGCGCCGGTCCCCGGGCGCGAGGTAATGCGTGTTCGGGGCCGCCACCATGGGCAGCCCGAGTTCCTCCGCCACCTTGCGCAGGCGGATCGCCAGCACCCGGTCGGCCGGTTGATGATGAAACAACTCTATGTAAAAGCGTCCCGGAAAGATCTGCGCGAAAAACCGGGCCCGCCGCACCGCATTTTCCACGTCCCCACCCGCCGCCAGCCGCCCAAGTTCACCGTCTCTTCCCGCGCTCAGGGCGATGAGGCCCCCGCTCAACCGTTGGACCCTTCGCCACGGGACCGGCCGGTATTCGTGGGTGCCGCGCGTCAGTAACTCGGAAAGGTGGCGGTATCCCTCATCGCTTTCGCACAACAGCACGAGGGGCAGGTCTCCTTCCACGATCAATTCGGAGCCAATGATCGGCCTGATACCCGCCTCCGCGCACCGCTGCACGAACTCCACTGCTCCGGAGATAATGCAGTGATCGGTCAAGGCCAGCGCCGGCATCCCATCGGCCGCCGCCGTGGCCACCAGTTCCTCCACCCGGCATCCGGAGTCGAGCATGCTGTAACAGCTGTGGTTGTGGAGTGCGATGTAGGGCATGTCAGTTATCAGTTATCAGTTATCAGTTGTCAGTTGTCAGTTGTCAGTTGTCAGTTATCAGGAAAGGGTGTGCCGCCCGGCTCCGAGGCAACTCGTAAACAACTATTAACTGATAACTAATCACTTTTGACTCGCCGCGAAGCGGCGAGGGCCCAGTCGTGTGAGCGCATGAGGGCGCGGCGGCCGTAGCGGGCGCGGACGTCCGAAAGCACCTCCTGCACCACGTTGCGTTTCCGCGTTTCCTCGGCGCGCAAGAGGTCCGGGATCGGAAATCCGGGGTAAATATTGGAAAATTTCACCCGCGCCAGGCGCAATCGCACCCGACGGTCCCAGGCTTTTTTCAAAAGACGCCGGATCGGCCCGTAAAAATCCTCCGCCAGATTGCTCGGTTCCTCCAGGCTCTCGCTCCTCTCCACTTCGTCCATGTCGCTGTACCGGATCTTCACGCTGATCGTCCGCGCGCACCGTTCTTCCGACCGCATTTTCTCGATCAAATCGTCGGCCAGCACCCGCAGGATGTTGTAAACGCGCTCTTCATCCGCCGTGTCTTCATTGAAGGTGCGCTGGTGCCCGTAACTCTTGGCCTCCTCCCGGGTCGTCACCACGGGGCGCGGATCCCTGGCGCAAGCGTATTCGCGCAGCGTTTCCGCCCTGTTCCCGCTCACCATGCGCAGGGAATCCAGCGGCATTTCCGACAGCTGCCCGATGTGCGTCAGGCCCGCCGTCTTCAAGGTCCGCTGCATCTTCGGTCCCACTCCCGGAAGCCATTTCACTTCCAGAGGCGCCAGGAATTCCCGCTCCCGGTGCTCCTCCACCATGACGAACCCTCGCGGTTTGTGGAGTTTCGATGCGATCTGCGAGACCAGTTTGTTCGAGGCTACTCCTTCCGACACCCAGATTTTCAGCGACTGGGAAATGGCCTGGCGGATCTTTTCCGCCGCCGCTTCCGGTTTCACCCGCCGGTTTGAGGACATGTCGAAATAGCCCTCGTCAATGCTCGTGATCTCCACCTCCGGCGTGAAATCGTAGGCGTAGGTGAACATGAACCGGGAGAAATGTTCGTACTTTTCGTAATCGCCCGGCACCATGATCAGGTGGGGGCACACTCGCAGCGCCCGCGACGTCGGCATCGGCGTGTAGACGCCATGGCGACGCGCCTCGTAGCTCGCGCTGGCGATAATCCCCCGCTTGAGACCGCCCACCGCGATGGCCTTACCGCGCAAACGCGAGTTGGCCGCCTGCTCGACCGAGGCGAAAAAAGCGTCGGCATCTAGATGTACGATCATCGATCCAAGCCGGGCGACCGGCAGACGGAATACGGAGTTTAGAGTTCAAGGTTTTTTGCCCTGCGATTTTGGCGTCTCAAACAGAGCGTTTGTCATCCCGAGCGGAGTCGAGGGATCTCTCTACACAACCAATGGGTTCTCTTGCCTGCCATCACAGCGAATGCCTGGGTCGTTTCTACCCGTTCCAACGATTGTCTGCTCTGGGGGATTGCGTGAGATCCCTCGACTCCGCTCGGGATGACAGAGAAGGGGCGCGGGATGACAAGGAAAGAGAAGCGTCTCCCGCCCCTGAACCTGCTGAGCGCAGCGAAGTCCCGACAAAGTCGGGGAACTCTGAACGCCCCCTCCGGGGCTATCTCCGCCTCCGCTTGCCTTTCCCCTCCTTTCGCAGCAGGGCCACCATGACGCCCTGGATCACCAGTTCGCGCGCGGGGATTAAATCCGGGTAATCCGGGTTCTCTGCCTTCAAATAAGGACGATTCCGGTTCACCACATACCGCTTCAAGGTC
>JAHEJT010000190.1 GCA_024638765.1 Verrucomicrobiales bacterium
ATCTGCGCCGGTTTTATGAGCCCGCCATCACAGCCGCGCGCGACGCCGATGCCGCCTTCGAGCTGAGCACCGCGGGACTGCGCAAACCCTGCGCGGAGATGTATCCCGCCCGCGAATTCCTGGAGTTGGCCCACGCCGCGGGGATCCCCCTCATCATCAGCTCCGATGCCCACCACCCCGACGAGGTGGGCGCCGAGTTCGATCGCGCCGTCGCCCTCGCGAGCGAGGTGGGATATACCCACACGGCGCGCTTTGAACAACGGAACCGGACCCTGGTGCCGTTGAAATGACGATTGACGAATTACCCAATGACGAAAGAAGCCCGAATCCCGAATCCCGAATGACGAAACCGGCGGAGGCTGCTTGGTTGCCTAAGGCCGGGAACCCGCCTATCGAGTTTCTGCTATTTCGTCATTCGTCATTACTCATTCGTCATTCTTTGGGTATTTGGGTATTTCGTCATTCATAGCCAGATGCTTCTGCGTTCAAAGGACCGCTCGATCTCTTTCCCTCGCCGGCCTCTCGTCATGGGAATCGTCAACCTCACCGACGATTCCTTTTCCGGCGATGGCACCCTCGATCCCGCGGAGGCACTGGCGCACGCCCGGGAATTGCTCGCCCAGGGCGCCGACATCATCGATGTGGGCGCCGAAAGCGCGCGCGCCAATCGCGGCCCCATCCCCTGCGATGAAGAAATCGCCCGCCTGCGGCCCTTTCTCGAAGCCTTCCCCGGCCTCTCCGCCAGGCACCCGGGCCCGCCCTACGACGGTGAACAACTCTGGCCTCCGCTGCTCTCTGCCAATACCTGGCGCCCCGAGGTGGTCGAAGCCGTGCTGCCCTTGGGAGTCGATCTCCTCAACGACATCGGCGCGCTGCCGGACGAGCGCAACGCCCGCCTCTGCGCGGAACACGGCGTCGCACTGGTCCTCATGCACAGCACGGGCCGCCCCAAGGAATCACACCTCCACCAGGATTACCCCGATATCTGGGCCGCGCTCGACGCGTTCTTCTCCGAAAAAATCGCGCTTGCCGAGCGCGCCGGCCTCGGCCGCGACCGCCTCCTCCTCGATCCGGGCATCGATTTCGCCAAGCAACCCGCGGACAATCTCCGCGTTTACCGGGAGTTGGATCGGCTCAAAAAATTCGATCGTCCCGTCCTCCTGCCGGTATCCCGGAAAACCGTTATCGGTGACGTGTTAGGAATCGAAGTCCCCGCCGCCCGCGACGCCGGGACGGTGGCCTGCGTGGTTTCCGGCTTTCTCCGCGGCGCCGCCGTCTTCCGCGTGCACAATGTCCGGGCCACCGCGCAAACTCTGAAAGTCCTCTCCGCGCTCGCCCCGGCGCGCCAGGCTTGAATCGCAAAGGTCCAGGGGGCGCTCTTTCACCTGCCGCGCCCCTCCCTGCGCGCCCCGGTCAGTCCGTTCGAGCCGATGGCGAAAGAGGGCGCCGGGAAAGAACCCTCCTCTGAAACAAAATCGCTTCCCCGGAAGCCCCCGTGCCTGCACCTCCCGAAAGGACGCATGCCTTCCCCGGATGCCAGGGTAATACCAGTTTCCGGGAAGCAACCGCGGGTCTCCTTCGCTTGCCCCCGAGAGAACAGGTTCGCTTCCCAGGATTCCCAGGAGCCGACACCGTGCATCTCTCTCGACCCCCGGCGGAAGCAGGCCGCTTTCCCGGAACACCGGGCACCGACCGGCTGCATCCCTCTCGACCCCCGGCGGAAGCAGCCCGCTTCCCCGAAACACTGGCCACCGACCGGCTGCATCCCTCTCGACCCCCGGCGGAACCAGGCCGCTTCCCTGGGACCCCGGTAAGCGACCATCCGCCGTAACACATCGTGGGACCAAGATTCCGTCCCCGGATTCCCAAGAGAATTCCCAGGACAGAACAAACAACAGCCCCCTGAGACTCCCGTCAGCCAGGGATCCGAAAAATAATTTGTTACAATTGTAACAAATTAGAGCGGCTCCAGGTGACTCACAATTGTGGGTTCTGACCGCGCGTGCGGTGACGGTGGGCAACGCTTCCGCGCCGAGGAGGACCCTTGGCGGGACGCGTTCAGTAGCGAAAAAGTCCCTGATTTGCAGCAGCGGGAGCTCAGTCCGGAAATGTCCGCAACGCCCCGGCAAGCCCGGCCGCCACGCGGCAATCTCTTCCCTGCGAAACTAACTTGTTACAATTGTAACAAGTTATAGTCGTAGGCGCCGAGGTTGCCAGCTGTCGAATTCGGTCGCGATGGCTGGCGCCGGCGTTTGGGGAGAGTGGTCCGTCGGGCGCGGTCGGGATCACGCACGGGGAGGTCTGGGGAGGGCGGTCCGTCAGGGGTGGTCGGGATCGCGCGCGGGGAGGTCTGGAGAGGGCGGTCTGTCAGGTACGGTCGGGATCGCGCGCGGCGGCGCCTTTTTCAGGGCCCGCATCCTCGAGAAGGACGCCGAGGGAGACGGAGGCCAGGGATTCCAGGACCCGGAGCGCCCCCTCGAAGGCGAGGTCCCGCGTGACCGGGTTCGGGATGATCACACAGGGCATGCCGGCGGCGCGGGCGGCCCGCAAGCCGTGCAGGGAGTCCTCGAGGACAAGGACTTCCGCGGGCTCCAGGCCCAAAGCTCCCGCAGCCCGCTCAAAGAGATCGGGTTCCGGCTTGATCCGGTCGACATCTTCGCGCGTGTGCGTGGAACGAAACCGGTGCCGGATCTCGAGCTTCTCCAGCCAGCCGGTGACCCAGGCGCGTGATGAACTCGAGGCCACCGCGCACGGCATCTCATGCGCCGCAGCTTCCTCCAGAATCCCGCGGACTCCGGGCCGGGTGTCGGCTCCATCCAATATTTCTCGCGTGCGCTCCGCCCTGCGCGAACCCAGGACGTCCCAGTCGAGCGGGCGTCCGCACAAGCGCTCCAATTCTCCCGCGGGATCGTGCGCACTGTGATCGCTGCCGACGCAGCCGACATAGTGCTCGAGGGTCAGGCTTTGTCCATGCGCCTGGTAACACTCGCTCCAGGCGGTGTAAATAGGGGTCTCGGTATCCACGATGAGCCCGTCAAAATCGAAGATCAGTCCCCGGATGCGCGTTTTCTCGAGGAGGTTCATGTGCCTGCTTCCAACATTATTCGCAACCGGGTTTCCAACTCGACCCGGTATCGCCGGGATGACCCGGGGGGGTTGCTCTCCGTCCTGGATTTTTTCTCCGCCGCGGATTTTTTGTCCTCCATGGTTCGCAGGACTCTTAGAAGCTCCACTTCGACGGGGGCAAACCCACCGCTCTTGAGAAGAGAATATCCCATGCGAAGCTCGGCCGGGGTCGCGAAGTAATCCGCCAGATCCAGGGGAGCGCCGCGACCGGGAAGATTCTCAAATTCACCCGCCCGGATTGCCTCCTGGATGCGGTCTTCCGCTAGAATCGCGCACATACCGTGGAGAATACACGAGAACCCGGACGGATTCCAATACCTGCGGCGCGCGCGGTTATGATGCGCGCCCGGGACGCGGTATTGCGAGGGCCGGAGGCTACGGACGAATCTCATTTCTTCTTGCGGCCCAGGTCACGGGCGTAACGTCGCGCCTGTTCGGCGAAGTCCGCGGCCAGACCTCTCAGTTTGCCGGTGTGCATGAGGCCGATCACGAGGGCTGGAAAGCGCGGGAGATTGATTTGACGCACGCCTTTGGAGATCTCCATGCCCGGGATTTCCACGCTCAAACCGAACCCGAAACCGTTGCGCACGTAGGGGTGCACCAGTTCGAGGGCATTGACTTCCACGGTCGCCTGCCAACGTAAGCCCCTCCGCGTCAATTCCTCCCGAAAGAGCTTACTGACAAACTCGTGCGGGGGATGGGATATCAGGGGCGCACGGATTTCACCGTCGCGGGCGTCCTTGGCAAGCGCATTGAATGTTTTCTCGGGGGCATCTTTATTCGCGAGCAGGATGAGGGGCAATCGCAGCAATTCGACGCACTTTATCGCGGGTGCGCTTTTTCCGTAGACCACGGAAATGGCGAGATCCACCTCCTGATTGAGAAGGAGGGTCTCGACTTCCGAGGTGACCACCTCGCGTAGAGTGAGGCGCAGGTCGGGGACGGCTTTCTTGACGGTATTCAAGACGCGTGGCAAATGCGTGGTAAGGACCGCTGCGGAGGCCGCGAGGCGCAGGTGCCGGCTTTCCTCGCCGCGGAGTCTCTCTCCCACCTCGCCGAGGCGCGAGAAGAACGGGTAAACGTATTCGTAAAGATCTTCTCCGGCGGGGGTCAAGGCGAAGGGGCGGCGCTCGAAGAGCTTGACCCCGAGATCTTTTTCCAATTGGAGGATCTGGCCGCTGACGGCCGGTTGCTGGATGCCGTAGGGCATGCGGCGGACTGCCTGGGTGATGCCCTCGAATCTGGCGACGTAATAAAAGAGCTCGAGATGATGCACATTCATGATCTTTCATTTATCACCATTGATTCAATCGATGAAGCCGAAAACCGCGGGGCGGCCACCTGCAAGGGGTTTGGCCTGAAGGCGGGAATTCACACTTCTCCTTTGGATCTGGTGCCAGCAATGCTAATAGTGAGCCGCTTGTTCAAGCGCGCTTCACCATTGCACCGTCTGACCTATGACCAACCCGTTCAATCTGCTGGGGCGACTCTTCCTGCGCGCGCTGGCTTACCTGGGTCAACTGGCCGGACTCACGGCTGAGATTGCCACCGCCATCGTCAAGGGTTCCCCGCGCTGGCGGCTGCTATTTCGCCAGATCGTTGCGATCGGATTCGGTTCTCAGCCGGTGGTTATCGTGACCGGCGCTTTCACCGGCGCTGTGCTGGCGGCGCAAAGTTATTTCAAGTTCAGTGAATTCGGGATTGAGACGACGGTGGGCGCGGTGGTCTCAATCGCGATGTGCCGGGAGTTGGGACCCGTGCTGACCGGGTTGATGGTGGCCGGCCGGGTCGGCGCGGCGATGGCGGCGGAAATCGGGATTATGAAAGTCACCGAGCAAGTGGATGCCCTGCGTGCCATGGCGGTGCACCCGGTGGAATACCTGGTTTTGCCGCGCACTGTCGGAATGGTAATCTCGATGCCGCTTCTGATCGCGGAAGCGATTATGTTCGGGATCATCGCTTCCTACATTGTCTCGGTCCACGGCTTCCACATCCCCGAGGCATGGTACAATTTTCATGTCCGCGACAACACGGAACTGGAGGATATTTTCATCGGCATGACCAAGGGTTTGGTGTTCGGATTTATCATCGTGATCATCTCCTGCCACCAGGGGTTGACTGCCACTCACGGCGCGGTGGGCGTCGGAAAAGGCACCACCTCCGCAGTCGTGATTGCGAGTCTCTTCATTCTGGTGGTGAATTTTTTCCTGACCCTGCTGCTTAACTTTTTCTACCCGCTGGGAGCCCAGTAACGACGAGCCATGTCGGAAGAACCACTGCCAGCGACTGCTTCGAACGGGAACTTCTTCGATGTCGAAGAAATCTATAAGTCCTTCAACACCCAACATGTTCTGCGTGGTGCCAGCCTCCAGGTCCAGAGGGGGGAAACCATGGTCATTATCGGCGCAAGCGGCGGGGGCAAGAGTGTCTTTCTGAAACACCTCATCGGCCTGATGCAGCCTGACCGCGGCAGAGTTTGCGTGGACGGCGTGGAAATTTCCTCTTTGCACGAACGCCGGCTCGGCTCTGTGCGCAGGAAAGTCGGGATTCTATTCCAGAATGGCGCGCTCTTCGATTTCATGAACGTTGCGCAAAACGTCGCCTTTCCGCTTCGCGAGGCAGGCGTCCGCGATCAGGGGGAGATCGAACGTCGGGTCCGGGAAGCACTTCAGGTGATGGACATGGAGAAAGACATGGAAAAAATGCCGATCGACCTGAGCGGAGGAATGCGCAAGCGCGTCGCTCTGGCGCGCGCAGTCGTAAGTAAGCCGGCCTGCATTCTTTACGACGAACCCACCACCGGCCTTGATCCGGTGACCGCCGATTCCATCAACCACCTGATCCGGCGCCTGCAGGAGGACTTTGAGATTACTTCCGTTGCAGTGACCCACGACATGAGGAGCGCTTATCATATTGGCGACCGCATCGCTTTCCTGGTAGATGGGCAAATCTATTTCTCGGGCACCCCCGAGGAACTGCGGGCCTCCCGCGATCCGGTCATCGTCGATTTCATCGAGGGGCGCTCCCACGCGGGTTCGTCGCCCCGGGAAACCGGGGAAAACTGAGACTGTTCATGGCCCGTAACCGTGCTAATGTTAATCCTGTGGCCGTAGAGCCGCGCTTAGAATCCGCAACCGCTGCGGCACACACACCGCCTCATTTCACCGCCTCATGAGCGTCCAGGAAAAACGCACTGAACTTTTTGTCGGCCTCTTTGTCTTCATCGGCCTTGCCATCATGGCTGTCCTGATCCTGCAATTCGGGCGCTTCAGTGACCGCTTTCGGGATAAGTACAAAGTCTACGTAACCTTCCCGGATGGCACCGGCCTCCTGGAGGGCGCCTCGGTAAAACTTGGCGGGGCCAAAATCGGGTACATTTCAAAGACACCTGAAGTGAACGAAGAGTACACCGGCGTCATCGTGGAGCTCGATATCTACGACGACAAGAAGATCCCGCGCGATTCCAGTTTCAGCGTCCGCACCAGCGGGTTGATGGGAGACAGTTATGTGGGCATCCAGGCGCCGAGCACGGTGACGACTGATTTTCTGCCGCCCGGGGTAACCGTGCCCGGGACGCGCGGCGGTGATTTACAGGCCATCACGGCGACCGCGGAAGAACTTTCGCACCAGGCAAACATCCTGATTAAAGATCTCCGGGCGACCGTCGGGGATATTCAAACCGCCATGGTTAAGCTCAACAGCTCCTTTGAGAAAATCGATCAGAAAATTCTCAGTGACGCCAACATGGACAACTGGTCGGAAGCTTTGGGTAAAATGCGGGCCACGGGTGAAAATCTCGAAAGCGCCACCGCCAAGCTCGGGCCTCTTTTCGAGGACACCCAGAGCACGGTGACGAATATCTCTGCGACGTTTGACCGCGCCAACACGATTCTTGATGACTTCGGTCCGGCGATGGCGGAATTTGAAGCCACCGCGGAGAACGCGCATCTTGCGACAAAGAAAATCAACGACGGCTCGGGATTAATGGGTGCGCTCATCAGTGATCCCGTGCTCAAGGACGATTTCAGCAGTCTGGTTGCAAACTTGCGCGAGCACGGAATTCTCCGTTACAAGGATACCGCTGCGAAGGATTCTGCGTCCGATGGTTCGCAGGCGAGCGGCTCAGAAGAGGGCACCACCCGTGCTCCCGCCACTGCTCCGCAAAAGAGGCGCGGATTGTTCCGGAAGCACTAGAGGAATTTTCGGCCGGGTAGAACCCCGGCCCCTGCGCTGGAAGGGAAGCCGATTCCCGGCCCTTTTAGCTTGAACCGTCCCCGCGTTGGGCCTTGTATATTCAAGGGTTGCGGGGCGTGCGTATTCTGACCCAGGAGGTGGAGAACCGTGCCAATCCCCCATGACCCAGTGGCCGTACGAGCGTATGTTGAACCGAGAACCTGAATTCTGGAATCCGCGGCAGGGATGCTTAAGGAAATCCCCGCTTTTCTCTCCCGCGGATTCTGCGACACATCGATGAATACTCCTTTTTCCGTCGGTCTGGCACGCGCCTTTCTGTCGGTGGCTTGCGCCTTGGTGGGCATGAGTATCGAGTACGGTCTGCGCCAGCATTTCTGGATGGGCGCGGTCCTTGGAATCGTCTTTGCCGGCATCATTATCCTGATCGACATCGGTCTCAAGGACTTCAGCTTCCGCGGATTCTCTTCTGCCACGATCGGACTTCTTATTGGCATCCTCTGCGCATGGTTGATCACGCGGATTGATTTTTTCGGTTCTCCGTGGCTGAGCAGTTACGAGGGGGACTGGGTCACGGCGCAGAGCATTTTTGAACTCTGCCTTTACACCGGCCTGGGATTCCTGGGGATGATGCTGGCGCTGCGGAGCGACCGGGAAGAGTTTTCATTTATCATCCCTTACGTCCGCTTCCGCCAGGATGCGGTCCAGGAGCAACCGATTCTCGTGGATACCAACATCATCATCGACGGCAGAATTCCGCGGGTATGCGCCACCGGTTTCTTGTCTGGGACATTGATGGTCCCACGGTTCGTGTTGGATGAACTCCACACCCTGGCTGACTCCCGGGATCAAATTAAGAAAGAGCGCGGACGGCGCGGGCTGGATTGCCTTAACCAGATGAAACAGACGCCGGGTCTCTCCGTGTCCATTCACGAAGCGCTCAAGGACAGCACCGAGGGCGTCGACACCAAGCTCATCCACCTCGCCCGCAGCATGGGGGCGCGCATTCTCACCAACGACGCCAATCTCGGCAAGGTCGCCCGGCTCCAGGGGGTCGCAGTTCTCAGCCTTTTTGAATTGGCCAAAGCCATGCGGCCGGTGGTGGTCGCGGGCGACGAGCTGGACCTCTCCCTGGTCAAGGAAGGGAAAGACAGCCACCAGGCGGTGGGTTACCTGCCGGACGGCACCATGATTGTCGTCAATCACGCGTCCGACCGCATCGGGACCACCCAGGGTGTCATCGTCGCAGGCACTCTGCAGACCAGCGCGGGACGGCTCATCTTTGCTGAGCTCAAGGAATCTTTGCAGAAGACCGGTGCCCACGGGCCCGAGACAACTCGCGACGGTAAAGAGCCGCCGGTTTCCGGGCCCGACGCTGCTCAGGCTCCGGCGGCCAAGGGGATCACACAAGAGGTCTGAGCGCGGACGGTCCGGCGATCGCCACGCGCGGTTAATCCCGCCCGTCGAAACGTGCGGTGGTTATACGTCCTGATCTACGCTGGAGATATGCTGTAGCGCACCGATGAATTCATCGAGCGACTCGATCGGCAGCATGATTGTGTCCCGCCGTCCGCGGACATCCTCCGTAATTTTCAGAAACCGGCCGCGCTCGTTTTCCTTCAAATCGAGAAAGAAAATCTTGCGGTCAGTGACCACTTTTTCCGTGTGGAGAGGATGCCCGGAACTCCTGTTCTGAGCCTCGTATTCCAACATTGCTTCGTACCTTTCTGCTTTCCCTAAGCGCCACTGGCTTAGAGAGTTCCGTACCTGGAGACGCGTGGGCAGAAATTGCCGGACCCGGTTGGATCGGACCGATTATGTGTTGAGCGGATCAATCGAACCTCGCACGACATCCCTCGAAAGATGCGTGCTCCAAGTTTCAGATAGTTACGCCGGTAATCTGGCGAGTTCAAGCAAGAATATTCTCCACTTCCGGCCCGAGGAATCCCTCCTTTGGCTGACTATGCCCGTTACCTTCGCAAGTAAATTCAAATTACAAGTGCAAGTTTTGCTCTGAACTCTTGCTGTTTGTTATCGGTTAAGCTGCCTTTAATTGGGATTGGTAATCGTTGGGCGTCCGGTATCGCAGCAGCTTGCGAG
>JAHEJT010000042.1 GCA_024638765.1 Verrucomicrobiales bacterium
GGCGCAAACTCCACCGGGGATATCCCACCAAAACTGTTGGAAGCTTACGAAGCCAACCTCGCCGCCATGTGCGCCGAAACCGGGAGCAAAACCCCATTCGCCGCCCTGCCTGAAACCGACCGTGTCCTCGCCGCAACCCTCATCCAGCGCGACGCCTTCGCCCTCGCCAACTCTCTTGAAAACCTCGCCGGGAAAGGAATCGCCCAGGTCGTGTTCGGCATCGGCGTGGTCGGCATGGCGATCTCCAGCATCATCATTCTCATGCTCATCAACGGATTTGCCGTCTGCGAGATGGCGGGCCGCCCCTCCGCCGGCTGGCTCTACCGTCTCGGCTGTCTTCTGCCGGGCCTCTCCGGCGCCTTCGGCGCGCTCTTCCTCTGGTCCGGCAACGCCAAGTTTTACCTGGCCGTCCCCACAAGCCGCTTCGGCATGGTCCTCCTCCCCATCGCTTACATCGCCTTCTTCTGCCTCATGAATAACCGCCGCCTCCTGGGCCAGGCCTTGCCCGCCGGAAACACCCGGCTCGCCTGGAACTTCCTCATGGGTATCGCCATCCTCCTCGCCCTCGCCGGTGCCGCCATCTCCGTCCTCAACGACACCGCCCAAATTCCCGGGACCACTCTCTACGTCCGCCACCTCGCCCTCGCCCTCGTCGCCCTCCTCCTGCTCGCCGCCATCCTCGTCCATTTCACCCGAAGAAAAAACCACCCGACACCTGACACCTGACACCTGACACCTGACACTAGACATCCGATACCTGATTGATGATTGCCGAATGGTGATTGTCGATTTTCGAAGTCCGGACTTCACCCTTCAAAAATCAGCAATCATCCATCGTCAATCCGCGCCGTCCCCCCCGACACCTGACGCCCGACACTCGTGACTCGACACTCGTCACCCGAACTCGCCATCCGACAACTGAGAACTGATAACCCGGCGCGAAGCGCCGCCCCCCATGCAACGCAGCACCGACCGCATCCTCACCACCCACGTCGGCAGCCTCGCCCGGCCCCCACACCAACTTGAACTTCTCTTCGCCAAAGAACGCGACGAGCAGTACGACACGGACGAATTCGAGGCCTCCACCCGCGAAGCGGTGGCCGATATCGTCGCACGCCAGGCCAAGACCGGCATCGACATCGTCAACGACGGCGAACAAAGCAAGTCCAGCTTCCTCACCTACATCGCGGAACGCCTCCAGGGATTCTCCCCGCGCGAGGAGGAGGGAGAAGATCTCTGGACCGAATCCCGCGAAACCATCGCCTTTCCCGAATTCTACGAAGCCCACCGCCGCCTCCGCGAGGGCCTCGTCGCCCAGCCCGTCAAGCTCGCCTGCACCGGTCCCGTCACCTACTCCGGGCACGAATTTCTGCAGCGCGACATCGCCAACGTCAAAGCCGCCGCCGCGGCAGAGGACATCGAGGAGGTCTTTATGACCGCCGTCTCGCCCTCCGACGTCGAGGGTCAGCAGGCTAACCGGTTCTACGCCTCCGATGAGGAATACCTCTACGCCATCGCCGATGCCATGCACGAGGAATACCAGGCTATCGTCGATTCCGGTCTGCTGCTCCAGATCGACGACCCGCGCCTGCTGACCTATTACATCTCCCGCCCCGAACTCACCGTCGACGAATGCCGCAAGTGGGCCGGGCTCAGAGTCGAAGCACTCAACCACGCCCTCAAAGGCCTCCCCGAGGATCGCATCCGTTTCCACACCTGTTACGGCATCAACATTGGACCCCGCGTCCACGAAATGAACCTCGCCGACATCGTCGATATCATGCTCAAGGTTAACGCCGGGGCGTATTCCTTCGAGGCCGGCAACCCGCGCCACGAACACGAGTGGAAAGTCTGGGAACACGTGGTGGTCCCCGAGGGCAAAACCCTTATCCCCGGTGTCATTTCCCATTCCACCCCTCTCGTCGAACACCCCGAACTCATCGCCCAGCGTCTCGTCCGCTTCGCCCGGACCGTCGGCAAGGAAAATGTCATCGGCGGCAGCGATTGCGGCTTCGCCTCCTTCGCCGCCACCGAACAGGAAATCCATCCCTCCATCGTCTGGGCCAAATTCTCCAACCTCGCCGAAGGCGCCCGCATCGCGTCGAAGGAACTCTGGTGACGCGCCGTCGGCGCGGGTTATCAGTTATCAGATCCTCGCCATTCATCGACCGGTGAATATCCACGCAGGGAACGGCTGCTTCCTCCGCCCCAAAAGGGCTCGTTCCCTGTGTTCAATGTTGAATCTTCGATGGTTCCCGCTACCTTCCATCCAAAGAACAGTCCGCTACCTCCCCCCCATACTCCACCACTCCACCACTCCATCCCGCCGGCCGTCCCTCCCTGGCATCCAATAACTGTTAACTGATAACCCGGCGCGGAGCGCCGCCCATGTTCAACTCCAAGCCCCAGAAATCCGGCGTCATCGGCCTCGGCATCATCGGAACCCGCATTGCCGAGGTCCTGCGCTCCGCCGGAGTCCACGTCTACGTCTGGAGCCGCACTCCCAAATCGGAACCCAACTTCCTCAGCGCTCCCTCCGCCGTGACCGGTCTCGCAGAACTCGTGCAGATCTTCGTCCGCAACGGGGAAGATCTTCTCGAAGTCGTCGGCGAAATGAAGGGCGCCCTCACGAAGAAACACATCGTGCTCAATCATTCCACCGTCTCGCTCGACGCCACCCGCCGGGCGGCGGATCTCGTCGCGGAAAGCGAAGCCGGATTCCTGGATGCCCCTTTCACCGGAAGCAAAGACGCCGCCGCCGATGGGAACCTCGTTTACTATGTCTCCGGAAGCTCGACCGTGCTCGCCAAGGCGCGTCCCCTGCTCGAACTCAGCAGCCGGGAAATCCTCCACGTCAGCGATACCCCCGGAGACGCCACCGTGCTCAAGATTGCCACCAATATGATTTCGGCTGCCACCGTCGAGGTCCTCGCAGAATCTCTGGCTGTCACCCGCGCCCACGGCATTGCCGGCGAAAAATTCGCAGAAGCGCTCCTGCTCAATGCCTGCAATTCGCCTCTCATCGATATGAAACTTTCCTCCGTGCTCGCAGAGGATTTTTCGCCCCATTTCTCCCTGAAAAACATGTTTAAGGACGCTC
This sequence comes from Verrucomicrobiales bacterium, assembly GCA_024638765.1. Lineage (GTDB taxonomy): Bacteria > Verrucomicrobiota > Verrucomicrobiia > Verrucomicrobiales > DEV007 > JAHEJT01. The sequence goes on from JAHEJT010000042.1 coordinate 3,101, forward strand.
AGTTTGCCTTGGAACTGGCCAACAACGCCGGGATCGAGCTCCCCGCCCTCTCCACCACCGCCGGCATTATGTTCAACGCCATCCGCAACGGCCGCGGCGATGACGATTACTCCGTGATCGCCGCCGATTACGATGCCCGCGCGGCCGGCGATAAATCGCCGGAGTGACCGGTGTTCAGGTTCCAGGTTCGAGATCAGTCTTATCGGTCGGATCGATCTGCAAGATCCGGAACCCTGACACTCCTTCATCCTTCATCCTTCATCCTTCATCCTTCATCCTTCGTCCTTCATCCTTCGTCCTTCATCCTTCGTAAGCCGTGCCCCTCGCCGACCTCAGCGCCCACGTCAAGATCCGCCTCACGGGCGCGGATCGCGTCCGCTATCTCAACGGCCAGTGCACCAACGATGTCACGCAACTCGCAGCCGGAGATTCCCTCTACGCCTGCGTCACCAACGCCAAGGGAAAATTCGAGGCTGATATCACCATTGCCGCACTCGAAGACGACGCCCTTCTCGTCGATGCCGCCGCCTCCCTGCGCGAGGATCTCCTGCCCCGGCTCGATAAATACCTCATCGCGGACGATTGCAAACTCACCGATCTTACCGATGACCTCTGCCTCTTCCACCTCTTCGGTCCCGGGAGTCTCGAAAAAGCGCGCGATCTCAAACCTGCCATTCCCGGCCTCGTGGTGATCGCGAATGCCGGCCGCTTCCTCCAGGGTGGCGCCGATCTCATCGCGCCGGCCGGCGAACGCGACGCCCTCTGTAAGCACTTGCCCGCTCCCGTCGGCGAAACTGATCTCAATACCCTGCGCATTTCTCTCGGCATTCCGGCGTGGGGCGCCGAACTCACGCCGGATCGGCTTCCACCGGAAGCGGGCGCCGCTTTCCTCGCGCGCGCCGTCAGTTACACCAAGGGTTGTTACGTCGGCCAGGAAATCATTTCCCGAATGAAAAGCGCCGGCAAAACCAACCGGCAACTCGTCCTCCTGGTCGCCGAAGATTCGACCACAGCCTCACTTTCGTCAAATCCGCTCCAACCCGGCCAAGCCCTGTATTCGTCGGACCAGAATGAAATCGGCGCCCTCACGTCGACTTCCTTCGATCCCATTCTCGAACGGCCCATCGCCCTCGCTTTCGTCAAGCCCGCCTTCGCCGATCCCGGCACCGAACTCCAAGCCGCTCCCGGCGCCACCCCCCTGACAGTCCACACCCCGCCCCTCCACCAGCCCTCAATGTGACACAGGCATCCCTGCCTGTGATCCAAACCACCAGCGCCACTTCCCCTCAATTTTCCATCTCCCATCTTCCATCTTCCATCTTCCATCTCCCATCCCCGCTTGCGGGGATTGCGCACATTTCCCTTGCGATAGGCAGGAAAACTTAACATTAATGAACTATGAAATTCCTGGCCGCACCCAGCTTCGCTCCCCGGATCGCTCTTCTCTCCGCCCTCACTCTTCTGGCCGCCCCCGCATCCAGCCTCCGCGCCCAGGAAGCCGAAGAAACGGAGCCTTCTCCCGTGGAAGACACCGTCCTCCTCAAGATCGATTTGAATGATAAGACCCGCAGCGTGCTCATCCGTCTCGCCTCGGCCGAAGCCCCGCAAACCACCGCCAATTTCCTCAAGCTCGTCAGCGAAGAATTTTACGATGGCCTCGCCTTCCACCGTGTCATTAGGGATTACCTCGTCCAGACCGGAGATCCTTACTCGCGCAACGAATCCCAAAAGCATCTCTGGGGGACCGGCAGCCCGGGATACACCGTCCCCTCCGAGATCGGCCTTCCCCACCGCCGCGGCAGTGTCGGCATGGCGCGCCTGCGCAATCCTTCCAACTCCAAGAAAGCCTCCAGCGGAAGCCAATTCTACATCATGCTTCGTGACGCGCCGGAACTCGACGCCGAGTACACCGTATTCGGCGAGGTCGTCGATGGTCTCGAGGTGCTCGACGAAATGGCGTCCACTCTCGTGGACAGCAACGACAACCCCGTCGGACGCATCGAGATAAAAACCGCCAAGCTCGGCGGTCCCGGCATCATGGATTCCATTCCCAATCCCATCGCCGCCATTCCCAACCCCCTCAAAATGTTTGGGAAAGATGATGACACCGCGCCCGCGCCGCAACCGGCCTCGCCTCGCAAGAGAAAGACCCGCAAGAGCGATGCCGAAAAAGGCGCCCTCACCCGCTTCATCGAGCGCGTCTGGTAAGCGCGAGCAGCAGCCCGTGTGACGGGTGACAACCCCTCCCTGGGAACACATCTCCACGAAAAACCGGCGCGAAACACGTGCGGACGCACGCGCCATAGCCCGGATTTGCACCCGCCGGCTGCCCTCCTTTCTCTCGCCTCACCGGCCTCCCGCATGTGAACAACTTCCCCCCTGCCGCCCTCTCATCGGGGAAAAAACAGTATTTCCGCGATAATTCCTTGCTTTGGGCTCACGGTTCCCTTACGAATCGCGGCAACCAAGACCTTTATTTATGGCTACAAAGAAACCAGCAACCAAAAGCGAAATCCTGAACAATATCTCGGACAACACCGGCCTTTCCCGCAAGGAGGTCTCTTCCGTGCTCGATTCCCTCTCCACTGAAATCAAGAGGGGTGTCGGCAGGCGCGGACCAGGGGCCTTCACGATACCGGGCCTGTGTAAAATCGTGGTGCAGCGCAAACCTGCGACCAAAGCCGCGACGCGTCCTAACCCCTTCAAACCCGGCGAAATGATGCAAGTCAAAGCCAAGCCGGCCCGCAACGTCGTGAAAATCCGTCCGCTCAAGAATCTCAAGGACATGGTTTCCTGAGCTGACCGGTTTTCCGAATCTAGTTTCAATCAACAAAAAACCGCGCCGCCGGGCTTCACATCCCGCGGCGCGGTTTTTTTGTACCCGCATCACGAGCCCTCATCAGTCGTCTGCCAAATCAGGAATCGGAGAACGAGTCTCTCCCGATTCCATCGGGATCCTGCACGAACCGGGAGAGAAGTGAGCCCGCCCCCGGCGGTGACGAACGATGCCGGTGGGCGGGCTCTTGGACCCTTCAGACGCAGAGGAGGGCGTCCGAAGGTAGACCCCTCGGGGCCTTGAGGGGAAACTGCTCAGCTCGAAATTACTCAGCTCATATCAATTGCCAGGAATCGGCTCGCGTCGGCCGAAGCCACGCGCAAAAGCAGCATTCCGTTCTTGGATTGCTTCTTCGCGGCAATCGCCTGCTTTACGCTTTCGACCGGTTCCTGGGACACCTCCGTAATCACATCGCCTTCGCGCAAACCTGCGTCGGCCGCGGCGCTCTCGGGATCGAGTTCCACAACCAGGAGACCCTGCCCGATGTCCTCGGAGACCGCGTACCGATTGCGCAGATTTTCCGTCAACTCCAGCACGCGCACGCCGTCGATGAACTCCGCCTTCCCGGCGTCAGGCACATCCTGCAATGACCCGGTCGCACCGGCAAATTTGTCGGGATCGAGTTTTCCGATCTTAGCGGTCAATTCGACTTCCACACCGTCGCGCAGCACGGTGAAGATTGCTTTTTCACCCGGTTCGATGCCGCCGACCTTGAAACGGAGACTGGTCAGGTCGCGCACTGACTCGCCATCGAGCCCAATAATGACGTCCCCGCCCTTGAACCCGGCTTCCTGCGCGGGCGTGTCGGCCATCACCTCGTTCACAAGCACGCCCTGACCTTCCACATCCATGGCCTTGGCGAGATCGGGAGTCAACGGCGCCAGCATGACGCCGAGATAGCCGCGTTCGACCTGCCCGTCCGTCATGAGATGATCCGCGATTTCCAGCGCCATGTTGATGGGGATGGCGAAACCAATTCCGACGTTGCCGCCGGTCCGGGAGAAGATCGCCGTGTTGATCCCGACGACACGGCCCCGGTTGTCGACGAGGGCGCCGCCGGAATTTCCCGGATTGATCGAGGCATCCGTCTGGATGAAATCCTCGTACCCGGTGATGTTGAGATTGTTCCGGCCCGTGGCGCTTACAATTCCGCTGGTGACCGTCTTGTTCAGGCCGAAGGGATTGCCGATCGCCAGCACGGCGTCCCCGGGGCGCAGTTGCGAGCTGTCACCAACGGTGGCTGCCGGCAGCTTTCTTGCATCAATCTTCAATACCGCCAGATCCGTCTGCGGATCGCGCCCCACGACTTTCGCGTCATGCTCCGTCCCGCCCTCATTCAGGGCCACTCGAATCTCTTCCGCCCCTTCGATGACGTGATTGTTGGTCAAGACATACCCGTCGGACGTCAGGAGGACCCCGGATCCGAGCCCATGCTGTTTCGGCATCGGCCCGCGCCTCGGCGCAGGTTGGCCACGACCGTTCTCACCGTTTCCAAACCGGTCGCCAAAAAAGCGCTCCAGATCGCGATCTTCAAAAAATCGCCGGAGCGGCGAATCCCCCTCAAAGCCAAATCCTTCCCACTTAACGGGCGTGGCTTTCCGGGATGCATAGATGCTCACGATGCTGGGCGAGACTCTTTCGACGACATCGGCGTATCCCGCCAACGCCCCGCCCTGCTTCCGGTCCGGCGGGGAATTGTCGACCATGATGCGGTCCGCAAGGACAGGGGCTTGGAACCCGGCGGCTGTCAGCGCGAGGGCCAACGTCGCGCCCATCACCGCCCCGCCGATGCCGCCGATCATTGCTTGTATACTCTTCATCTTTTTCATGTTCTTTATTTGTAGTTTGTTAGGATGATGGTTCTTCTTCATTAAATCTTTTTCTCCCGCAGCCCCGGAGATGACGGGGGGATCGACACGAGCCCCGCTTTTTGCACCCGAAACCGCTGCACCGGCGCGAAAGCCAGTTCCTCGCGCTTTTCCATTTCCCGCTTGAGTTTTTGCAGCGCCCGATCCTGCAATTGCCGGACGCACTCTTGAGTGACCCCGAGTTTTTTACCCACTGCATCCAGCGATTTTCGCTTGCTGCGGCCGAGGCCGTATCGTTCCCGAATGATAATGCGCTCCCGTTCATTGAGTGCTTGCATCACATTTTCCAATACCCGCAACCTCTCCAGGGTTTCCACAGCTGCATCCGGCGCAACGGCGAGTGGATCGGCAACAAGCTCGGCAACCGAGGTGTCACCATTTGCGCCCAGGGGCGCATCGAGAGAAACCGGAGACTGTGACGCCTTTAGGAGTCTGCGGATTTTTTTTCCTCCGATTCCCGTGCAGCGTCCGACTTCGTCATCCGTGGGCTCATGATCGCCTTCCATGCGAATCGTTTGGCGAGTCCGTTCGATCAAATTCAGTTTTTCGAATACGTGGACCGGCAGGCGAATTGTCCGGACTTGATTAGCGATCGCCCGGCCCATTGCCTGCCGGATCCAATAAGCCGCGTAAGAACTCAGTTTGGCTCCCCGGTTTGGCTGGTAACGCTCCACCGCCTTGATCAGACCCCGGTTCCCCTCGGCGATCAGATCCTCAAGGGCCAAGCCTCTCCCCTGGAAATCCTTCGCAATGGTGACGACAAGCCGCAGATTGGACCGGATCATCAGGTCGCGCGCCTCCGCATCCCCACTCTGAATCTTCTCCGCAAGCGCGGCCTCTTCCTCGCGGGTTAACAGTGGTGTCCGGCTGATTTCGTGCAAGTAAATGCGCACACTGTTCCTTCCATCTTTCACTTTCATTTTGTTGCGGGTGCTGTCCTTGCGAGGATGATCGTTGCGCGTCCTTCCTGGTGTGGGTTACATATCTATAGACTCCCCGCATCTTACCGGGGCCTTTCCGAAGCATTACACCGGTGTAATCTTCCGGTAAGCCCGTGGTAACGGCGGCGTGACAGAATCTCAAGTAGGCCGCGGCCCGCCGTCCGCCGCCTCTAACACCTCAAGATTAGTCAGCGTGAAAATTCTCTTGATCGAAGACGACGAAAAGATTGCCTCCTTCCTGGAGAAAGGATTCAGGGAAGCCGGCTTCGTCGTCGATCTTGCCATCCACGGCAAAACGGGCCTCGATTGGGCGCTCTCGCGACAATACGATGCCGCCGTCGTCGATCTCATGCTCCCCGGCGTCGACGGCCTGCGCATCATCGAAACAATGCGCTCAAACGAGGTCCGCACCCCCGTTATCATCCTGAGCGCGCGCACTTCGGTCGATGACCGGATCGTGGGACTGCAGACCGGAGGGGACGATTATATGATCAAACCCTTCTCTTTTTCCGAGCTCATGGCGCGGGTGCAGGCGCTGGTGCGGAGGGCGTCCGGGCACGCAGACGCCAAGACCTCCGAATCGGGCCCGCTGCAATTCGAAGACCTCGATCTCGATCCCTGGAAACACGAGGTGCGGCGGAATAACGAAACCATCCCACTCCACATGCGGGAGTTCGCCCTACTCGAACTGTTGATGCGGAACCCGGGCCGGGTCGTCACGAAAACGTCTATCCTCGAGAACGTCTACGATTATAACTTCGATCCCCAGACGAACGTGGTCGATGTCCTCGTCCACCGGTTGCGAAAAAAAATCGATGAGGGCTCCGATTGCAAGTTGATCCACACGGTGCGCGGCATCGGGTACGTCTTGAAACGCGATGAAGGCTGATACCGACACGGCCTCTGCGGGCCTCGGCCTCTCGCTGCGGCTCGCGCTGATTTATGCCATTCTCTTTACCATGGCGGCCCTGGCACTGTTCTTCTTCGCCTATTACTTCGTGGCCGACGCTCTCGAAGAGCGAGAACTGGAAGCGGTCGAGGAACGGGTCCGGGAATACCGCGCCTGGTATCTCGAGGGCGGGCTCGACGCTCTCGAGCGCCGATTCGCGGAACAGTCGCGGAATACCGCGGACGATCTCTTACTCAGGGTGATGGGCCCCCGGGGCGAAGTGGAATACGAATTCTCCGGTTCCGGCGCTACCCGCTGGACCATGGTCTATGCAACCCTTCCCCGCGGGATCACGCTGGAGGCCGGAAGAAGTTCGCGGCAGCTCGAGCGCACCCTCTCGGACTTACGACGCCACTTTACCCTGACCCTCATTCCGACCTTGCTCGCGGGTATCGCGCTGTCGACCGCGGTCGCTTTCCGCGGCCTGCAGCCGATTCGGAAACTCATCGAGACCGTGCGCGATATCCTCGCCACGGGCGATCTCGACCGCCGCGCCCCCGAAGCCAGATCCGGAAACGAACTCAGCGAGCTCGGCGCCCTCTTCAACCGTCTCCTCGACCGTAATCAGGGTCTTGTCACCACCACACGCGAATCGCTCGATGCCGTCGCCCATGACCTGCGCACGCCGATGACCCGCCTCCGCAACGTCGCCGAACGCGCGCTCGCCGACGGCGCCGGCCCCGAGGTCCAGCGCGAAGGCCTGGAAACATGCCTCGAGGAATCCGAGAACGCCCTCACGCTGCTCCGCTCTCTCACCGAAATTGCGGAGGCCGAGGCGGGGGCGCTCACGCTGGATCGCAAACCTGTCGCCGTCGCCGAAATCGCCGGCCACGTGGCGGATCTCTATGAATTCGTCGCCGACGAGCGCGGCATCCAAATCGACACCGGTTCCATCCCCAAGGGTCTCACCGTCGAGGTGGACGGAGCCCGCTTCCAACAAATCCTCGCCAATCTCGTGGACAACGCGGTCAAGTACTCTCCGGATAACACCCGGGTGACCTTGAGCGCCCGCGAAGACCGTTCATCCGGCACGGTGGCGATTTCCGTCGCCGACCAGGGTCCGGGAATTCCCGAAACCGACCTTCCGCGCATTTTCGACCGTCTTTTTCGTGGCGATTCCTCGCGCTCGGCGACGCCCGGGCTTGGGCTCGGCCTTTCCCTGGTCCGCGCCATCGCCCAAGCCCACGGGGGCAGCGTTGAAGTTGAGAGCACGATCGGGGGCGGCAGCACGTTTACGGTAAAGTTGCCCTCCCCGTAGGTACGAGCGTGAGCGAGTACCCCCGCGGTCCGCCAACGCTGTAGGTACGAGCGTGAGCGAGTACCCCTGCTGTCCGCCAACGCTGTAGGTACGAGCGTGAGCGAGTACCCCTGCTCGCAGCGTGAGCGAGTACCCCTGCTGTCCCCCGACGCTGTAGGTACGAGCGTGAGCGAGCACCCGTGAGGGGTACTCGCTCACGCTCGCACCTACCTACTCGCTTACGCTCGCACCTACCATCACGGTTGCGACGATGGCGCATACAAATCGGGAGTCAGCTTATGGTATATTCGCCAGAACTTTGGCCAGTAATCCTCTGCATTCGGATCAAGATCGGGATAACCCGGAACCAGCGCCCCGGAATAAGGATAATCGCTGCGACTCGTCACAAGCCCGGCACGAATAGGATTATCGAGAATATAATGGGCGGCATTCTCAAATGCGTTCGATTCCCGCTCGTCTCGGCGCAGGATATGATCAAATGGAGGTTGCTGAAACTCAAATGGCGCCAGCACCGGCTTGAGATATTTTCGAAGAAACTCCATCGCCACGACCTGATCCGACTCCGCGGTGATTCCCATCCAAAGCAGGTGAACATGATCCGGCATCAGGCAATAAGTCGGCGAAACCAGACTGTAACGCGACTCGGTGTGGAGCAGAGTTTCGCGAAATCCGGCATCGAACTTCTCGTCGAGCCAACCTTTTCGCCGATGCTTCATCGTGAGGATCCAGTGGACGTGGGCGAACCCCTGATAAGCGGACCGCTCCAGCCGAGGTAGATTGCGATGGAGTTCACGCCGATTCAAGGCGCTGATCCTAGAACCCGACTCCGGGCTGGTCCAAGTCAAAATGTAGGTACGAGCGTGAGCGAGTACCCCTCCGGCCCGCCGACGCTGTAGGTACGAGCGTGAGCGAGTACCCCCGGGTACTCGCTCACGCTCGCACCTACCCTCACGCTCGCACCTACATCATCCCTACAGATACGGGCTCGCCAACCGGGCCAGACCGTCGCGCAGTCTCACGGGAAAACTGCGGGCCGCGATTTGCTCCCGTGTCAGCAGGCTGCCGCCCGCGATCTTCTCGTCAATCAGCGCCTCCAGCTGCTGCGCCAGAGGAATGTTGTAACACTCGACGTTGAACTCGAAATTGAGACGAAGGCTGCGCGGATCCCAATTGGTCGATCCAATCAATGACCAGGCGCCGTCTAGCGTCATCAGTTTGGTATGATCAAAGGGAGGGGCGGCGTAATGAATCCGGCAGCCTCTCTCGATCAATTGATCGAACAGGTTCATGGCCGCCCAGTCCACCATCGGCATGTTGTTGTCGGAGGGAAGCACGATGTCCACGCCGACTCCCCTCCGCGCTGTCACGTTGAGCGCGCGGATAACCGGCAGATCAGGGAGGAAATAAGGCGTGGCAATCCGCACGCGTTCGCCGGCGCAGGCCAGGGCGCCGAGTATGACTTCGGACATGTGCTCAAAATCTTCGTCCGGCCCGTCGGACACTCCCCGCGCCCCCACGAAACCGTCGCTGCGCGCGATTTTCGGAAACCACAGATCGCCCCGGAGCACTTCCGTCGAAGCGTAAGCCCAGTCCACGGCGAACACTTCCTGCAGATGGGCCACCACGGGACCCTCGAGCCGGAAATGGGCGCACTGGACGGGCGCCTCCGGATTCAATTTCAGCGCGTGTCCCTCCCGGATGTTCGTGCCGCCGGTGAAACCAATCTTGCCATCGACGACGAGAATTTTCCGGTGGTTCCGCAGGTTGGCATATTGCACCAACAGAGGTGTTCGCGTGGGAAGAAAGGGAGCCACCGGGACGTTTTCGCGGCGGAGCCGCTCGATCATGGTGGGCTTGCTGTAGCGCGAGCCGACGTGATCGATGAGCACCCGCACCTCCACGCCACGCGCCCGGGCGGACTTGAGCGCCTCGAGAAATTGATCTCCCACCCGGTCGCTGTCGAAAATGTAGCTGAGAAGAGCCACCGAACTCCCGGCATTTTCGATGGCCTCGAGCATGGCAGGGTAAGCTTCGTCACCGTCGCGAAGCAACGTGACGGCGTTCCCGGGGAGTAGGGGCTTCCCGGTGACTTTTTCGCCGAGGGCGGCGAGCCCCAGGAGATTGGGATGCTTCTGCACCACTTCCTCACGGATTTGGAGATCTTCCTCCAGGAGCGGGGGAGTCGACACGGCGGGGAGACCTTCCCCGATCTGGAGGGACACCGCCTTGCGCTGGATGCGATTGATCCCGAGGAGGAAATAGACGAGGGCGCCGGCGAAGGGCGCCAGCCAGGCCAGCCCGACCCAGGCGATCACCGTGCCCGTCTCCGGCTTGCGAAGCACGGCGTGAAAGGTGACGGCGAGAGCCAGGAGAATATCGAGCCCCGCGACGATGTACGGCCAGTAGTTTTTGAGGAATTCGATCAACGCGATGTTTCAGTCTTTGATGTCCAATGTTCAGACTGCTATGCGCAGAGTGCGCATTAAAAGCCTAAAAGCACGATGCAGAGTTTGCCGCAGGCAGGATAATGTTTGAAATCTTTGCCGGCTTTCTTTCAATTGAGGCGGGTAGTACCCTCATACGATTTCATCCCTCACCCCTCACCCCGCTTCGCGAAGCGAAACCCCCATGAAATCCCGCCCGGCCATATCCGTCATTCTCCTCTTGCTCTCGTGTCTCGCAATGCTCGGCCTCGCCGCTTGCACCACCACCCAATCAGAGCCCGTCCGCGATCCCCGCACCCCGTCCTGGCTCACTCCTCAAACGGACAACCGCCTCCACCCCGCGCTCCCGTTCCCCTCAAGCATCTGAATAGAGCGCTGACACCGATCCCGTGAAAACCCCCGCCTTCGTCCCTCTCACCGTGATCGCCGTCCGCAATGACGGGTCCACCGAACCCGTCTTTCATTTCAAGCGGCCAAAGCAGTAACCACCATCCGAAATGTGCGATCCCCGATCTTACATCGAGAAAGCCCGTCTCACGACGCGGTCCACGATGGTGCTCCATATCCTCGCAGCCGCGGGCGCCGTCAGTTTGGACTCCTCCGCAATCGCCGAGGATGCGCTGAAAGCAGAGTCGCAAGACAACGGCAGCCTCCACGTCTCCATCACCGGCATCCGCAATCAAACCGGCCAACTGGTGATCCGCCTTTACGACCGCGCCGACGGCTTTCCGCGCCACGCGAAATCCGTCCGCGAGATCCGCAAGGTGAACCCGATCCGTGCCGGCGGAATCAAGGTCTCTTTCGACGATCTTCCCCGCGGCGACTACGCGGTCTGCGTCACCCACGACGAAGACCGGAATGGCGACATGACTTACCGGTTCTACCTCCTGCCCGCGGAGGGCTACTGCTTTTCCCGAAACTTCCGGCCCAGGTTTCGCGCCCCCTCCTTCGAGAAAGTCGCCGTGACACTCGATCAGCCCGAAAGAACCATCGAGCTGCAGATGCGGTACTGAACCGGGAGACCGCACTGGAAGCTATCCAAACATAAGTTGTCTAGATCATTCGTTTGCGTTCATCTTTTCGAGCCGCCTCGTTTTCAATCCCCTCTCCCAGGGGGAGAGGGTTAGGGTGAGGGGAATTCGTTTTGCGGGATAAACTCTGGAACCTGACTGGCTGAGAACGGAACGGATGAATCAGAAAATTCCTGCAGTCATCGTCGTCGACACCAATATCCTCTTTGGCGCCCTCTGGAGGGGACGCAACGCCCAGCGCCTCATCCAGTTGTGGCGCGACGGGAAAGTGCGCTTCGCCGTCACCCCGAAAATCCTGGACGAATACCGGCTCATCCTTGCGAAAGTCCCCCGGGGCCGCCAGTTCCTGGAGGAGGTGCGAGAGGTCCTCGAGGACCGGGAGCGCACCCCTCTGCACCACCTGCAGGAGATTGCAAAGCTGATCCCCGAGGACCCCAGCGACGACGTCTTCCCGGCCTGCGCAAAGGCGGCGGGCGCGTGGTGCATCGTATCCAACGACCGCCACGTGCGCGAGACCGAGGCCCTCACGGGGATTCCCGTCCTCTCCCCCGCGCAGGCGTTGGAACGGATCGGGGACGATGGATGACCTCTCCGGACTCGAAGGAAGTGATGCACCGTCCGTGATGCGCCGGAGATGGCGAACGCACTGCGCCGGCGCGTCCTCACCGGGAAACAGACTGGCAGAAGATTATCCTGCAGTGTTGCATTTCTTGTGCTTTTGCTATCCTCTACCCAATGAGTCTGCTCGAGCAACTGAACCTGACCGCGCCCGTCGCCCACGATCTGCTCGTCTTCAGTATTGTGGTGCTTGGCGGCATCGGCCTGGGTAATTTGCGGATCGCAGGGATCAAGCTTGGAGTGGCGGGCGTGCTGTTCGCCGGATTGGCCGCAGCGCATTTTGGATTGCATCCGCAAACGGAGGTTGCGCACTTTCTGAAGGAGTTCGGGCTGGTGCTCTTCGTGTTCGCGCTTGGCATGCAGATGGGCCCGGGTTTCTTTTCGTCGCTGCGGCGCCAGGGACGCTATCTGAACGGTTACGCTTTTGCGCTGGTGTCGGGCGGTGTCCTCGTGGCGCTGACCGGAGGATGGCTGCTCGACATGCCGGCGCCCGCGATTGCCGGACTTTTTTCGGGCGCCACCACCAATACGCCCGCGCTTGGGGCGGCCCAGCAGGCATTGCAGTCCGCGGGAGTGGAACCGGATATTGTCACGATGCCCGCGCTTTCTTACGCGGCGACCTATCCGCTCGCAGTCGTGGGCATCATTCTGTCCCTCGTCCTCTTGCGCATCTTTTTCAAGGTGGATGTGGCGGCTGAAGCGGCCCGATTTCGCAAGGAAATGGGCGCCGGCGTCGAACCCCTCGAGCGCATGAACCTGAAGGTGGAGAATTCGAACCTCGAGGGTGTCGCCATCGCCTCGGTGCCCGCCCTCCGCGAGACGGGCGTGGTCATTTCACGCTATCGGCCCGCCTTCGGCGGTGATGTGGTTGCCGCCACGCCGGAAACGGTGTTGTACGTGGGCGACCGGATCATGGCTGTCGGAACGAAGTCAAACTTGGAAAGGTTCCGCCTCGTCGTCGGCCGCGTCTGCGAAGACGACCTCATGGAATCGCCTGGAAGCGTCGATTACCGGCGAGTGGTATTGACGAACCGGGAAATGCTCGGCAAATCCGTGGGTGAGCTTGGCCTGGAGCAGCTGCACAACGTGATCGTCACGCGCGTGAGCCGCGGGGATCTCATCTTCACCGCGCTTCCGGATCTCAGGCTCCAGTTTGGCGATATGCTCCAACTCGTCGGCTCCGAGGAATCTCTCGAAGAAGCTGCCAAGACGCTCGGCAATTCCGTGGAGATGCTGCGGGAGACGAAGTTCGCCGCCATCTTCGCCGGAATCCTCTTCGGGGTGCTGCTCGGCCTCTATCCCTTCCGCATCGAGGGGCTTTCCGCTCCAGTGCGGCTCGGTCTCGCGGGCGGACCGCTCATCATGGCGATCCTGCTGAGTTATCTCGGCCGCATCGGACCGATGGTCCTGCACATGCCGCTCAATGCCAACCGCGCCTTGCGCGACCTCGGCATCATCCTGTTCCTGGCGAACGTCGGCCTGCTCGCCGGGGACAAATTCGTCGAAACGGTTTTTTCCGCGCAGGGACTGCAGTGGGTGCTGCTCGGCGTGCTTGTCACCATTCTTCCTTTGCTCGCCGTCGGGGCTGCCGCCCGCAAGTTCCACAAGGTGAACTACATGACCTTGTCCGGCCTGCTTTCCGGAGGCATGACGGATCCTCCGGCCCTGGCATTTGCCACCACCATGGCGCGTTGCGATTCTCCTGCCATCGCCTATGCCACCGTCTATCCGCTGACCATGCTGCTGCGCATCGTGGCCGCACAGATCATCGCGCTGCTTGGTTGAGCGACACCCTTTGGAAAACGAAGACGCGCCGTCTCCTCGGCCGCAGATCCGTTTTCGACGAGGATGACCTCATAATCATCGCGGGGTGACTCGGACAGGACCGTCACGAGTTTGTCGCGCGAGGCGGGAAGCGTGCCGGCCTCGTTGCAGGCGGGCAGGACCACCCTGATTTAAAGTTTGCCGGGCGGGGGAAAAGCCCGTTGATTTGGTGGGCGGGAACCGAATCGGCGGGGAGTAGTCGTGTGAACACAAGATCCTCACAGAGTAAAGGAGGGATCAGCCCGGCCGAATCCAGGCAACCCTTCTATCGTGATCCCTACACGATCCTCGGCGCGGTCCTCTTCCTGCTCCTGGTCCTCCTCTCCTGGAGAGGTTACGTCCGCACCCACGAGTTGATTTATATCCTGGGTCCGCGTCGCGTCGCCGACCCCGAGTTTCTGGCCAATGACCTGACCTGGTCCGTGCTTCCTCCGACCAGCTTTCTCTTCGATCACCTGGTGGGGCCGCTCTGTCGGTTTCTCAGCGATTTTGCGATCGTGAACGTCGGGAGAGTTCTAACCTGGTTTCTCACCGCCTCTTCACTGGCGATGCTGGCACGCACTCTGCGCCTGCCGGCCTGGAGCGTGGCGGCGGGGTTTCTTGCGTGGTATCTCTGGGGACAGACTCTCGCTTCCTGCGGTGAGCCGCTCCAGGGGTTCGAGCTGAAGTCCCTGGCCTATCCGTTGAGTTACTTCTCGCTCGCCTTTGCGATGCGCAGACAATTGGTGCGCGCCGGGCTGTGCGCCGGCTTGGCGACGGCTTTTCACATCATTGTCGGCGGGTGGGCCTGCCTGGCGCTGTCCCTCAGCCTGTGCTTGAATCGCAGATTGTTTTCGATTCGGCAGATCACGGTTTTTCTGCTGTCCACGGCCCCGTTCATCGTGCCCCTGGTCCTGGCGGTGGGACTATTTCATTTGGGGGGAGAGGATCGCGCGGCCAGGGACGAGATTTACGTCATGTTCCGCAATCCGCACTGCTGCGACCCCGAGACGTTTATGACGCCCATGAGGTGGGCCTTCTCGATTCCGGTGTTCCTGTTGACGCCGATGCTGGTCTACTTCTGGCAGCCGCGACGCGAGGGACGCGTCCTGGCGGGATTTCTCGTGGTGCTGATCTTCTTGTTCTTCACGGGACTCGTCGCGCGCCAGTTCGATCTGTTCGCTTACTTGAAGCTCTACCCGTTCCAGCTGGCCAAGGCGATTCCCCTGCTGCTGTTCTTCATTTTCTGCCTGGCTTACATCGGGACCATGGGACCGCGGCATCGCATCGGCAAAATCGCGTGGGTGCTCGGATTGCTCGTCGCGATTTGGATGGTGGATCACAAGGACTTGTCGGAAAAACTGGCGGAATCGCCCGGCGAATTTGTCGAGGAATGGCGGGAAATGAGGTCGAGAGGTCCCCACAGGTACGGGGATCAGGAGTTCTATGCCTGGATCCGGGAGCACACTCCCCGTGACGCCGTTTTTGTCACGCCGCCCATCCTGGAATTCTGGACCGTGGCGGAGCGCGCCCAGACGGTTGCCTGGCGTTTTGCGCCACTTGACGCGCGCATCCTCGAATGGAAGAAGCGGCTTGACGAATTAAACAGGCACCGGCCGTTTTCCGGGAAGGGGTTCGAGGTGCGCGATGACCTCGAATTCAATCAGGGTCAATTGGAGCCCGCCGAGCTGGCGCGCATGCGAGAAGATTACGGCGCCACCTATTACGTCACCGCGATGCGACGTCCGGAGCTGGAGGAGGAATTACTTTATGAAGGCTCGCGGTATTTTCTTTACCGTATTCCGGCAAGCGATGGCGCCAAGTAGACTGATCTTTAACGAAACGGCCCGCGTTCGCCAATCCACAGGAGGAATCGGAGTCAACTGAGGGGGGATTCGGCGGCGTAACACCCTGAGCCTGAGGAGTGGATTATCCTGCGCCTTCGGCGCACGCTCTGCAAAGTAGCTCGCTCTGCTCGCTGGAGTTGGCCGGCCGGAGGAGTCGCCCCGTTAGGGTGTAACAGATGAAAACATACTGCTCTGTTGTCATGAGTGACCAGAAAGAATGAGCGGCGGCATCTTGCCGCCGATTGACAATGAGCCCCACGCAATTCATGATTTGAATCGTCATGCTCCTCCCATGCTTTCGCGGGGTTTTTGCGGCGGCAGCCGTGTCGATCGTGTGTCTAACGGCTTTGTTCCCGCATGGCAGCTTGGCGTCGCCGAAAGTTCTCATCATCCGAGGCGGGCCAGGCACCGGCGGTGTCAACAGCCCGAATGACAACCAGCTTTCGGATATTTTCAATACGACGGGGAACAGCGATTGGGTCGACTTTCGGCTCCTTCTCGAATCGCAGGGATATACCGTGGAACAGATGATCGAAGGCGGCGTGATTTCGACCACTGATTGCACGCTCGAACACGGGACGCCGCTCGATCTTGCGGGCATGGATCTCGGGCAATACGACATCATTGTATTCGGTTCGAATAACGCGCGCTACGACCAGGGAGGCGCGGCGCACATCGATGCAGTCGAAGATTACGTCCTCCACGGCGGCGCGGCGCTCTTCATCAGTGATGCGAACTGGGGGAGGAGCTGGGATGACGCGCCATCCTCGGAACAGCCCTTTCTCGACCGCTTCGGTCTCATCATGAACCAGGATCGCGGGACCTATGCGGTGTCCTTGGCACAGGGAGATTTCGTTGCGCCGGCGCACCCGATTCTCGCGGGCGTCAGTGCATTCGACGGCGAAGGAGTTTCACCGATCCGATTCTCCCATACCCCGCCCGGGATGAAAACCAGCCGGCTGGTCACCGCGCGCGGCGGCACGCGCGACAACGACGGCAGCTGTGGCACCAGCAACGGGCAGGGGACAAATCGCGCCACCGATGCCAGTGACTGTGCGCTGGTCGTGGTCGAAGCCGGCCTCGGGCGCGTCGCGGGGCACTTCGACCGCAACACCTTCTTCAGCACGGGAGGCGCCGGCACGGAACTCGGCAACTTCGATAACACGCCATTGGCAATCAATCTCTTCAGTTGGCTTTGCGATGCCGGATCCGACTCCTACGCGAGTTACGCTGCCGCCCTGACCGGGCCCGACGGTTTCCTGGATGACGGCGACGGCGACGCCCTGCAAAACGGCATGGAGTACGCCCTGGGAATCGACGGAAATGACGGCACCGGCGAAAATGGAGCCGCGGGACTTCCGACGGTCACTATCGCCGGTAGCGGGGGCGCGGCCCGATTGCAATTCGACTTTGCGATGGCTGCCCCGCCGCGTGGCGATCTCACGCTCCGGGTCGAGGCCGGGGGCGACCTTGGCAGCTGGACCGTGATCGCGGAGAAGATCGGTCCCGCCGGCTGGACAGGACCCGCCGCCGTCGCCGAGGGCGCCGTCACGGACGGGCGCCGGGCGATTTCAGTGGAGGACATCGTGACCACTTTGACCGCATCACGGCGTTTCGCCCGGCTCGTGGTGGAGTGGACGATTGCAGACTGAGCACCTGTGAGGCGTGCAATCGTGCGGTGTAACCGGATGTAAATGCCTGCGATTGTGTGTTTGTTGGCGATCACAAAGGAATAGCGGCAGCATTAACCGGCTCCGCCGGCTCCGCAAAGTGACTTCGCGGATTGCGTCGCGCTGGGCGCGGGCAGAGGGAAAACCGCGGAGGACGGAGAGGGCGACAAAGGAGCAAAGCAGCTTTCGCGGCCGTGAAAGCCTCAGGCAGAAGACGTGGAAAGTGGATTGAGACATGTGGGGTCGAGGCTTGGTGGGAGGGGACGAGTGGGAGTCAACCCCCTCCATCCCAGCTTGCCCTTCGTAGTCTTGACGAAGAAGGGGGGCCGGTGACTGCGGCGATGGGATCGGCCTGAAAAAGCGATTTCCTGCTATCAGTAACGATGAGAGCGAAGCGGGAAGAAGGAACGCGAACCGGGTTGAGCTTCTAGTCGTTTTCGCGGTCCGCCCCCAAAACCACCCAAAACCATGTCGGTTGCAATCCCTTGACCACCACGGCATTTCATCTCCCGCACCCTGCTGAAGCCCTAGCAGGGTGTTGAAAAACTCCGCAACGCCGCGAAGATATGTGTTTTTATGTTAGGAAAGCAAGGCTTCGCCGAGTGGGAGGATGTCTTCCCTTCGGGCGCAAGCCGCTGAACGCGTGGGCGTTGTTCCGCCTCAATCGAGTATGTAGGCCTCGGCGCCGTCTTCCGGCGGCGGGGAGCGGTTCAGGCCCTTGGCCTGATTAGTTCATCGACCGCGGCCTCCATGGCGCTGCCTTCGTTGCGCGCCCAGTTCCGGATCGCCTCGAGATCGATCTCTTCGCGCCGGTTGCAGGCCACGAGCACGGCCTGGTCGAGACATTCGCGGGCCCCGAAATAGACATACGAGGCGAGGCGATCGCGGACGCAATCGGTTGGCGAGAGAATGCGCACGGGAACGCCGTCCACCATTTCCTCGCGCGGCGTGATATGGTAATCGTCGCCGATGCCCAGCGGCGTGCCGACGAACTCGACGAACAGGTGTCGGCAGTCGGGATGGACGTAATGCCGCCCCCCGCCGCGCTCGAAGCCGATCGCCGCCATTGCCTCGTCGAGGTGCTCTTGTAACGGGAGGGGATACATCGCGAGGTGCATGTCGAGGTCGCCGGAGCGGTAGGCGCCGCGCGAATAGATCGCCGCCACCGCGCCGCCGACGAGGACGGTATCGATGCCCGCCTTCGCCAGGTGCGCCGCAATGAAACGCCAGGCCTCTTCTTCCGTGGCCGTGTTCCAAGCGGGCGCCTTCACGGATGATTGTCGTCGCGGCGCGGGGCGAGCGGTTTGCCAGTCCGCCGCGGCCGGCGCCGTGAGCTAAAGAGTTTTTCGCGCGCTTCGAGCGGGATCATTTCGTAAGCCCGGCCCACGAACTCCTTCAACGCGTTGGCGAGCGGCGATTTGGGATCGAAGCGGAAGAGCCGTGTCCGGCCGCGGAGTTGGGACACGAAGAGCCCGGCCTCCTCGAAGCGCACAAGGACGCGCCAGTAGGGAGTGATCGATTTCTCGCCGTAATCGTCCGCGATGGCTTTGGCGTGGATCTCTCCGTAATGATAGAGATGGAGGAGGGTACGGGCGGCTGAACGGCTTCCGAACACGGTTTCCAGGGAATCGCGCACGCCACATAATAACGCGAAAAGTGTCAATAACAACTATTTTTGAGTTATTATTGACTTCTTTTGAGTCAATAATGCGATGGACCGGGCCCATTCGCGAAGCGTGGACAACCCGCGACCGGGATGCACTCCCGGGGGTTCGGGGTCCGACCGCAGTAAAGGTTTGATGCAGTTGCTCCTGCACGAGAGTTAGTCTCTAGTTCATGCCAACCATATCCCCCAAAGTCGGAGTCTTTTTTCCAGCCGTCAATCGTGCCTATCGCGGACTGCAGGCAGTTAGTTATCGCCTCATGTGGGCTCACACTCGATTTCCTATCAGTTGAATCACCCTGTGCCGAGGCAATGTGACGATGGTGTTTGAGGGCGGCCGCAGGGGGTGATAAGGTGCTTGCGGATGGAGCCGACAAAGGAACTGGCGGAGGAGATTTACCGGGACCGTGTCTTGCGGGCGCGAAAGCTTTCGGAAGGTGAGAAGATCGCAATCGGGATCGAGCTCTTCGAGGGCGCGACGGGATTGATGCGGGACGGGATTCGCCACCAGTTCCCCGGTGCGACCGCCACGCGCATCGATGAAATCTTGCGCGAGCGCCTCGACCGGCTCCGCCGCGTGCGCGAGCACGGGATATTCCGCGCGGCGCATCCCTGATGGACGGGTACGAGGCAACGCGGCTGGCGATCGAGGCGATGGAAGGGCTCGGTATCGATTACCTGCTCGTCGGCGGGCTTTCGAGCAATGTCTACGGCATCCCGCGCTCCACCAAGGACGCGGATCTCGTCGTGGCCATGGATCCGAAACGGCTCGATGCGCTGGCGGAGAAACTGGGCCCCGAGTTTTCCCTCGACGCCCAGGGATCCTTCGAAGTGGTCACGGGGACGACCCGCTATCATCTGCGAATTCGCAACATACCCTTCGAAATCGAGCTCTTCGTTTTGGGCGACGATGCGTTCGATCGCATGCGGTTCGAGCGGCGGCGGCAGGTGCATTCCGAACAGCTGGGCACGGACGTCATGATCCCCTCCGTCGAAGACGTGATCGTGATGAAGCTGCGGTGGGCCCACGGCGCCAAGCGCAACAAGGACCGTGATGACGTGCGGGACATCATCGCGGTCCAGGGAGACGCCTCCCTGGATTGGGACTACATCCACGGCTGGTGCGCCAAGCACGGGACGCGGGAACTCCTCGACGAGATCCGGGAATCGATTCCGCCGATCGGTTAAAACACGCCGGATTGCCTTCCCCGAACTCTCCCGCCTCGCCCTTCTCGCCCTCGGCGCCGGAGGAATCCTCGCCCGCCGCCACCGAAACCGTTGAGCCAAGCGAAATCCCGACAGCGTCGGGGCCACCGAAGCTGCCTGAGGTTCACTCCTTCCTTTCGTTGATATTCTCGTTGGCGCCGCTGGCCTTCCCGCCAGCGGCGCCTTTTTCTATCCTGCTTGAATCACCCTCCGCCCGTCCCGAAAGAACGATTCAACCCCCTCCAACCCGGGGCGCCTGGACGGAATGAAGCCGGGGCTGAGAAAGGAAACTCCTAGCAGTAATGCGGAACTTTCCGTGGAATTCAATGCGGGCAATGGCACACTTCTGATCGGCAATTTCGCAGTGTTCCAGTCCGATCCTTTCCAAGGCGCTCTCGGCACCAATCTCGATTCTTTCTCCCTCGTCAGCGAGGTTCCCGAGCCCTCCAGGGCCTTGCTCCTTCTGGTGGGCGCGATTCCGATTCCGTTCCTGCGCCGGCGGCGCCGGTAGGGATAGCCGGCCCGTCGATTCGAGTTCGTTCGTCAGGATTCCCTCACGATCCTCAAGGCGTGCCTCGCTCGCCCGCAAACACCTTCACTCCTTTGCCCCTTCCGCCCCGCGCTTCTGCGCGAAGAGCCACTCGTGCATCGCTTCGTCGGAGAAGACTTTTCCCGTGATGCCGTGATCCGCGCCGGCCATCTCGGTGTACTTGATCTTACCGTCGATGGCTTTGAGCGCCTCCACGATCTGGCGGCTCTGCTCCACCTTCACGGTCGGATCCTTCTCGCCGTGAAACGCCCAGATCGGGATGTCCTTGATGTCCTTCGCGATGCCCGGCTGCGCGCCACCCGCGACCGGCACGCCCGCGGCAAAAAGCTTCGGCTCGCGTGCGAGCAGCGCCCACGTCCCGAATCCGCCCATGGAATAGCCAACGAGGTAAACCCGGTCCGGATCCACCGGCGCCTTCTCGAGCAGGTCTTTTGCCAACGCAATCACGTTGTCTCCCGGCTCCCCCTTCCAAGTCTGCTCCGCGGCGCACTGCGGCACGACGACGATGCACTCGCGCTTGCCGTAAAAATCCTCCTTCGCAAAATTTCGCACGTCGCCGCCCAATTGCTGTTCGTTGTCGTCCCCGCGCTGTCCGATGCCGTGGAGATAAATCGCGAGCGGATATTTTTCCGTCGCCTTGAATTTCTTCGACGCATACATCTGAAAGGGCAACTTGTCCTCGAACACCATTTTCTCCCACTCGCCGCTGAATTTCTCGAAGTAAGGACCGTTCTCGATCTCCGCCGGCCGCGCCGCCGCCTCGAGCTTTCCCTTCACGAAAGCACGGTCCTCTTCCGAAATCTTTTCCAGCGCCAGCGTGAATTGCCGCCCGTCCGATTCGCGCCGGATCGTAACCTCGGTCTCCGTGCCCTTTACAAATTCCGCCTCCAGGGTTTTTCCATCGGCCGACGTCCACGTCCGCACTTCTTCGGCTGATACCGATACAGCGCAAATCGCCGGCATCAGCACCAGCGCGACACCGGCCGTCATAAATCGAAAATAATTCATCATCGTTGGAGCTCGAAAAACCTGTAGCCGAAGTGGAACACTTCGGGCCCGAACTACTTTCAAAGTGCGCCAAACAACCTATCGAAACAATCCTCCTCAGGCAACCACAGGTTCGCCGGTCCTGCCGAACGAACACCCATCGCACTCTTGATCCACAACCGATCGCCGCCTATCTTCCCGGCATGCGTTCCGCCCGCCCATCGCCGACCGCTACCACCGTTGCCGTCGCCGTCGCGCTTCTCCTCTTTCTTCCCGGCGGCCTCAACGCGGCCCGCTACCGCTGAACCCCCTCCAACCCGGGGCGCCTGGACGGAATAAAGCCGGGGCTGAGAAAGGAAACTCCTAGCAGTTTTTTCGGGCGAAATCATCCGCGGCGGGATCCGAGGGTTTTCGTGGTTTAACAACGACCGGTGGTCCGCTGCCTCGGGATCTCTTTCATTTCGCGAGGATCATCGAGACGGCCCTCCATTTGCCCCGGCGGAACCTCCCGCGATAAGCCACGAAATCAGGTAGATGTTCAAACACCCGCCTGCCTCCCCATCCATCAAGGATTCGCTTGCCAGCGGACGCCGCTGTCTTCAAGCTCGGAAACCCTGTTCCCCCAGGTTTCGACCCCCCGGGCTCAAGGGCAGGAGGAGGATTGGAACCATGGACGCAACACCACTAAATAAAAACCGGCACTTTTTTACTTCTTCTTTCACCTTGCCGCGCCTCGCGCCCGCCTTCTTCGCCGCCGCCTGCGTCTTTTTCCTCGCACCGCCCACCGGCCACGCCCAGGTCGGCAGCGGCGGCGCCATCTGGGCCACCAACGCCCAGAATGCCAACTGGTTCGACGTCACTCAGTGGATGCTCGCCGGCGGCGATCCGGGCGCCGTCCCCAACGGCATCGACGCCGTCGCCATTCTCTGGGGCGACAGCAACACCAATGACACCAATTTCGCCAACGGTGGTGTCACCGCCAACCGCGCCATCGATCTCAACGGCGACATCATCCTGGGCACGCTCATCTGGGGCGATAATCAGGGTGGTCAACAGATCGACCTCAACGGCCAGATGGCCGACGACTCCGCCCCGGGCCTGGCGACGATCACGATGCGCACGGATCCCACGCTCGGCACCGGCGACGGCCGGGCCGCGGCCATCATCCACCGCACCGGCGAAGGCCCTCTCGACTCGGGCGTCTTCGGCATCACCACCATCGACGGCACCACCACCCATCCGATTTCGAATCAGGCGGATGGGAACGGCAACGACGATGCGGATGCCAACGTCAACTGGACCATCGCGGATGCCGACGGACTCTTTGTCGACGCCTTTCAAAACCTCATCCTCAACGGCAGGGTGACCGGCAACGACGGCACCGGCACGCGCAACAACCTCACCAAGGGTGAGGACGCCAACCTCATTATCGGGGGCGCCCTCACCGATATCGACACCCTCCGCGTCCGCGATGGCTCGGTCCAGTTGAACCTCGGCGGCAACAATGATAACCCCGCCAGCGCCGCCGATTTCGATGTCGATACCGTCATCCTCGGCGCGGCCTCCGGCGACGCCAATGCCGGCACCCGGCCGGGGGGCGACCTAGGCGCCAACCCCCTCAACACCGGCGCCGGGACCGAAGTGGAACCGCACGAAGGCTCGGCCAATGACCGCACCGTCCCCCGGTTCTTCCTCAACGACCTCATCGAAGGCGTCGGTACTACTTACGACACCGATTACGAAATAAACGGCGGCATCTTCCAGATTGACAACAACCGCCTCGCCACCGCCGGGCCCGGCACCGTCACCCACACTGGCACCATCACCCTCAATGCCAGCGAGGATGATTTCCTGCTGCGCCTCCTCCGCCAGAACGGCGCCGGGGAACAACCGGAGCACGTCTTCGACGGGACTACCGGCGGCTTCACCGGCGCCGGCGGCCTCGCCAAGACGGACACCGCCCAGCTGGTCTTCACCGGTGACCACGATTTCACCGGCACCCTCCAGATCAACGACCAGGCCGATGACAATACCGGCCTCAACGGCGGCGTCGAAATCCGCGGCGACGGCAATCTCTCGGGCGTCGGCCGCATCAATCTCACCCGGCGCGGCACCCTGAATATCGATTACACCGCCAACCAATCGGAAAAGCTCAATGACGCCGTGGATCTATGGTCGGACAACACCAACCGTGTGGAAATCGAATCGGCCGATGTGACCGCCTCTGAAACCATCGGCGATGTCCGTGTCCTCCAGGGCGTCAACAATTTCGAAATCAATACCGGCGCCACCGGCGCTTTCACGCTCAACATCGATCAGCTGCGCCGTGACCCGGGCGGTGTCATCAATTTCAATGCCAATGCCGTCAATGAAACCATCTTCAACAGCGGCGGTGCCATCACGGTCAATGTCGCCGACCAGACCCAGCTGGGCACGGTCACCGACGCCAACGGCAAGGAAATCGTCATCGGCGTCTTCACCGGAGACGGCGTCGTCGAGGCCGTCGCCCAGCTTCCTAATAAAGCCGGAGAGTTCACGTATTTCGACGGCAACACCCTGCGGACCCTGGATCCCAACAGCGCCGCCGACATGCTCCAGGTGCCCGACGCCTCCGCCCTGACCGCCGCGGCCGGGCTCAACCAGGCCATCAACTTCAAGCCCCCGGAAACCACCGTGGCCGCCGCCACCGGCTCGGCGACGAATGCGCTCACCGAATCGGTGACGGCCGCCGCGGTCCGATACGCGGCCGTCGACGGCGGCGGGAACGTCGGCAATAACGAGGGCTCGGGCCTCTTCATCAACGACGGCGTCACGCTCACCTCGCAATCCGGCATGTTCGTCAGCAACCGCAACGGCGGCACCGGCGACCTGAACTCGGGCGAAAACCACATCGTCTTCGGCGGCACCGTCGACCTCGACGGCACTGCCGATGACAAGGAGGCCATTATCGTCAACAACAGCGGCCAGAACCTTTTCTTCCGTGGCACCACCATCGAGGCCCGGAACGGTCTCATCAAAACCGGCCGTCAGGAGGTCTTTCTTGAAGGCGAGAACAATCTCGGCGGCAGCGTCGTCGTCACCGAGGGCGCCCTGCGCTTGCGCAATAACAGCGCCCTGCGCGGGGCCACCGATTACCGCCTCGTCGGCGAGGCGGTCCTCAACCTGGAACAAGGTGTCATCATCGATGGCGTCGATTTCATCGTCGATCTCGCCGACGTCAGCCGGGATCACCTCCACACCGTCAATGATCACAACATCTGGGACGGCGACATCATCATCAATAATATCACCGATTTCGACCAGGACGGGAACGCCGAGGATATCAACCGCAACGAATTCCGCCTCGTCACCGACAGCGAGGGATCGCTCACCATCGCCGGGGACATTTACTCCGTGCCTAATGCCACCGCCAAGCTCGACGCCGATATCCTTTACCAGGACGCCCGCACCGTGAACACCAACGGCTCCGGCACCGGGATCATCAATCTTTTCGGCCAGTTCTCCGATCGCGCCCCCGGCACCGGCTTCGACGCCGGCCTCGGCGGCGGCCCCAGCGGCGTCTACAATCCCAATACCCGCTTTACCACCACTAACCCGCTCAACGGGAACACCGACATCATCGAGGACGGCGATCTCAATGACCGCGGCGCCAATGCCAATGATGTCCTGCGCTTCGAGGTGGACGGCAACGATCAACTCCTCGTCAATATCATCCAGCAATGGGATTCCGCGGGCGCCTTCTTCACGGAACGTGGCACCGTCCGCCTGGCGTTCGATCCCGCCGCGACCCGCACTAGCGACGAAGCCCCCGGGCAGTTCTTCACCTCGGAAGCGGCCCGCGTCAACGATTCCCTCAACGTCAATGGCCGCTTCTGGATCGGCGAAGGCACCGCCAACAACGAACAGACGACCCTCCTGCTCACCCGCGACGGCCAATACCTCAACACCAGCGCCGTCCAGATCCGCAACGATGCCAACGCCGCGGGACGCCATACCACCGTCGGCCTGGAACACTTCGGCGGCGCCGACGCCACCGTGGATATCGGGGACGACGGTCACACCATGGCCAACGGCAATGACGCGGCCAATAACCGCTTTGGCGACGAAGGCGGGGCCAATACGCACCGCTGGACACTGGAAAATGCCAATGGCGGCAGCACCCTGCGCCTCTATTCGCATGACGGATACAATACCGCGGGCGGCACCGCCACCAACGGTCGCGTCAATTTCCACGGCTCCATCCGCGGTGCCAATTCCACCCTTGTCAAAGCCGGCACCGGGGACTTCTGGATCGATCAGAACCAGGGCGGCGCCGAGGCCAATCAAATCGACAACTTCATCCTGCGCGCCGGCGAACTCGCCATCACCCGCCGCAATAATCTGACGCAGAAAGCCATCAACAGCGCCACCGGTGACAACGTGGACTTCACCCTGGCCGGGGGTGATTTCCGGCTCACCGATGTCCGCAATTACGACGACTTCGCCACCGGCGGCAATCATTCCGATACCAGCGCCACCGCCAACGCGGAAGAACAGGCCGCCGGCAATTTTACCGCCCAATCCGGCGACAGCCGGTTCGAGGTGGAAGTCGCCAACGCCAACGGGGCCCGCCAGGTCGTCCTCGCCAACGCAGGCGTCGTCAGCCAGGTGAACGGCGCGACCGTGGCGTTCGTGGAGTCGGGCCTCGGCACCAGCCGCATCAGCATCGGCGCCGGCGCCACCGCCGGCGCCCACACCAGCCTGACACCCGGTTCCGGTGATGATGTCTTCGACTCCCGCATCGGCGGTTGGGCCGTCTTCGGCACGAATTCGGCCTCCGCATCGGGCTGGGCCGGTCTCGACGCCGTGGACGCCGTCGGCGTCGCGGAATCGGATGTCGGCGAATACATCCACGCCGCCGGTGAACAGGACACTTTCGGTGCCGGCTTGAACACCAACCTGACCGTGAGTCCCGCCGCTCTCGTCGCGGATACCACCACCAACTCGATCCGCATCAATCCCGCGGCCGCCGCAGGCATCAGTATCGACGCCGGCGGGAACGTCCTCACCCTCGATGACGGCGGGTTCCTCGTCCCGGGCGCCAACGCCAATGCCAATGCCATCACCAACGGCACCCTCGCCGGCGGTGCCGAGGGCGAACTCCTCATCCATAATTACGGCAGCGCCGACGGCGGAGATATTTATAACACCGCCGATGCGGATGCGCTCACCATCTCCACCGTCATCGCCGATCCCGCCGCGGGGGGCACCACGGGCGTGACCTATGCCGGAACCGGAATCACCAACGTGACCGGCACGAATACTTACACCGGCGACACCTTTATCAACGGAAGCTCGGTGGTCATCGACGCCATCGAAGCGCTCGGCAGCATCAGCGTGGGCGGCGCGTTCTCCGCAGCCGCCAGCACCGGCGGCACGGGTTTCGCGGTGGACGACACCATCAATGTCTCCGGCCTGGGAGGCACGGGTGCCGTCCTTACCGTGGCCGCCGTCGGCGGTGCCGGCGAAATCACCGGGCTCGCCGTCACCGACGCAGGCGCCGGGTTCAATATGCTGGGAGCGCTCAGCATCGACAGCACCAGCGGCGGTGGCAGCGGCGCCACCATCGATCTCACCGCGCTCGATTTCAACGATATCTCTCTCTTCGGCGGCGAACTGGTCCTCACCACCGGGATCACCTTCGATGCCAGCCGGACTTTTGTCCTCGGCGGCGACGGCGGCACTATTAAAACCAACACCGGGACCATCTCGGTCGTCAATGGCGAGATCGTCGGCGAAGGCAACCTCATCGCCGAGGGCGATCCCACCGAAGCCACCGGCCTGGGCGATCTCATCAAGACCGGCCAGGGCGAACTCGTCCTCGCCAACAACGCAGAGGCCGCCAACGCCTGGACCGGCGCCCTCGACATCCGCGAGGGCACCTTCCGCATCACCGCCACCGGCGACAATACCCTGGGCCAGGATCACTCCTTCGTCGACGGGGTCATCGTCCGTGACGGGGCCACCCTGGCGCTGGGCGCGGACGATGCCTCCACCGGCGTCAATATCCAGATCGAGGACCACGTCATCCTGGAAGGGGGCGCCACCGTGGAAAACGAAAACGGTTCGGGTTTCAGGAACCACCGCCTCGACGGCATCGTCCAGCTCGTCGGCAGCGGTGATCCCGGCAACCCGGCGGTGGCCAATTTCCTGGTCTCCGGTGACGAGATGCTCCTTAACAACGACGGCGGCTTTATCGTCGGCGGCCCGGATACGCAGATCCGCAAAGACGGCGGAGGCAGCCTGCGCTTCAAGGAGAACAACGCCGGCTTCCTCGGATCTCTGCTTGTCGAGGATGGAACTGTCTTCCTCGAAAACTCTACCGGCAACGCCTTGCCCAACGCCAGCGGCATCATCCTCGGCCGCGATGAAGCCGCCAACACCAATGAAGAAGGCACCGTCCAGCTCCTCTACCGCTCCGACGATGCCGTCGGCAAGGAACACGAAGTCAGCCAGGACATTACCGTCCTCGGCGATTCCAACACCATGCGCATCGGCACCATTTTCACGGATCACAACGAGGTCGTCACTTACTCGGGCAACCTCGATCTCAGTGGATTCGCCACCGCGGATGACCCCAACGAAGAGTTGGAGATCTTTAATCGCGGGAACGTCAACAACCAGCGCGGCGGCGAGGGCGTGGCCGATATCGGAAACCTCGGCACCCCCGGCGACAACAATATCCGCGAAGAATATTATACCAACATAGCCGGCAATATCCTCGGCAGCGGCAAGCGCATCCGCGTCTATCAGCAGCAGGGCCAGAACGTCGGGGGCAACGGGGGCACCTTCGATACCTCGGTGGCTCCCAATACGGACCTGGATCAGTACCACTTGGTCACCTTGTCCGGGGACAATTCGGCTTTCAGCGGCCGCATCGAAGTCGGCAACCGCAGCGACAACGGCCCGGTCCAGGGCAGTGACCCGCAACTCGAAGGTCCGGACCTCGACAAGCAGCATTGGCTCCGCTTCGGGGATAACACCGGCGCCGCCACCAGTGCCTCCAACGCCGGCGTCGACATCCTCCTGCGCCACAACGCCACCTTGCAGGCCTTCGGCAGCGAAGTGACTATTGGCAACCTCCTCACTGATGGCGATCCCAACGGGGGCGCCACCGGCAACAACAATCCCACCACCGAGGACTTCACCGCCACCGGGCCGGCCACTGCCTTTATCGAAAACGGCGGCACCAACCCAGGACGATTCATCATCGCCCAGACGGCCGACCAGCTCGTGGACGCGGTCTTTCGCGACGGCACTTTCTATTCCGCCAGCGAAGCCGACGTCGCCAGCCCCTCTCTCGGAGTGAGCATACTCTCGACGACCGCGACCCCCACCGATCTCGGCGCCAATCTCCAGCTCAACCAGACCAATACCCACTCCGGCGATACCATCGTCAATGCGGGCGCCCTCACCATCGTCGAGAACGGCGGCACCGGCACCATCGTCAACTCGAATATCATCGTCAACGACGACGGCGGCACTGAGCTGGCGATTCTCGCCGGGCACGATTCCTCGCCGCTGGACGGTATCCAG
>JAHEJT010000302.1 GCA_024638765.1 Verrucomicrobiales bacterium
CGGCGGGTGCCCACGGGGAGGCCGAATTTCTCCGCGAGGGCCTCGTCCTCGAGTTCGAACCAGATATTGGTGCCTTTTTCCTCGATGAGATCGGCGACTTTGCGGGCGATGGAGGCGTCGATGATGGGTTTGCCATCGGGTCCGTAAAACACGGGCAGAGGCACGCCCCAAGTGCGCTGGCGGGAGATGCACCAGTCGGGGCGGGCTTCCACGGTGCCGTAAATGCGGTTGCGTCCCCAATGCGGGATCCAGTCCACCTTATCGATCTCGGTGAGAGCTTTCTCCCGGAGATCGTCGATCCGCAGAAAAAACTGCTCCACGGCCCGGAAGATGATGGGCGTTTTCGAGCGCCAGCAGTGGGGATAGGAGTGATCGTATGTTTCGCGTCCGATAAGGGATTCTTTCTCCTCCAGGATCTCGATGATGCGATCGTTGGCATCGAAAACATGTTTGCCGATCAATTCATCGACGCCGCATTCGTCCGTGAAATTTCCGAGATCATCCACGGGGGAGAGAATATCGAGATCGTGCTGGATACCGGCGATATAATCATCCGTGCCGTGGCCAGGGGCGATATGGACGGCGCCGGTGCCGGTGTCCGCGGTGACAAAATTTCCCGTGATGACCTTTGATTCCCGATCCAGGAAGGGATGGGCGGCCCAAGTCTCGGCGAAATCGCGTCCCTTCAATTCCTCGGTGGCGCCGGTGACCTGGAATCCGGTGATGGCGCCGAACGAGTCGAGCAGGTTCCTGGCGATGATGAGGTTCTCGGTGCGGCCGTCCTCGTGCACAAAGTCTCCCCGGACATAGAGAAAGTCCGGTTGGAGCGCGATGCCGAGGTTCGCGGGCAGGGTCCACGGCGTGGTCGTCCAGATAACGAAATTCGACTCGCCGGCAAAACGTCCCTTGGTTATCGGGAAGCGGACAAAGACGGCTGGATCGGATCGGTCTTGATATTCCACTTCTGCTTCTGCGAGGGCGGTGTGGGCGCCATAACTCCAGAGCACGGGTTTCTTGCTGAGGTAGACGAGACCCTTCTCGACAAAGGTTGCGAAAGCGCGCATGACGTCGGCTTCGTAAGCCGGATCCAGGGTGAGGTAAGGGTGATCCCAATCGCCGAGCACGCCGAGGCGGCGGAAAGAGGCGCGCTGGATATCGATGTATTTACGGGCGTATGCCTCCGAGCGTGTGCGCACTTCGACGGGGCTGAGGCCGCGCGATTCCTTGACGACTTTGAATTCGATAGGCAGGCCGTGACAGTCCCAGCCGGGAATGAAGGGCGTGTAAAAGCCGGCCATGGTCTTGGATTTTACGACGAGGTCTTTGAGCACCTTGTTGAGCGCGGTGCCCATGTGGACGTCGCCATTGGCGAAGGGAGGGCCGTCGTGGAGAATGTAGGCGGGAGCGCCGGAGCTTTTGCGGGCGTCCTGGATATTCTGATAAAGACCTGAGGACTCCCATTTCTCGAGCCGCCCCGGCTCCCTTTCCACCAGGTTCGCCCGCATGGGAAAGGCGGTTTGCGGCAGATTGAGTGTCTGCTTGTAATTCGGACCGCTGTCGGAAGCCTTGCTCATGATCGATGGGCGCGCGAAGCGCGGGGAAACTAGCACCCGGGGGTATGGGGGTCAATCCCAAGCCCGTGGCGGCCTCGATTTTGCTGGTGAAAAATGCAGCAGATGTGCTTAAGGTGTTCTTCCCCCTGGAGACCCCCGTGTCCGCTGGAAATTCGGGCACTACCCTGACCCCCCGTCCTCACATGAAAACCGCCAAACTCGCCCTCATCTTCGCCGCGCTGGTCCTCCTGGTGCTGGCGATCACCAATTACACCGAGCTGATGGAGAAGCGTTTTGCGAGGCAATTTCAAATGCAAGAGAGCATTGCGGGTGCCGGCCTGGTCGCCCAGTCGCCCGGACCAGGGGGGGCGCAGAAGCCCGCCTCCCCGGGGAGTCGTCTCGACGAGCGGGTCGCCCCGCAGGTCCCGGCCAGAGACGAAGAGGTCGATCGACTCCGTGAGGAGCTCGACGCCCTGGAGCAGGAGAGCGCGGTGATGAACAAGAAATTCGATGAGATTGCCCGGCAAGAGCGCATCGATGCGTTGGGCGGCACCCCGCCTCTCAATCCCGAAGCAAGTCTCACTCCGCAGCAACAGAGGATCAAGCGCGCGGTGCCGGTGGGCGCGGTGACTGCTTTCGACAAAGACTGGGGCTTCGTCTCCATCAACGCGGGCGCGGAGCGCGGATTGACGATCGGGAAGCAACTCGCGGTGCGCCGCGGCACGGACGTGGTCGGTATGCTGGAAGTGACCAGCGTGGAATCCGAATCCTCGATTGCCGATGTGCTCGGACAGCTTGGCACTGGTCCGGGCGAAAGGCCGCAGGCCGGAGACGCGGTCATTCTGTGGCCCCTGTTTTAGAGGTCGTTTTAGTCATCGGTGGACGGTTGCTTTCGCCCCTCCGGGGCTGAACGTGCTTTCGGCGGCGGGATGCCGCCGTTACTGAAAGCAGTCGTCCAGGGCGGCGAGCATTTCGCCGATGCTTTCC
>JAHEJT010000191.1 GCA_024638765.1 Verrucomicrobiales bacterium
CGAATCACCTCCAATAATTGAAACCCGCCCAACACCGAATCACTTCTCGAACCAACCCTATCGCCTTTCGCCGTATGTCCCGGTGAGAATTCTCTCTTCGATCTACTCTATCCTGATTCTGGCGGTGTTCCTGCTCCCGCTCTTCGCAGGAAGCGTCTTCGTTTCGTTCACCAGCTCCGACCGGACGCTGGCGACTTACGATTTAGGAGGGGCGCCTGCAACTGACGGCACCGTGGTGCGGATCGGTACTTTCGATACTTCGGGCGCCGGCCAAGACATCCTCGATAATAGCACCACTTTCTCAGAACTTGACGGCATCTTTACCGCCCTGGGCGAGGGAAACTTCGCCACAGGCGGAGGCAACGTGATGCCCTCGAATCCGGACGGAATGCTGACCACGAACGACACCGTGGCGCCTGGGGGTCTCTCCGGAGCAGTGAGCGATTATACCAATGCTTATATCCCCAAGGACGCGCAACTCTACGTCTGGGTCCTCAATACCACCGACACCGCCGATCCCTCCAACGTCGTTCCCGGTGATTGGGGGATCTTTACCAGTCCCCTCTGGTTGATGCCCGCCGATGGGGCCCTTGATTTCCTCGCGCTGCGCGGCGATGACACCGGTATCCAGGGACTGCAGGGGGGAAGTGTCCTGGCAGGTTCCCTCATGTTCGGCATCGTGCCGGTGCCGGAACCTTCCACGGTGCTCTTCCTGATGGTATCCGCGAGCGCCGCCGTCCTGCGCCGCCGCCGCTGACTGAAGGAGCGGTTCCGGCTTTCCAAAGGGGCCCTTCCAGAGCCCGGGCACCGGAAAAAGATCGTGCTCTGCGCGCGCCGGTCCGCTT
The DNA here is from genome assembly GCA_024638765.1 of Verrucomicrobiales bacterium. GTDB lineage: Bacteria > Verrucomicrobiota > Verrucomicrobiia > Verrucomicrobiales > DEV007 > JAHEJT01. The sequence continues at coordinate 846 of JAHEJT010000191.1, forward strand.
ACGGGATTTCGCCGTCTTAGTAATGAGCGCGCATCGCGCCGGGCGGGGCAATTTCCGCAACGCTTGCGTATCAGCAAAATGCAGCGTCGTTCAGCGGCGGCGGCGGCAGAGCGCGAGCAGGGCGAAGATACCACCCAGCAAGGCGGTCGAAGGCTCGGGCACAAGCAGCACCCCGTCAGTCACCATTCCGCGGATGGCCTCCAGTCCGACATCATCCCCGCGCAGGGCGTTAGTAGCGATTCCATTACTCGCTTTAAATTTCCATTCAGGACTGGTCTGCGAAGTAAAGATGCCTGAGTGCACTCCGGGGGCGGAGTGCGCACTCAAGTCCGAGGTGGTAAGTACCCAGAGATACAATTGGTCCGTATCGCCGATCCCCGGGGGCGGCGACGTGATCGCCGCAATGGAACCAAGCGCGGCGCCTGGAACCAGCCCAGTGGTCCCTGTCCCGTTCACCACCAGGATGTCCGGCGTCGGCGCGGGCACCAGCGGAGGCACACTCTGCCCGACCACTCCGACACCCGTGGGCCTAATGGCGTCTTCCGCCAAGGGAGTGAAGATCATATCGAGCTGTGCAAACGTTCCGGATTCGAGAATCGCACGATTGGTCGTCAAGCCATCGGTAAAGGTGCCGACCCGGATCAAACTGCCGTCAGGCAGTGGCGTTCCGGATTCATCCGCAAATACACGGTTGTTAAGATTAGCAGCCGCATCAGTCATAAAGTTGACGATCACTTGAGCCCCGGACACAGGGATAGCGCCAGACAGCAGACATGCCGCCGCAAACAGCAGAACTTTCTTCATTGGTGGTATAGCTCCCCGGTGTGACCGGGAAGAGTGGTGGAGTGATTTAGTAAGTGCTTCCGCCCCCGAGTTCCTCAAGCATGAGTTATCGCCAAAACGGGAGCTTTGGGAAGCTCAAAGTAAGCACCAAGCAATCACCGCGACGGGCGAGCGGTAGCGGTGTCGATTTTCCAAAACCACCAAGTTAACGAGCGCCCCCAGATCCGCGCCATTAATTCGAGGGTCCGTAATCTCCGTGAAAACGGGAGTTTTCAAAGCCGGCCCGCTCGCCGGCAAGCCGACGCGCATGCGCCCCAGGCTTCGAACTCGCCGGCCTGGCAGGCCCCGGGATCCGGCTCTCTCAGGGAGAAACAATCACCGGCGTGGTCCGGCGCTCAACCCGATCTCGATCGATCAATCGAAGCACAATGGCCGTCGCGGAAGACCTCACGAATGTCTTCGCGTAATCTTCAAGTTTCTGCCAAGGCGCCCTGGGAACCCAGATAATATCCCCCGGCTGCAGCTTGAAATCCCGCTCTCTACCCCGGGCGATGTCTTTGAAATTGAGCCCCGCAACCTGCGGACTTCGCAAAGAACCCCGGATCAGGACAATTCCCCCGGCGTGCGCCGATGGATTCGGTCCTCCGGCCTGTGCCAACGCCGAGAGAAACGTGGTTCGCTGGGTATAGGGCAACACGGAAGCTCTCGCAACGTCTCCAAGCACATAAACCGTGGCCCCGGAAGCCTCTGCCAGAAATACATAGTCGCCGGGCTCGAGATAGATGTTTTGCGTCATATCGCCCTTCCTGATGAGACCATCGAAATCAACCGGAATTACCTCCGTGCCTCGCAACACGATGCTTCGGTCCAGGTCGACGACTTCCTGCGTAAAGCCGGACAAGCCTCCTGCCAGTGAGATCGCCTGCAGCAGCGTCGTCGGCACTCCCAGGGGATAGCTGCCAGGGGCGGCGAACTGGCCGAGCATCGTGTAAGTCTGGCTTCCGTATTCCGCGATCCTGACGCTGACAAAAGGCGCCGAGTAACTTCGCTCGAGTCTCTTGGCCAACTCCTCCTCGAGTTGCTCGGGGGTTAACCCGGACGCCGGCACTGCTCCCGCCAGATCGTAATATACCATGCCATCGGGCATCACGAGTGAAGCGGCGCGGGTCCCCTCCACCTCAACCAGCTCAACGTCGAGCACGTCGCCGGAGCCAATCTTGTAGGGGGTCTTTTTCGCGCGCAAATACCCGGGTTGAATTCCCCCCATTTCCACGTTGAGAAACTCGGGCTGCGCTCGATCCGTCGGTGCCGCCCAGGGGTCGAGATCCCCTTTCGTCGCGCAAGAGACGAGAGCGCCGCAAATCAACAAAACGGCAGGAATATCTCTGGAGATAAAAGACTTTCTCATCATTGCACTGGTGAATCGGGGACGGTGCCCGGTCATCGGATCGCTGCAGGTGTGTCGTCGGAAAATTGTCAATTCGTCAGGTTTTCTTCCAAACTGTTTCTTGATGTCAGCGATTTCTGTCATCCACCACTTCGTCCGCCAGTTTATAAGCGTAACCCTGGACCAGGCCCACGATTACCGCGTCCAGGAGTTGTTCCCCGAATTTCCACGGCCGGCTGTTCACATAGACGATGTCTCCCGGTTCCAGCGGAACGTTTTTGGCGCTGCCATTGAGAATTTCTCCCGTGTCGACCACAAGATAAGTCGGGTCGGTCAAGCTGCCGCGGACAATCAAAATCTTTCTCTTCCAGGCAAACGGGGCATAGCCACCGGCTGAGCTGATCGCACCCATCACCGTCAACTCATGCTGGAACGGGATGCTGCCTTGGGCGCCGACTGAGCCGAAGACATAGACCTCGTTGAGCAGGTTGGATGCAAGATAGATATAGTCGCCTGCTTCTATCTGAACGTTCTGAGTGATGTCGCCGCGGAGGTAAAGATCCCCCAGGTCCACATCCAGCATCTTGCCGTTCCGAAGCACGAATGAGTTGTCAAAGTCAACCAGACCCACCCGATCTCCGCCCGTGCCGCCGGCCCCCGTCTCCCCGCTGGTGGCTCTCACGCCAATCTCTGCGCCTCCGCTGTTCGCGATCGCTTCCAGCAAGGAAATCGGCTTAACCAGGGGATAGGTCCCATTTTGCCGTACTTGGCCCAAGATCGTGAACTTCTTGCTGCCCAATGCAGCTGGAGTAATGATCAGCGTGGTGTCCCGGTGAAACTGCTCCAGAACTTCCTCCATTTCTTTTCCCAACTCAGTGATCGTCTTGCCAAAGACGGACACCCGGCGCGCTTGCAGGTAACTGATGGTCCCGTCCGGTCCCACCGCAACCCCCGCCTGGGTCAACTCCGGTCTCCCGTGAAGCCGGAAGTTTAACGAATCACCGGGCCCAAGCTCGTAGCGGACCTTCCATGGATCCGCGGGCGCGACCTCACTGACTTTGTACCGGCGCTGATCTTCCGTCACAGGGAGACCCCCAGCACCAAGGGGGCCTTTGGGCTCTCCCGCAATCAGCGCGACCCCGGAAAACCACAAGCCTAGCAACATCCCCAGAATAATTTGGTGATAGGCGCCTCTTTTCATGATTTTCCCATTCACTACGGTAGGTTTCGAAACTAGACGGAGTGAAAGGAGTTCTGCAAGGCTTTTCCACCGCATCCGGAGTCGTAAATCGTTGTGATTACCGGAAATTATACCAGCCTGAGCCGGCAACATTCTCCCGCCTCCACGCGGCGTCCAGCGATATTTCCTAGCAGATCCAGAAAACTAAGATGCCAGGCTTTCCTGACTTTCTCCGCCCGCCAACCCCCTCGACGCGGGGTTTTCGGCCCCCTAGAGGACGCGCCCCGGAACTTTCGAGCCCACGATTCCTCCGCTAATAATAGCGGCCGGTGTCTACGCCCCCCATCGCCGCTCCATGAAAACACCGCGCCTTGCCTTCCGCACCCCCCTGCACTTACACTGACTCTATCGTGTCCACCATGCTCTCCCCTCACCCATCCCGCCCATGATCATCGGTATCTGTGGCGGCAGCGGCTCCGGCAAGACCACCTTTGTCGAAAACTTAATCCGGAAAATCGGTCCCGATCACGTGGCCCATCTTCCCCATGACGCTTATTACCTCAGCCAGGAAGACTGGCCCGAGTCCATTCGCGGCACCGGAAACTTCGATCACCCGGAAGCACTGGATAATCAACTGACCATCGATCATCTTCGCGCCCTCCGCGATCAGAAGCCCGTGGAACTTCCGGTCTACGATTTCACCGCCCGCCAACGCACCGAGGAAACCGTGCCCCTTGCCCCCCGTCCCATCATTCTCGTCGATGGAGTCCTCATTTTCGTGCCCTCCGTCCTGCGTCACCTTTTCGACCTCAAAATTTTCCTCGATGCCGACGATGACCTGCGACTCGCGCGCCGTCTCAGCCGGGATATCTCCGACCGCGGACGCACACCCGAATCCATTCTCTCGCAATACCTCGAAACCGTGCGCGCCATGCACAAGGAATACGTCGAGCCCAGCCGGCACTGCGCGGATCTCATTCTGCATGGACACGGCGACAACTCGGTCGCCCTCGATATGCTCGCCATGAAAATACAGGCGCATCTCGCGGATCTTGCCCCCGCCTCCGCCTGAAGAAGGACAGACCCTTTCCCGCCCGTTGCTCGTGACGGCCGTTGATACCGGGCGATGTCATTCCCATCCATTGCCATGCATCCCACCGATCACTTTCTGCCAGAGTGGAACCCCGCCGGACCTGGGGCTGCGCCTCAAGCAGAGGACATCCATGTTTGGCGCATCCCCATCGGCGAGCAACAACCCGCCGCCCTCGCAGAATCGCAAAGGGCGCAGCTCGATCCGGATGAGACGGAACGCGCCGCGCGCTTTCATTTCGAGAGAGACCGGCGCCGGTTTATCCTCTCCCGGGGAGCGCTCCGTAGCATCCTCGGCCGCTGCCTGGAAATCGATCCCGCCGAGGTGGCCTTCGAATACGGGAGACACGGAAAACCGGAGATCGCCCCCGGCCTTCACGGCGTCTCCGCCGCGCCCGGCCTCCAGTTCAATGTTTCCCACGCCGGCGACTTTGCCCTGATCGCGGTGGGCCGCGAGCACCGTCTCGGCATCGATCTGGAACGGGTCCGCCCCATGAAAGACGCCGACGCCGTCGCCCGACGCTTTTTCTCCCCGGCTGAATGCCTGGAATACGAATCCTTTCCCGCGGCCGGTCGCCCGGCCGCGTTTTTCCGGTGCTGGACCCGGAAAGAGGCTTTCATTAAAGCGATCGGCGAAGGTCTTTCACGCCCTCTCCACGCCTTCGATGTCACCCTCGCGCCCGGCGCCCCGCCGCGCCTCCTTCGCGTCGACGGACATCCGGGGGAAGAAAAGCGCTGGGCACTCTATTCGTTCGAGCCTGCGCCCGGTTACTTCGCCGCACTGATCGTGGAACGACCCGAGAATACGCTGCGCTTTTACGAGTTGGGCGCCGCAATCTAACCGCCCTCGCAAGAGCGCGGACCGTTTTCCCCGCGGCGATCCACCGTCTTACGACGGCGGCTACATCACACCGCCACCCGGGTTTTCCGCAGGTGAACCATCCTAACAACGATTAACTATTAACCAATAACCCGGCGCAAAGCGCCGCCAAAAAAAACCCGGGGACTTGCGTCCCCGGGTCCTTCTCAAAAAAGTAAAAAGCCGATTCTTCAGGACGTTTCCGTCACGGAATCAGCTTTCTTGTGTTCGCTGACCACCTTCACGCTTTTGCCGACAAGATCTTCGATCTTGGCGTCCTTACCGTCCTTGTCTTTGATCGCCGTCGAAGCGGTCAACGTCACCTTCGCCTGGCCGTCTTCGGTCTTCACGACGATCGACTTGGAGTCGGCATCGTATTTCTTCAGGCTACCGGCATCCGTGGTCTTCTTGCCGCAGCCGGCAAACGCTACGCCGGCCGCAAGGCCGAGTACTGTCATAATTGTGAGAATAGTTTTCATGGGATCTAGGCTCTTTGGATTGAGTTGGGTTGATGGATCGGAAGTTGCTTCCTCCGCGTTTGGTTACGCCCCGCACCGTGATGCCGGACGCAATAATTACCAAGCTCCATACCTTTCACCGAGGCAAGTCTTTTTCGCCGTAAATCCGGAAAAAACCCATGTCCCCGCCTCCGCTTTCGTGCCATTTTGACGCCATGCCGCCGCGCCTGCCCTCTTTCTTCGCCGTCTTCATAGCGTTGTGCGGCAGCTTTTTACTCGCCGGCGTCGCGCGCGCCCATCCCGTCCCCGACGTCCCGGTGCGCGCCGCGTTCGAGGCCGACGGATCCGCCGTCATCCAGGTGGAGATCGATCCCCGCAGCTTTTCGGAGGACCCCTTGAACGAACCTTACCTGCAAAACTGGGTCCTCGAAGAAATGACCGCGGCAGAACGCGCGGAACTCACGGCCCAGGCTGCCGCGCTCATCGCGAACACCGTGGAATTCCAATTCGAACCCCTGGGCCAAATCGTCCCGAAATTTACCTTCGCGTTCACCACCCACGGCGGCGAGCCTCTCAAAAAGATCGACGACCCGGTCATGCTCCTCGGCACCTGGCGCACCACGCTGCCGGAGGGGTTGCAGGGATACCGCATCCGCGCACTGCCGGCCGGCAATCTCAGCGTGTTGTTCCTCAATAAGATCCGAGGCACTCAGGTCAAGCGCATGCAGGTGCTCTTTCCGGGGGAAGACAGCTATATCCTCGATCTCACCGGACTGACCGCGAGTATGCCTACGGACCCATTGCCGGGGAGTGTCGGCATCGAGAGCGGCGCCGCGGTGTGGTGGGCCAACTTCCGCGATTTCCTGCGCGAAGGTTTCGTCCACGTCGTCCCCAGGGGGCTGGATCACATTCTCTTCGTACTCGGCGTCTTTCTTCTCAGCCGGAAATGGCGCCCGCTCCTCTGGCAAGTAACCACCTTTACCGTCGCACACACCCTGACCCTGGCACTGGCGACGCTCGAACTCGTGCGGGTCCCCGGATCGGTGGTGGAACCCGTGATTGCCGCTTCTATCGCGGTGGTGGCGTTGGAAAACATTTTTCATCCTAAGTACACCCGCTGGCGACTCCTCGTAGTCTTCATCTTCGGCCTGGTCCATGGGCTCGGTTTTGCCGGCGCCTTGCGCGAGCTCGATCTTCCACCCGCCTCCCTCGTCGTGGGCCTGCTGGGTTTCAACGTCGGCGTCGAGTGCGGACAGCTCACCGTGATCGCGATCGCCTTCCTCGCCACCGCCTGGCTGCGTGATCCGGATCTCTACCGCAGAGCCGTCGTCATCCCCGGCTCCCTCCTCATCGCCGCCGCCGGCGTGTGGTGGACCATCACCCGCATCGCAGGAATGTAGGTCCACGATTCCCGCCAAAGAGACGTAGGACGGGTTGCCAACCCGTCCCAATTTCCTAACAGCATCCCCTCACGTTTGTCATCCCTGCCCCCATTTTGTCATCCCGAGCGCAGTCGAGGGATCTCTCGTAAGCAGTTGACTTCTCTCCTGCCTACCCACTTAAGATTAAATCCTAAGCGCTCGACTCTCGTCTCCAGTCTCTGAATTCCCGACTACTCAGTCACAATCTGAATCATCTGCGTTTTCTGCGTAATTTATCCCGTCCCTTTGGTCCGTGCTCTGCTTTTTGGCTTCTCCATCATCCATTGCGCTATCGCGCCGGCAGTGCGCTTAATTTCCGAGCTCTCAAACCTTTTACTTTCCCACCTTTTACCTTTTACCCTCTCCTACCTTTAAGAACGGTCTTATCCTCTCCAGGGTAACTTCCCCAATTCCCTTCACCCGCAGCAGATCCTCCACCTTCCGATACGGTCTCCCCTCCACGATCCGCTTCGCCAGCGCGGGACCAATCCCTTCCAATTGCTGCAGCTCCTCTTCTTCCGCGGTATTAAGAATAAGAGGATTCTCCCGGCTCACCGTCGCGAACACACCGAACCGCAAGGCCTCGTCCAGCTTGCGATCTTCTTCACGCTGCAGCTTGCGCAGCTCCGCGATACGATCGGTCGCGGTTTCCGACCAAATGCCCGCACGCTCGAGTCCCGCCGCCATTTCCAAGTCGTCGAGAAAGGTGCCGTAATCTTCGGCGGACACGCCTCCCGGCCGGCGACGCCCCACGCCGTGCGCCCGTGCCAATCCCTCGCGCACCAGGACCGCCGCCAGGTCGTGCCCCGCCGCGATATCGATCATGGCGTATATTCTCGGCTTCTGCGAACGACCCATGGCACGCGCGAACGCCGTGTGCACTGTGAACGGCTTTTCCAACAGTTCCCGCACCCGGCGGCCTGCGGCTTTTCCGAAGTGCAGCACCCGCACGGGATCTTCCAAACCAAAATAGCGCGACTGCTCCAGGACGCGTCGCCGGTCGGAGTCGCTGGATAACGTCGTCTCCGGCGCATCCACGAAATAGAGTCGGACCACTTCATCCCGCCATTTACCTGCACCCGTGCCCGTGTCGTCACGGAAGCGTACCCGAAAACTGTCGCCGTCACTGTATCCCGTCTCCACCAGTTCCGCGCCGGGGTAAGCTTGTAATTCGGCGGCGCGCGCTTTGGCTGGAAACAATAACTGAGCCAGAATTTCCAACCAGACACAGGCATGCGCCACTCGACGAATCGATCGTTTGCAATGCACCTTCAAACCGGTCCCA
>JAHEJT010000043.1 GCA_024638765.1 Verrucomicrobiales bacterium
CTCCCCGGGCTCCGGCGGTCTTGGGGCCGTAACAAAAAATGGGACATATGTCCTATTTTTTGTTTTTTTATTCGGTGTTCGTGCGGAAGGTTACTGCGCGCGCCGGCATATTGGGATTGCGACCGCTTTTTGTCCCCGACACACTCCCGTCCTCCCCGATCCTCCGCGATGCTCCGCAATCCTGTGCGATCCTGCGCAATCCTGTGCGATCCTGCGCGATCCTGCGCGATAGCGGCGGGGAGATACGCGCCCTCACAAGCGACGCCAGCGCACCCGCCACGCCGCGGCCAGGATCGAAAATCCAATCATCAGCGAACGCCGCCAGTGCACTCCGCTCACCTTCTGCTCCCCCGCCAGCCGGGGTCGCTCGCGCACATGGATATTCCGAATCCGCGCGCCCAGGCGCGCCGCCATGATCTGGGCTTCCACCGTCCATCCCCAAGTCATCTCCCGCATCCCCATCCGATCGAACAAGCGACGATCGATGAGCCGCAGCGGGCCGAGATCGAAAAACAGCCGCCCGCACAAGAACGTGGTCACCGCAGCCAGGGTCACGTTGGGAAAAGCACGCCGGCTCCCGCGGTATTTCCAGTTCGACAGTTTCAGCGTCCGATTTCCAATGACGAGATCTTCTCCTCGCCGATGTTCCGAGATCAGACGCAGGACGTCACCGGGCCGGTCCGCCCCGTCCCCCGCAAAAAATACATAGCCGTCGACGACAATTCCTTCTGCTCTGAGACGCTCGATGGCGGCCTTGCATCCATACCCATACCCTCGCTCCCGGGTCTCGCCGACCAGCGCGCCGTAGCGGCGGGCGACGCGGCCCGATCCGTCGCTGCTCCCGTTAAGCCCCACCACCGGGAGCAAGTCCGCCTCCCAATTCGCCGATTTCCTCTGCAGTTCGAATAGCACCTCGCCGAGGCAGTCTTCCTCATTGCAGACGGGAATGATCACGGCGTAACGGCCCCATGCCGGCACCGGTGGGGCGGCCCGCTCCTGGACATCGTGCCGGCCGTTTGCCCCCGGCCTCTCTGTCTGAATTGTGTCCACTGTTCTTTAGCCTTTTCCCCGAGGCTTCCGGGCTTCCAAAAACGTAAAACGTACTTGCAACTCCGCACCGCCGGGCCTATTGGTTCTGCCCTTGCCCAATTATACGCTCGGGTGGCGGAATTGGTATACGCGCAAGATTAAGGATCTTGTGGTCTCACGACCTTGAGGGTTCGAGTCCCTCCTCGAGCATTTATTTCCTGATTCCGCGGTAAAAGTTGTGCTTCTGGATCAGTAATTACGCGGGCATGAGTTCTTCTCCACCATCGTCCACTGCCGTCCTTCTGTTCTCCTGTCCTGACAGGCCGGGAATTGTGGCCGCGATGTCCGGGTTCGTCCACGATAACCGGGGCAACATCGTCGATCTGGAGCAGCACGTGGATCTGGAAGCCGACGTCCATTTCATGCGGATGGAGTGGGCCCTGGATAAATTCGCCATCCCACGGGACAAACTTCCCGAAGAGCTGGAAAAAATCACCTCCCCCTTCTCCATGCGCTGGTCACTCTTCTTTTCGGAGGATCGGCCACGGGTGGCGGTCTTCGCCTCCCGGGAATCACACTGCCTTTACGACCTCCTCTCACGCCATGAGGCGGGAGAGCTGCGCATGGAGATACCCCTGATCATCAGCAATCATCAGGCCCTGGAAACAGCGGCGCAGCGCTTCGGCATCCCCTATCACTATTTTCCCATCGCAGGCGAAAACAAAGCGGCGCAGGAAGCCGCGGAAATCGCCCTGCTGCGCGAGCACCACGTGGACACCATCATCCTCGCCCGCTACATGCAGATCCTCAGCGAGGATTTCGTGCGCGAATTTCCCGACCGGATCATCAACATTCACCACTCCTTCCTCCCCGCTTTCCCGGGAGCCAAGCCCTATCACTCCGCTTACCGCCGTGGCGTCAAGATTATTGGAGCCACCAGTCATTACGTGACTTCAGATCTCGACGAAGGTCCCATCATCGCGCAGGACGTGGTCAGCGTCTCGCATCGCGACTCCGTGGAAGATTTCATCCGGCGCGGCAAGGACTTGGAAAAAGTCGTGCTCGCCCGGGCGGTCTGGCATCACGTGGAGAGAACCATCCTGGTCTACGAAAATAAGACCGTCGTGTTCCACTGAAGGCGTTTTCTCACGGAAGCTTCATGATGGTATCGAGGAGGAACGTCTGGATGAAGGCGTAGAGATTGGACTGGGCATTGGCCAGCCAACGTGCATCGACAGCGGTCCGCTCCGATTCGAATTCCTCGTCCGGCATCGGCAGATCGTAGCGCTCAGCCAGCACCAAGCGCGCCTGATTGAGCGCACTGAACCAATGATCCGCGTGTGCCGAAGGAATCCGCAGATGGTAACCCGGAGCAGCCTTCTCTCCGGAAGGTTTCACTGCTTTTAGATCCGCGACCACCTGCTCGATGGCCGCGCCAAACGCTCCCTTGAGCTCCGGATGCACCAGTTCGCTCCAGTCGCTCAAGGAGCTTTCACCCTCGCCGCCGCCATCGGAAATAGAGGACTCCGGATAGAGCCGTTTCCTGGCGGGTTCACTGCCCTTCGTGTCCGCGGCCTCGGGAATCTTGTGAAGCAGGTAGACTTCCGTCTCCCCCATTCCACGGATCTCCCAGTAATCGTCATTCAGAATCCGGAGGCGCATGGTTTCAATCCACCCTGCTGATCGTGGCCTGCAACTGGTGGGAGTGGAGTTGTTGCACGTAAAACTCGGCCCGCTCACGGGAACCGGTCCAGACGATCGACTTGCCGTTCTGATGCACTTCCAGCATCAGGCGTGTCGCCTTGCTCTCTGAATACCCGAAAATCTTCCGGAATACCAGCGTCACATAACTCATCAGGTTAACTGGATCGTCGAATACAATGACCTGCCAGGGAGAATCGATATCCGTCTCCTCATCCGTGTCGATCTCCGGTGTCGCGATGACTTCGGTCGCGGATGTCATTTCCCATGCCATGCTGGATCTGAAACGGGAGAGCCGCGACGGGGCGCCGCCCGCCGGCGGCGGCGGCATCACGCGCAAGCTGCCGGCTCGAATCCGCCCAGATATTTACGCAGGAGTTCTCGAATGCCGCCCAGCGCTCCCATCGCATCCACGGCAAAGCGCTGTTCGCAGGCATCAAAGGAACGATCCGTCAATTGCCGAGCGCCGCACTTCCATTCGTAATACAAGTAGGAAACCAGTGTGGAAAACAGCGGCAGATGAAAAGCCGCTGCCTGAATCGCGAAAATCGTCGCGGCATGCCCCGAACGCCCCTTTTCCGCCGTCAGGACGCAAAACTTCTCGAGCACCTTCTGATGGCGGGCCTTTCCGGATCCTTCCACAAGTTCAAGGCCGCCGGCGAGACTGCGTGCCGCTTCGTCCGTGTCCAGGAAATCGTTGAGCTCTTCGTCAAGACGCACAATCTCATCAACCTTGAACTCCCGGCTCATCATGTAAACCTGCACGAGATGTTTGCAGAGATACGGATTCCATTTCCCGTCCAGCCAGTCGTTCCAGGCCGCTAAGAAATACTGCTCCTCCCCGGCGTCGATCATCGGCGAAAAAGTCAGGGCGGCATCGAATTCCAAACGGAACGTCGATATCTGGATGGCACGAAGAATTTCTTCTCCGTCGTGCTGATCCTTGATGTAAATGCCAGAGTCCATGGGTGTCGTCCCTCGCACCTGCAAGGGGCACTCGTATCATTATCCCAAATATTTCGCTTTTAGCAAGCATCGCCCGCATCCCAGAGACTCGAGAGAATTTGCTCCTGCATCTCTCGCATGTGCGCCGCTTCGGCCGGCTCCTTGTCGTCGTAACCAAGCAAGTGAAGAAGGCCATGCACGATATAAAGCGCGATCTCCCGTTCACAGCTCGTCCCCAACTCCGCTGCCGCGGTCGCCGCGGTGTCCGCGCTGATCACGATTTCTCCGTGATCAAACGTGATGACATCGGTGGCCCCGGCTACTTGCATGAACTCGCGGTGCACTCGTGCGATCTCCTCGTCGGAGACCAGGCTTACCTCGACGCAGGGAATCGACTTGAGCGGCCCGGGATGGTCCCCCGCTTCCGGCAGGCTGTGTGCCTCTGCCAAGGCGCGGCGCGCAAAATTCTCCAACTTCCGCCTGTCAACGCCATGCCGGCCCTGATGATCAAAGAACTCGATGCTGGGCACGGATTCCGGCTGGATCACTGACGGGGACGGTTGAATCCGCACTTTCCGGCGCAGGATGCTTCGCCGGGGGGTTAGACTTTTTCTGAGGAATAGCTGCCGAAGAGATCTAAACCGGATTCCCGCTTGCCAGCGGTTTTTCCGGCTCCGACTTCTTCCCGTTCTTTTTTTGCTCCTGCCTGGCTTTCCCCTGGCTGCGACGCTCTTCCTTCTTCTGGTCTTCTTCCTGGCTGGTTTCCTTAGGATAGGAAATGCGATTGTGCATCATGCTGCGCAAGGTCGTGCAGAAGCTCTTTTTCACCTCGGCCAATTCCTGCAAGGTCAGGTCGCAGTCGTCGAGCTGATGATCACGCAGGCGAGCACGCACGATCTCGTCGACCATCTGCTCAATTTTCTGGGGCGTGGGTTTCTGCAGGGTGCGAGAGGCGCCCTCCACCGCATCCGCCAGACTCACAATGGCGCTTTCCCGAGTCGTGGGTTTCGGGCCGGAATAACGAAAGCCTTTTTCCACCACCTCGGGGATATCCTCCGGGTGGGCTTTACCTTCGGCCACCAGCTTTTCCATCTCTTCCTTCTGCTCCAGTGCGCGCCGGTAAAAATAATACACCAGGGAAGTTCCGTGGTGTTCCTCGATAATGTCGATGATGGCATTATTAAGCTTATGCTTGATCGCAAGATCCACCCCGTCCTTAACGTGGGCCATGATAATGAGCATGCTCATGTTGGGAGTCAGATCGTCATGCGGATTCTCGTCTTCCGTCATGTTCTCGATGTAATACTCCGGCTTCAATAACTTCCCAATATCGTGGAAATAGGAACAAACGCGGCACATGATCGCGTGGGCCCCGATTTTTTCGGCCGCCGCTTCCGATAAGTTCGCCACCACCAGACTGTGATGATACGTCCCCGGAGCTTCCATCGTCATTTGGCGCAGGAGGGGATGATTCAGGTCCGCCAATTCCAACCACGAGATCTGTGTGGTTATCCGGAAAACACTTTCAATCATGGGCAGGATTCCACCAATGAACGTCGCCGTAGCCACACCGACGACCAGCGGCATCAGGCACTGCACCCCCAGCTGTTGCCAGTCGGTCTCGGCGGGCGCGTCAAATTGGAACGCGTTAAGGTACCCCATGGCCATAGCCAGGAGCAGTGTTACCAGGCCGACATTGAATCCCGCGCGGATGAGGCGGCTTCTCTTGCGAATCTGGTCCGCGACATAGACCCCGGTAAAACTGCAGATGAGATTGAAGATGATAAACTGCAACACCATGGTCCCATCCACAATCAGGGCGCCGAACAAACTGGAACACGCCGCGGCAAACATCCCCAGGTGACGGCCCAACAATACCGAGAGCAACATGGGGGCGAACGCGAAAGGCGCCAAAAGAAACAGGTAATTCGATGTCCACTCGTTCAGCTCAACCACTCGCAGAGTAAACCTGAGCAGCGCAAGTTGGAGGAGTATCGCTCCAAAAACGAGCAACACTCTGCTGTTCTCACAGAAGCTACGCGGATGGTTCAGGTAAAAGTGGACAAAGGCGGCCAGAAAGACGATCCCCACCACCACCGCGGCCCGGGCCTGCTGCGATGCAAAGAGCTCGTTGCCCGTGCCCGTGTAAAGCACCATGGAGAGGACCGTGGCGAAAAAACCGACCAGGATCAGGGCCTTGATCCACGGGTTCTCCCACAACGCCTGGATGATGGCGTTGTCGCTCTGCTTCCTGCGGGTGCGACCGCAGGAAAAACCTTTTCTCTTCAATTGAAGACGTGCCAGGGATTCGAACATGGATTCGTTCCGGGATAGAATGCGGCTTCAGGCTCTGGGAAAGGAGAAGTCGCCCGGCCATGATCAGTGGGGCCGGTCGAGGGCGTGACGGTTGCGGTAGATTGGGCGGTGTTTTGCGTCAGCGAGCGTGGTTTAGCCGCCGGGCTTCCGCGTGGCAATCATTATATTTTCCAGAACGCCTACGGGAAGAACTCGGAGACCTTGGATAAATTACCCCGGATTGCCCCCCCTGCCAAGTCCCGCCGCCCTCAGGAGGCCCCCTCGGAGGGCCCGTTTTTCCCGTTCCTGCCTTGATTATAGGCGTCGATAATATTTTGAACCACCGGGTGTCGCACCACATCCCGGCGGCCAAATTCCACAAAATCTACCCCCTCGGTCCCCCGCAATACCCGCATCGCCTCTCGGAGGCCGGATTCCACGGAATTCTTCAGGTCCACCTGCGAAGGATCCCCCGTGATCACACAACGGGCATCGATCCCCAATCGAGTCAGAAACATCAGCATTTGCTCCCCAGTGGTGTTCTGGGCCTCGTCGAGAATGATGAACGCCCGGTTCAGGGTTCGCCCCCGCATGTAGGCCAGCGGAGCGATCTCGATCATTCCCCGGTCAATGTACTTTTCCACCAGCTGCGGCTCGAGCATGTCGTAAAGGGCGTCATATAAGGGTCTCAGGTAAGGAAAAATCTTTTCCTTCATGTCGCCCGGCAGAAAGCCAAGCGCCTCCCCCGCTTCGACCGCGGGCCGTGTCAGCACGAGGCGGTTGACTGCGCCGTCCTCCAACGATTGCAACGCCTTCGCCATCGCCAAATAAGTCTTCCCTGTCCCGGCCGGTCCCACCCCGAAAACCACGTCCTGCCGGTCCATCGACTGCACGTAAGCGAGTTGCCCGGCGGTCTTGGGTACCACCGGCGGCTTGGTGGCCGATCCCAGCATTCTGCACGACATCAAATCGACGATTCCTCCCTCCCCTCCACGAGACACAGTTTCCACCGCGAATTGGAAGACATGCTTACTGATCTCCGCTCCCTTGCGCCGGGCCGATTCCAATTCCCGGAATACCTGCTTGGCCCGGGCGACGTCTTCCTGCTTCCCGTCGAACTTCATCCAACCGTCGCGCGTCGTCACCTTTAAAGCGAAAGCGCTCTCCAAAACTTTGAGCAGGGAAAAATCGTTGGCGAATAGAGATTGCAGAAAATGCGGGCTCTCGAACTCGAGCGTCGCCGGTTCTGTAGACTCTGATTGGGATTCCATGCAGTCTGTCGATATGCCGCGCCGGGCAGACCAGGCTTCACCGATAGCCGTAAGCCAAAGCCCAATCCACGATATCCGCGTCTTCGCAATCCACCGTAATCATGATGAGATACGACCCGGTTCTGGGTGGCAGCACCCTCGCCGCCGCCATATGCGTTTCCTGCAGGCTCTCCACCTGCACCAGGTTTCCTTCCAAATCGTAAATGCTGACGGATGGACGGGCCTCATTCCGGGAGGAACCGATCCAGAACCAGTATTCGTTTCCCTTGAAGAGTTGATGCCGAATGACCTTCTTCCCCCCGGGTTTCAACTCGCCACTCCAGTAATCCTCTCGAACTGCGAAACCCTTCTCAACATGGGCCTCCGCGATCTGCATGGCAAAGGAATGCGCCTCGTCAAGAATCGCGAGCGCTTTACGTGCGCCGGAAAGCCATCCTCCCGAAATCAGCACGACGCAGGCAATGAAGGCAGAGTAACGGCGCATCGATAATTCGCGGCTTCGAATCTTCACTCTCCCTCCCCTCCGGGCGGCGAGCGGCCCTCAATACTGCCGATCAATTTGGTACAAATTCCGTGAATCTCCTCAACGACGTCGACTCCGAAAGTTCCGTTGCTCGCTTCCATCAGTTCGCCGATCGTTTGCAGGCCGTTCTCGAGCTCTACCATCTTTTCATGGCCGCGCACCTTGGGAGCCATCCTGGCAACCGATTCGAGAAAGTGCCTTGCAATCTCCGGCTGGTTCAACAGTTCCGCCTTATCGGTGCTGTAAGAATCCGACACCAGTGAACAAACGACCTGCGTGCCCCGCAACCACCCGCCAATACTTACGCACCGCGCCTGGTCGTCATCCCGCATTTCTTCCATCGTGTTGCGCACCGTCGCCTGGGTGCGGTCCAGTTCCCTGCGTATCTCGTCCCAGTCTCCGCCCGCGGAAGCATCGAGAATACTTTGCACGTGGCGTGTCACTGCTTTCTGAATTCCAAGTGCATTCGCGAGGCGCAACACTTCCCGCCCCGTCCTCTCAATCGCTTCGCGATCCTGCGCTTCCACCGCCAAGAAGCCGTCTGCCACCGCCACCCCGAAAATCAACGCGATCAACGTCCGGTCGGAATGCGTCCCGTATCCACCCTCCCTCTCAAGCTGCCCACGCCAGTCCGGCTCGCCCAGCTTGTCCAGCACCGCAAAAACTTCGCTGGGCACGGGAACAAAGACATCTTCCACGAAGGCACCCGGAAAATTCGATACATCCAAGGGCTCCAGCACCTCCGCCTTTTCAGAGTCCCCATCCGCGGCCGGCGCCGCCCACGCTCCAGCAGCCAGAGTGATAAAACCAAGCCCCAGCGAAAAAATTCCCGTTCTCATGTAATGGATTGGTCCTCACTCCACCCACCGGAGGGGGGAACCTCGGACTCTGGAAAATTACCATACAGCCACCCGCCGGAAAATGCCATTGTTTGCCCGGCCACCCCTCTGGTTTTCCCCGGCAGCACTGTTTCCCCCGCTTGAGGAGGAAAAACTGTCCCCCCCACCCGAAACGCGCTAATTTGTGCCCACATCATCTCCACCGTTACCGCCCTTCGACTCCCGGGGAGACTCCCGCATCGCGTGACCAGGAAAACCGCCTCCAGACCATCGACCCGTAAACAGGTGCTCGGGATCATCCCCGCCCGCTGGGCTTCGACTCGCTTCCCCGGAAAGCCACTCCACCCCATCGCCGGCAAACCCCTTATCCAGCACGTATGGGAACGCTCCCGCCGCTGCCAGGGGCTGGCGGGCGTCATTATCGCCACGGATGACCAGCGCATCCTCGAGGCCGCCAGGGGCTTCGGTGCCGAGGCCGAAATGACCCGGAAAACCCATCCCAGCGGGACCGACCGCATCGCCGAAGTCGCCCGGCGCCACCCCGAATTCTCCCATATCCTCAATATCCAGGGAGATGAACCCTTGATCAGCCCCAGGCTCATCGGCCGCCTTTCGCGGACTCTGCGCGAAAACCCCCGGATCGAGATGATCACCGCCGCCACCCCCTGCCACCGGGCCGCGGAACTCGAAAATCCCAATATTGTAAAAGTCGTACTTAACAAAAACGCTCAGGCGTTGTATTTCTCTCGAAGCGTGATCCCGTTTCTACGTAAACAGGTCTCCAACCACACTTTTTACCGGCATACGGGCATCTACGGATTCAGCCGTTCTTTCCTGCTCCGCTTTGTCCGCTGGTCTCCTTCCCCTCTCGAACAGAGCGAACAGCTGGAGCAGCTGCGCGCTCTTGAAAACGGCACCCCGATCCACGTCCTGATCACCCAGGATGATTCCATCGGGGTCGACACCCCTGAACAAGCAAAACTCGTCACCCGGATCATCACCAAAAAAAATAGATGAAGTATATTTTCGTTACCGGCGGTGTCGTCAGTTCCCTGGGGAAAGGGCTCTGCGCCGCCAGTTTGGGAACGCTCCTCGAACACCGGGGGCTCAAAGTCATCCTCCAGAAATTTGACCCCTACCTGAATGTCGATCCGGGGACCATGAGCCCCTTCCAGCACGGAGAGGTTTACGTCCTCGACGACGGTGCGGAAACCGATCTCGACCTCGGCCATTACGAACGCTTCACCAGCGGAGTTCTCTCACGCTTTAACAATCTCACCAGCGGTCAGGTCTATGAATCTGTCATCCGCAAGGAAAGGCGCGGCGATTATCTGGGCAAAACCGTCCAGGTAATTCCCCACGTCACCGATGAAATCAAGAACCGTATCCATCGCGTCGCCAAGGAGACGCAGGCCGATGTCATTATCACCGAAATTGGAGGGACCACGGGCGACATCGAGGGTCTGCCCTTTCTCGAGGCTATGCGTCAATTTGCCCACGACGTCGGGCCGGAAAACGTCATTTTCATCCATGTCACCCTGGTCCCCTTTATCCAGGCCGCCGGCGAACTGAAAACCAAACCCACCCAGCAAAGCGTCGCCAAATTACGCGAAATCGGTATCCAGCCCCAGATTGTCATCTGCCGCACCGAACATCCACTCGAGCCGGAGCTGCGCGAAAAAATCTCCCTTTTCTGCAACATCTCCACCCGCGCCGTTATCGAAGCCCGCGACGTGGAACACACGATTTACGAGGTGCCCCTTTATCTTCACGAGGAAAAACTGGACGAGATTGTCTGCGAACTTTTCGACTTTAAGTCCGCGGAACCGAATTTCGACCGCTGGCGGTCCTTCGTCGATCGCGTCATCAATCCCACGCACAAAGTGCGGATCGCCGTGGTCGGCAAATATATTGAACTCCAGGACGCTTACAAAAGTATTTACGAAGCCTTAACCCACGCCGGTGCCGGCAGCGACTGCGGCATCGATTGCCTGCGTGTCGATTCGGAAGACATTGAGCGCGCCGGTCCCGACCTCTATCTCTCCGATGTCGACGGAATTCTTATCCCCGGCGGATTCGGCGACCGCGGCATCGAGGGAAAAATCACCGCCGCGCGATTCGCGCGCGAGCATGACATTCCTTACCTCGGACTCTGCCTTGGTATGCAGATCGCCACGATCGAATTCGCCCGGAATGTCTGTGGATTGGAAGACGCGAACAGCACCGAATTTTATCCCGAGACCCCCCACCCCGTCATCTGCCTTCTCGAGGAACAGCAAGATGTCACCGAAAAAGGCGCTTCCATGCGCCTCGGCACCTGCGTCACCGATGTCAAGGCCAGCACCCGGGCATTCGAGCTCTACAAGAGCACCACCGTCAGCGAACGCCACCGGCATCGCTACGAGTTCAATCACCATTACCGGCAAAAAATGGAAGACGCCGGCTTTGTGGTATCCGGCACCTCACCGGACGACAGCCTCGTCGAAATCATCGAACTGCGCGATCATCCCTTCTACCTCGCCTCTCAGTTCCACCCGGAGTTCCTCTCCAAACCCAACCGGCCCCACCCCTTCTTCGCCGGCTTCATCAACGCCGCCCTCCGGAAAAAATCCTCCGATTCCACGGAAAAAGCCGTCCCCGTCTCCCACGCCTGACCAGGCGATTTCCGGAGTCCCGGCCCTGGACTCCCGAGTCCACCTCTCCGGACTACGGACTACCTCAATCCCAATTCGAGAGCCACTTGTAATCGAATTCCTTCTCGTCCTTGCCCTCCGCGCCGATCGTGTAAAGATCGTAAGTGGCCACGTTGCGCTGATTACTGCGCCGGTCCACCGCTTCCGGGTAACGCACGTAGCGATACGGTTGTCCCCAGGGATCGACCACCGTGTAATTGCCCGACCCCTTGGTCCCCACCATCCCCTGGGGATTGGCCTTGGGATCCAGCTCCTCAAGATAGGCCGTGCCGCTCGATCCCAACTTCCCCGTGGAAGACGAGGACTCAGCGTAAAACCTCAGGAGGTCGTTCCCGTCGCCGGACAGCGCCTGGTAAAGAATTTCCGCGCCCAGCTCGGGGACATCCCCGGTCAGGGAGGATCCGCTGTCGTGCACCGGAAACTCTCCGTTGTCGCGATTGAACATCTCCAGGCCCAATTCGATCGCGTTGATCTGCGTAAGCGCCTTCTTGCGCGCTGCATTCTTCTGCATGCCGGTGGCGGCGGCCAAGACCAGCCCGGCGAGGGTGATAACGATTGCGATCACCACCAGGAGTTCGATCAAGGTGAATCCCGAGGCATCGCAGGAACGAAACCGGCTCAAGAGGCCCTCGCCTCGACCCGGCGCACGGCGGAAAGACCTCACCTTCGCTCCGTCGGCGCTCCCACGAAGATCCCGGACCGAAAGGTCAGGTTTTTCGTGTGGCATGATATTCTGGGATTGGATTCTAATGATTACTGCGCGTTGAGTCCGGAAATGATGCTCACCAGCGGCAGGAAGAGGGCCATCACGATGATCCCCACGACCACCGCCAGCAGCACGATCATGATCGGCTCCAGCATAGAGGTCAGCGCGGCTACGGCGTTGTCGACTTCATCGTCGTAAACGTCCGCAATTTTTAAAAGCATCTCGGGCAGCTGGCCCGTCTCCTCACCCACGTCGACCATGCTGATCACCATGGGCGGAAAAACGCCACTGGCTTCCAATGGCGCCACGATGGATTCCCCCTCCTTGACGCTCTCGTGCACCTTGTTGATGGCATCGGCTATAACGACATTCCCCGCCGTGTCCCGCGTGATATTGAGCGCCTGCAGAATCGGCACCCCGCTTGTCACCAGGGTGCCCAGGGTGCGGCTGAAACGTGAAATCGCGCTCTTGCGTTGCACATTACCGAAAAGGGGCATCTTCAGCTTCCAACGGTCGATCACCTGGCGCCCGGCCTTCGTCGCCGCCAGAATTCTCCAGACAATCACCAGCACGATCACACCGACAACAATGAACGGTAACTGGTCTTTTAAGGCGCGGCTGAATCCTACTACGAATTCGGTGAGCGCCGGCAGGGGTTTGCCGGGAAGCATGTCACGGAAAATCGCTTCGAACTTGGGCACAATGTAAATCATCAGGAAGACCATGATGCCCATGGCAATGAACATCACGATGACCGGGTACACCATCGCCGCCACGATCTTGTTCTTTAATCGTTGCGCTTTCTCCTGGTATTCCGCGAGACGCAGCAGCACGACTTCGAGGACCCCGCCGAGTTCGCCCGCCTTGACCATGTTGATGTAAAGCTTGTTGAAGATCTTGGGGTGCTGCGCCAGGCTCTCGGAGAAAGTGCTCCCCGTCTGCACCGAATCCGCAAGCGAATCGATGGTGCGCTTGAGCACCGGGTTGGGCTCCTGCTTCGCCAGAACCGTCAGCCCGCGCAAAAGCGGCAACCCGGAATCGATCAGGGTCGCCAGCTGACGCGTGAAAATCATGAGGACCTTGCTCTTGATCCTGCCGCCCACCTTGCGCGCTCCCCCGGCTTTGGCAGCCCGACCCGCCTTCTTCTTGGCCTTGCCAATCCCCCCCTTACCAGCCTCCACCACCTTGGTGGGGTAAAATCCAGTCTTGCGAAGCTGACCGATGGCGTCCGCCTCACTGCTGGCATCAATCGAACCAGTGGTCTCAACGCCTTTCGCGTCGAGCGCGATGTATTCAAAACTGGGCATAGCGGTGTGTCTCTGGGGGTGTGGCTAGGGGGTAGCTTTACTTTGTAATTACAAGACTAGGGCGTCCTCCAGGCCTTGTCCAGCCCGGGGCGCATCGTTTTATTCAAGCATCTTTGCCGAAATCCGATCAAGACTTTAGAAGTCGCCATTCTTACGTGTATTTCAGCACCTCCTCAATCGTCGTGATCCCGTCGTAAATGTTCCGCAACCCGTCCTCCCGCAGCGTCTGCATCCCCAGCTCAATCGCTTTCTGCCGCAACACTACCGTCGGAGCCCGGTCCGTAATCATCTCGCGAATCGAATCGGAGATATCCAGCAATTCGTAAAGTCCCTTCCGGCCCTTATACCCCGTCTGATTACAGGTGTCGCAACCCCGGCCGGTACAAAAATCTTTGTCCCCCAACTCGTGCGGCGAAAGCCCCAACTGCGCTATCACCGCCTCATTCGGCTCGTAAGCTGTCCGGCAATCCGGACAAATCGTCCGCAATAACCGTTGCGCCAGCACCGCCTCCAACGTCGCCGCCACCAGGAACGGCTCCGTCCCCATGTCCACCAGGCGCGTCACCGCCCCCGGCGCATCGTTGGTATGCAGCGTCGAAAGCACCAAGTGCCCCGTCAAGGACGCTTGAATCGCAATCTGCGCCGTCTCCACGTCACGCATCTCCCCAATCAGAATGCGATCCGGATCCTGCCGCAAGAAAGCGCGCAGCACCCGTCCGAACGTCAGCCCGATGGACTCGTTGATGGGCACCTGCATGATTCCCTCGATCTCGTACTCCACCGGGTCTTCCGCGGTCAACAACTTGCTGTCGACGGTGTTGATCTTGCGCAAGGCAGCGTAAAGAGTCGTCGTCTTTCCCGCCCCGGTCGGACCCGTGGCGATAAAAATCCCGTTGGGCTTGTGGATCGTATCGATGATGTAAGTGAACAATTCCTCTTTCAATCCGAGAGCCTCGAGCTCCAGGTTCACCGAGGAACGGTCAAGCACCCGCAAGACCACGCTCTCCCCGTGCTGAGTCGGCAGCGTGGATACCCGCAGGTCGATCGCCTGTCCCGAAATCGTCTTCATGATGCGGCCGTCCTGCGGCAGGCGGCGCTCGGCAATGTTCAGATTCGCCATCACCTTGATTCGAGAAATAATGGAAACCTGCAGGTGCTGGGGGGGCGGAGCCATTTCATAAAGCGCCCCGTCGACACGGTATCGAATCTTGAAATCGTCCTCGAAGGGCTCGAAATGAATATCCGAGGCCCGCTCCTTGATCGCCTGATAGAGCACCAGGTCCACGTAACGGATAATCGGCGCCGAATTGGCCTCCTGTGCCAGCTGGTCGGGACTCAGTTCCAGGTTCTCCCCACCCTCGCCCAGCTGGGAAAGCACCTCGTCCATTCCCGCGGAATCCGCCCCGTAATGCTTTTCAATCAATTCCAGGACCTTTTCCGAGTCCGCCACTGCGGGGACGATCTCTTGTCCCAGGGCAAAGCGAAGATCTTCCACCACCTGGGGATCCAGCGGATTCGCCAGCGCCACCAAGATCCCGTTGTCATCGATCCCGACCGGCAGCGCCCCGTGCAGGCGCGCCATCCCCGCGGGAATTATCTGTAGCAACGATGCGGGAGGATCAAAGCCATCTAGGCTGATGTGCTGCGCTCCCATCTGATCCGCGACGGTCGCGTAAAACTGATCCTTGCTCTCGAATAACTGGAAATTAACCAACTCCTCGGCGATGTCCTGCCCCGAGTTTCCCACGTCGATACGCAGGTCTTCCGCCTGGTTCTCATCCAGAAAACCCGCGCCCGCCAGATAATCGATTACGTGATTCGCGTCCATTCGTCGTCCGCCCTCTTAAGACCTGCTTCGTGCTTACCTCTGATTCCTGTTCGTTATTTCCAATAATCTTCCGTTTAATCCGAGTCCGACATCGTCACTCGGATGACCTCCTCCGCCGAAGTGACCCCGGCGAGAACCTTCCGAATCCCGTCCTCGCGCAGCGTCCGCATCCCCAGTTCACGCGCCCGACGCCGGATTTGCGGCGTCGTCAGATCTTCGTTGATCATGTGACGCACTTCGTCGTCGATATTGAATATCTCAAAAAGGCCCATGCGGCCTTTATACCCGGAATTCCGGCACCGCCCACATCCCTTGGGACCCATGATTTCCGAATCAAGCGTCTGCGTCGGATCGATATTCAGCACTCGCAGCTCCTTCTCAGACAGGTCGACCGGTTCCTTGCATTCGTCGCAGAGCTTGCGCACCAGCCTCTGGGCCATGATAGATCGCACCGCACTCGCAATCAGAAAGCGCTTCACGCCAATGTCGGCGAGACGCGCCACCGCGCCCGGTGCGTCATTGGTGTGGAGGGTGCTGAACACGAGGTGCCCCGTGAGACTCGCGTTGATAGCGATCGAGGCCGTCTCCATGTCGCGAATCTCCCCGATCATGATAATGTTCGGCGCCTGACGCAGAATCGAACGCAGGGCTGCTTCGAAGGTCATCCCGATGTCTTCCTTGACCATCACCTGGTTGATTCCCGAGAGCTGGTATTCCACCGGGTCTTCCACCGTAATGATCTTGCGGTCCGGCTTGTTGATGTAATTCAGGCATGCGTAAAGCGTTGTCGTTTTCCCGGAACCCGTCGGGCCGGTTACCAGGAGAATTCCGTCAGGCAGCTTGATGAGATTTTCAAACGTCTCCTGGTCGTCGCTTAAGAAACCGAGCTGCGGGAGCCCGAGCACCAGCGAAGACTTGTCCAGAATACGCATGACGACGCTCTCACCGTGACTCGTCGGCACCGTGGAAACACGGAGATCCATGTCGTGCTCGCCCAGCCGCGCCTGAATTCGCCCATCCTGCGGCACGCGCTTTTCCGCAATACTCATGGTGCCGGTCATAATCTTGATCCGGCTGATTACCGCGGAGAGCAATTTACGCGGGTGATTCTCCACCTCGTGCAACACTCCGTCGATCCGGTAACGGACACGAAGGGATTTCTCCATGGGCTCGATGTGAATGTCACTGGCCTTATTCTTGAATGCTTCCGTGAGAACCTGCGAAACGAGCCGAATAATGGGCGCATCTCCGGATTCCGCTTTACCTCCATCATCGAGCACGTGCACCTCCGCCCCCATCCCGTCTCCACCGGATTTAATCTCGACCCCGCCATTGCCGCCGTAAAACTGACGGAGCAAGTCGTTGATTTTGGAAACCGAAGCGCAGACCGGATCGAATTCGTGCTCGAGGACGTAGGGAAGGCTATCGAGTGTCTCCATGTCGAGCGGATCGCTGACCGCGATCGTCAACCTCCCCCCTTCGTCAAAGCGCACCGGAACCGCCCGGTATCGCAATGCCACGTCCGCGCTCATCGTCTCCAGCACGGCGGGCTCGAGGTGGACATCGTCGAGGTCGATGAAATCCATGCTCGCGCTCACCGCCACCGTCCGGGCCACGTCGTCCTCGGATACGGTCCCCGCATCAATCAGCGCCTTGACCACCGACTCCTGCCCCTGCACTGCGGAGGCTTCCTCCGCCGTGATTAATCCGGATTCCTGAAGGAGTTCCAGGATATATTCTTCGTTGGAATACACGTCTAGGGGGCGGCGAAATTCTTTAGGCGCACCTCACCGCAGGATGCACCGCTCGATTCTCTTCCCTGCGGGAAGAACGCGCGGCCACGCTGCCTGGAGGGGCGAATAGTCAAGCTAGGTCCTCCAACACCACCTTGTCAATCCCGTCCCCCTAGGGTTTTCCACCGATTCTAGTCCTTGGTCTCCTTTGTAGGGTCATAGTATATTCGCACCTCCGCGGTCTCGGTGCCCAGCAGCTCCCGGGCCCGGATCAGCGCATTGCGCGTCGAAATGTTCGGGTTTCGCGGCGAATACATAAACAGGTTCTCCCGGCCCAGGATCTCGATGAAGCCGGAGTTGCGCAAAACCCGGTAAACCGCCTTGGTCGCGCCGCTGATGATCAGATCGCGGCCCTTGGACCGAAGGAATTCAACCAGGTCCTCCAATGCGATCACACTGGTCGCGTCCAGATGCCGGGCGTTGCGCATGCGCAGGATGACGATCCGCAGGTTGGGATCCGTGCAGGTCCGCTGAATCTGCGTCCGGAACAATTCCGCCGCCCCGAAAAATAATTCTCCCTCCACGTGGACGATCGAGATGGACGGATTCTGCCTCGACTCCGGACGGGACTCCGCCAGGTCCCCCTCTTCGTTGAACCCGTATTCCACCAGGTGGGGGCGGCTGGCCTTGCGCAAATACAACGCAATCGATGTTCCCACCCCCAGAAAAATGGCGACGTTTAGTGGAGTCAGCAGCGCGGCCAGAAATGTCGTCATCAATACCACCGCGTCCGAGCGCGTCGCCAGCAGGGAAGTCCTGATGTGTCTCACGTTGATCAAGGAGAGGGCGATGCAGATTACCAGAATTGCCAGGCAACACTTGGGCACGTATCCGATCGTCGGCCCCAGCAAGAGCGCTCCTGCAGCGCATAAGAATCCGCTGATGATACTCGAGAGCTGACTCACCGCCCCGCTGGCGTAATTCAGTGCCGAGCGCGTCAGGGAACCCGACGCCGGCATCCCGCTCAGGAAAGCCGTGCTCAGATTCGCAAGCCCCACGCTCAACATGTCCTGGTTCACATCGGGCCGGTCCCCGGACCGGCTCGCCAGCGTTTTCGACATCACCGAGTTTTCCAACGAAGCCAGAAACGCCACCGAAAATGCCACCGCGAACAGCTGGCTGATGTCAAAAAGCATGCCGCGCTCGCTGAAACGCGGCACCGCCGGGATCAAGTCTGCGAGGTGGAAGGAATCAAATGTGGCCACCTCCCCGAAAGCGGTGCGGCTTAAACCCGCGGCAACCCCTGTCATCACCACGAGCGTTAAGGCGAACACAGGCAGAGTGCGAAACCGCCTGTGTAACACAAAATATACCCCGGCAGTCCCCAGGGCCAGCACCACCGTGCGCCAATCGGTCTCGTCCGCGCGGTCAACAGCATCCCGCAACACCGAAAAAAACGTTCTCGCGCTAGAGGCCTCTTCCCCCGGCACCGGCACGCCCCCCACATCCACCCCCATCAGGGCCGGCAACTGGTTGACCATGATCAACACCGCCGCCCCGGTAATGTACCCCACCACCACACTCCGGCTGACATACTGAATCAATTCCGCCACCCGGAAGTAAGCACCCAGCACCAGGAAAATCCCCACCATGAATACCAGCAAGGGCATCAGCTCCAGTTTGTTGGGGTGCGGGTAAACCGCGAAGTAACTGAAAATCATGAAGGCCGTCGCGTTGGTAGGACCCAGGATCGTGTGCCGCGAACTCGACAGCAGTGGCGCCACCATCGCCGCAATCGCACTGCAAGTGATCCCGTAGTGAATCGGGAGACCCGCAATCACCGCGTAAGCCATGCCCTGGGGAAAGGCGAGCAAAGCCACGTTGATCCCGGCCTTGAAATCATGACGCAACTTCCAAGTAGAATAATGACTCAGCCCGCGACGAATCGGCAGTGGATCGAGATTGTTATCGAGGACGAATCTCTTCGTTTCCCGCAGCAATCCGCGCCCAAATGCCCGCAACTTCCGGATCCGCCTGTGCGTAATAATCATACCTTGCTTCCTAAGGCGCCATCCCAGCCCGGGGTAAACTCGATGACACCCTAGTCCATCCTCTGCAGCAGCGTCGATGTAAAGCCCACACCCAACAGGAACCATCCGCAAAAGGAAATAGTCATTATCCAGTGACATCCGTCAACTAGCGGTTAAAATACTCCTTCCGGAGAAAACTCGTGCAACACTTCGACGTCGCCATCGTGGGAGCCGGGCCGGCGGGCGCCGCCTGCGCCGCATATTGCGCCCGGGCCGGACTCCGGACTGTCCTCGTCGAAAAAAGCGCTTTCCCCCGCCACAAAGTCTGTGGCGACTGCATCAACCCTTCCGCCTGGGAGATCTTCCGGGACCTGGAAATCGCCGGCGCTGTCCTCGAAGAGGAGCACGTGCCCCTCACCAACGCAGCTCTGGAAGCTACCAGCGGCAAACGCGTGGTGATTCCGCTTGGCGGCGGACCTTACGGCGTGATCGCTCTCAAACGCGAAACCCTGGACAACCTCCTCCTCGTCAGAGCCGGTTCCCTCGGAGCCCATCTCCGCATCGCAACCCCTCTCCGCGGCGTGGAACGCGTCCGCAACCTCTGGGTCCTTGAGACGGGCGGGGAAAAAATCGAAGCCCACTTCCTCATCGCCGCCGACGGCCGCAACTCCACCGTCGCCCGCTTACTCAAGTACGGCGAAATCACGCGCCCGCAGCGGGTCGCCCTGCAAACCCATATCCCCCTCGAGGACTCCCTCCGCCAGACCGTCCTCCTCAAACTCCTGCCTTTCGGCTATTGCGGCGCCGCGCCGGTAAATGACCGGGAGCTGAATCTTTGCCTCGTCTCGTCTCCCGGAGATATTAACGCCGCTAAAGACTGGGCTGCCAACGCCTTCAGTATTGACGGCGCCGCGGAGTGGCACAGCATCACGCCGCTGCGCCGGGCCGACCGCCAACCCGCCGCCGAAAGTCAGCTCTTTTTTATCGGCGACGCCGCGCGCATTGTGGAACCCTTTACCGGCGAAGGCACTTACTATGCGATGCGCTCGGGAAAGATTGCCGCCGAAGCGGTCGCCGCGCTCAGGGGTAATCATGCGCGTGCGGACCAGGTGATCGCGAACTTCCGCGCCCAGTACACCGCGCTTTACCGGGATCGCCTCTGGGTCAATCGCCTCGCCCGTTACGCGGTGACTCATCACCGTGCCGGCGACGCGCTCATCTCTCTGGGCGCCGCCTTCCCCCGCCTCCTCACCTGGCTTTCCTCCAAGGTCATCCGCCCGCCCGCCGAGGAGTCTCCCACCGTCGCCAAAAGCCAGGTCGCATGACTGCACCGTTACACCGCATAATTACATCAGTTCCCGGTGTTGACACAAAAAATGGGACAAATGTCCCATTTTTTGTGTCAACACCCACTGACCCACTGAAACACCCTCTGACGGTCCGGGAAGGGAGCGACGCCGAGTGGTTTCCTTGGGGCGACAACTTCTGGCGGCAACTTCTTGCACCGTAGCTTAGCGGCGGAAAAACCTCTCCCTATGCTATCGGGATTCAGAATGGGCCGGGAGGCTCGTCCTCCAGCTCAAGACTGGGGTGTGTTCGAAAACCTGGGTGAGTGGCGGTGCGAGTGATTTTTTCGGCTGGCAAGGCCTTGTCCGGGGGCGATGGGCGAGCCCACAGAGCCGAACGAAAACGCAGCCAGACGGGAAAAGCGCCGCGTTTCACAAAATTCGCGCTGCTCGCAGCGCCTCACTTCATCGCAAACTAACTTCATTTTTCCGCCTCCGCCGAGGTTTTCGAACACTCCCTAAATCTTCACGCCGAAAAAGTCCTCCATGACTTTCCGGTAAACGGCCCGCTTGAAATCCGGCACCCACTCCGCCTTGAACTCACTGGGATCGATCCACCGATACCTGGAAAATTCGTGGTGCCCGGAGCGCTCCAGACAGATATCGCCATCGTCCCCTTTAAACCGGCAGAGAAAGTAACTCTGCTCCTGGCCGATATGGTCCTCTTTCTTCCGGTGACCGTCGGGATAGAGATAGCGGTATCCATCGCGCCGCTCCTCCACCTCGTAAAGTCCGCGCTTCACGCCCACTTCCTCCTCGATTTCGCGCTCCAATGCCTCCAACGAATCCTCGCCCTCGTCAATCCCCCCCTGCGGAAACTGCCATGCATCCCGAATGTTCGCGCGCTCCGCAATCAGGATCTCTCCCCCAGGCCGCTGTAGTATCGCCGCTACGTTGGGCCGGTATTGCGTCGTCACCCTGCAAATATCTTGAACCTCAGGTGCTCTCACAACTAAAAAACACCGTGCCCGGCATCTTAAAGACCTTGCTTCGGCCCCGCGTCCTGGCCACCGCCGCCCTCGTCGTCCTCCTCTGGTTTGGCTGGCACTTTCTCTTTGTCTGGACACCCGAAAACGTTGTCGCCGCCCGGCAGGAAAAATTCTTCAAATCCCTTTCGTCGAAGAAATGGGACCGTTGCGGACGCTACCTCTCCGAAGATTACCGTGACCGATGGAATTTTAACCGCGACGATGCCCTCCTCGCACTGCGCGACGTCGGCAGCCAGTTTTTTTTCCTCCAGGTCCAGGGCAGCGAATTTGAGTTTCACCCCGGGATTTCCGCGCGTGAAGCCCGCGCCCATCGCCGCGTCAAGATTGAGGGAACCGGCGGACCCCTGGCCCAAGTCATCATGAGCCACGCCAACCGGGTCCAGGAGCCCTTCGTTTTTCACTGGAGAAAAGAATCCTGGTGGCCCACGACCTGGCGCATCACGCGCATTGAGAACGCCGGCATCCCGGAGGCGCTTTACGATTACCGGCCCGGCGATCTTCAAAGGGCTATGTCCAATCAGTCTTCCAGGAGTCTTCTTGAGGATATCCGTTAGGCGAAACAGGGGGATTTTCTGGGTTCTACCTCGGCGTAATTTGGCGTGAAGAGATGCCCAGCTCCACCGTCTCCTTGTGCTTGAGGCTTATAATCCCCTCTCTCTCGGGGAGAGGGTTAGGGTGAGGGGCCTTTTCTTGCTCTGGCGTCTGAACGCTTCTTTGACAAATCGGCTGCTTTTCAGCACCGTAATGGAGCGTCTTGAACTCCTCTCCTTCAATCATGAAAGCCGCTTCCATCCTCCACACCGCCCTCATCCTTCTCTTCGCCTGCCCAATCCTGAGCGCGGTCCCATGCGCCCACGCGCAGACCACGCCCGCTCCCGCTCCGCCGGGGGGCGACGCGGACGATGACGAAGACAGTGATAATGACGGCATTCGCGGCTGGTGGGAGTGCGAATGCCCCGGCGGCACCTTTGTGGTCAAACTCGATCAAATCTCTTCCCTCAGCAAACACACCTATGTCGTCGACGGCGCGGCCCGCGTCTACGAGGTCACGGTCAGCACTTCCGGACCCGTGATCGGACGCTTTTATTACATTGAGCCCGTGACCGACGAATCCCCTCTCGCCATCGGCAAAGTTACTCTCGACCGCCTCCGCTCTATCGCCGAGGGAATTTCCGATCGCACCGGCACCAGCGACGTCTGGACTGAGGTCGTCAAGAATTACCCGGAAACCACCCACGCCAAGACGTCCGAGTACCGACTCTCCGGCGTCGACCAAATCGAGAAAATTTACGCCCACGCTTACCGGGTCTGGGCCCAGGAAAAAGGTCGCGGCTCCGACAACAAGGTGAAGGCAGAGTGAGTTGCGGAGCAACTCACGGGGGTTAGGTATCGGGTATCAAGTAATAGGAAACGAAGCCACGAAGACCTGATACCCCTCTCCCGCTTGCAGCCCGCCTCTCCCCTTTGTCTTCCTGAGCGAAGTCGAAGGATCTCTCACTAGTTGAAGAACGGCTCTCACCAAAGAAATCGCACGGGGCTGCTGGTGTTACCGATCGTTTTTGGGAAATCGAACCCACTGGATGGGCCGTGAGATCCCTCGACTTCGCTCGGGATGACACCTCACGGGTTTGTGACCAGCACACGGGGCGCCCATACAAAATGCGCCACGCACCCGACACCTGCATTGTTTATCTAGCCTCACGGCGCGGAATAAAAAATGCCCGCCACCGTCGCGGTCAACAGGCACGCAATCGTGCCGCCCAGCATCGCCCGGAAACCAAGGGCCGCCAGTGCCGGCCGCTGCGCCGGAGCCAGCGCCCCAATTCCTCCCAACTGGATTCCAATCGAGGAAAAATTCGCGAACCCGCATAAGGCAAAGGTCGCGATGAACACCGAACGATTGCTCAGGGCTCCCGCCTCATTAAGGTTCGCCAGCGAAGAATACGCCACCAGCTCGTTGATAATCATCTTCTCCCCCAACAACTGCCCCATGTGAAGAAGATCACTCCCCCCCACGCCGATCAGAAATGCGACCGGCGCAAAAAGAAAGCCGCACACCGCCTGCAGAGATAAGACCTCGAACTTTCCGCCAGTCGCTGCAGCCACCGCGTCGTTAAGGGAGCCGCTCCCCCAGGGGATCAGGCCCACCCAGTTCCCCAGCACGAAATTCACGAGGGCGATCATCGCGATGAATACCAGCAGCATCGCCGCCACATTCAACGCCAGTTTCAGGCCCTGGGTCGTGCCGTTGGCCAGGGCGTCCAGAATATTGCTCCCCACCCGGTCTCGCGGAATCAGGATCTCGGCGCTGACTTCCTCCGTCTCGGGCACAATCAACTTGGCCACCACCAGGGCCGCCGGTGCGTTCATTACCGATGCGCATAACAGGAAAGTAGCGAATTTCTGACGCTCTACGTCGCTGTCTCCTCCCAGCATGCTGATGTAAAGAGCCATCACCGCCCCTGCGATCGTCGCCATGCCGCCGCACATCAGCGCCATGATTTCGGAGCGCGTCATTTTGTCGATGTAAGGCTTGATCACCAGCGGCGCCTCGGTTTGCCCGATGAAGACATTGGCCGCCGCCGCCAGGCTCTCGGCGCCGGAGAGCCGCATCAGCCGGCTCATCACCCAGGCAAACCCGAACACCACCCGCTGTAGAATCCCCAGGTAAAACAGCACCGAGGTCAGCGCGGAGAAAAAGATAATCGAGGGCAGCACCTGGAACGCGAAAATGAATCCGTATGTCGTCTTGTCGATGAGGTCACCGAAAATGAATTCCGCTCCTTTCATGCTGAAGCCGAGCAATTCCACAAAAAATCGGGACACGCCCTCAAAAAGAAGTCGCACCCAGCCGACCCGCAACACCAGGAATGCCAGCAGCAATTGCAGGCCCACCCCAACCGCCACCGGCCGCCACTTCACTTGCCCGCGACTGCTGCTCATCGCGAACGCAAGCAACAACAACACGCCCACCCCCAGCGCCCCCCGCCCCAACTGACTCAAAAACTCCATCCCTTCACTTCGGGCAATCCGCTCCGCCAAAAGCCCAATTACCGATAACGAATAACGAATAACTGATCGCCGGAGGCGATCCCCTCACTTCAGAAACGGCCTCAAGGATTCCAGCAGCTTCTTCCCCGTCTCCATCACTTCCTCCGGATTTTCCCGGATCGCCTTCTTGGCCGCTTCCAGCAGATCGACAGGATCCTCCAACGCCTTTTCCGCGGTATCCGCCGCCTTGTTCACTGTGTCCTCCGCGATTTGATCCACCGCTGCCCTCACTAGCCGGGTGCTCAAGTCCTCGGTCGGCGATTCCCGGCTCCCGGTTACCCTCATGCCGGTCCATAGGAATCCGTCCGCGGGTTCCGTGAAAACTTTCTGCTCCGCACCGGGAATCCACTTCAAAGTTCCCGGCGTCACCCCCACCCGGAACGTCCCCTCGATGCGCTCTCCTGAGATGACCATCTCTCCCGTCAGTCGCGTCAAACCATCGGATTGCAATACAATATCCTTCACTACTGTCTCCTCCCCATGCGTCGTGAAGTCCGCGGAAGCTTGATGCAACACCAGTCGGCGAAATCGTTCCGCCTTGGCGTAATCCGCGATCCGGTCCAGCACGGGCAGGTCTTCAATCACCCCCTTCGTCAGCTGCAGAGTCCCCTCCTTACGCAATCCCACCGGGTCACCGGGTTTTCCCGTCAACACCACGTCTCCCTGCAGCATCCCGGAAATCTTCTCCTTCCATTGCGGGTCCAGCGCGTGATCCACATCTAGCCCCGAAAGCTTGAGATTCAGATTCGTTTCGGCGTCCTTGTCGAAACGCAGACCTCCACTGGCAGTCAGCACTGCGCTCTCGTAAAAACTGAAGGCTGCGTCGGTTATGAATAATTCACGACCATGCCATCGCGTCGTAAATGTATCGATCTCCAGTTTTGGCGCATCCGCGATCGCCAGCGTGCCGCCGCGGCCGCTCAAGGCCCACGCCTTGCTCCCCGCCAGGGGCCGCAGGGAGATCCGTGATCCATCCAGGACCGTGACACCGCCCCTCGCGCGCTCCGCCTTCAGGTGCGTGTCCGCCACTTCCACCTCACCGATTTCTATGCTCCGCGGGATCAAGCGTCCGAATATTCCAGAAACCTTCTCCTCCTCCCCGGATTCCGCGTCGACCTCGTCCAGGCCCCTGGATTCGGTCGCGGCCCCGGCGCTGCGTGCATCGACTAACAACACCAATCTATTGATATCGATCTCATCGATCTTCCACACTCCGTCCCGCACCGCTCCGAAATCGACGTAAGCCCGAATTCCATTCGCGGTAACCCGCGAAAAGGGTGCGCCTGGCAGCCCACGCGCGTCGTACCCGTCCGAATAAGCGGACGAACCCGTCCATTCGATCTCTTCGAACCCACCTTCCGCGCTAAACAAAGCGGATGTTTTCACGCTGACGAGATCGCGAAATTCTTCCCCGCGCAGGTAAGATTTCAACCAAAGCCACAGAGAGAAGCCTAACACCACCACCAGCATAAGGACCGTGAGCAGGCTTCCCAGAATCACATTGATCCAGCGCACGCCGCCTTTTTGTGCTCTTCTGCGTGTCGCGCGCGCCATATCTGCTCCTTGCTGAACTCAATCCTGACTGGACAAACACCACTCCAATTCTCCGCCACCCCACTCTCCCGCACCAGGTGTCGGCAAAACTTTCCCTCGTCACCCCTAGCTTATTCCTCTTTAATCCCTCGCGAGAACTGAAAAATTTTCCGCGACGTGCTCGAACTTCAGGACATCACCTACACCATCGGCAAAAATGAGGAAAACGTCGACCTCATTCACTCCGCCACCGCCCGTGTCCCTCGGGGGCACTTCATGGCCGTCGTCGGGCCTTCCGGCTGCGGCAAGACGACGCTCCTTAAAATCATCGCCGGTATCCTCGCGGAATCCGAAGGCGCCATTTACTGGAACGGACGTAATCTCGCCTCGGAGGGCGACTTTGAGCCCTCGGAAATCGGGTACGTCCCGCAGTTCAGCATCGCCCACGACTATCTCACTGTGGAGGAAAGCGTGGAAAACGCCGTGCAACTCCGCCTGCGTCTCGAATCCCGCGAAGAGGTTTACGAGATCGCCGACGCCGTCATCGACCAGGTGGGATTGGATCCTGTCCGCGAAAATCTCGTCAAGGTGCTCTCCGGCGGACAGAAACGCCGCCTCGGACTGGGGCTCGAACTCGTCAGTGATCCCCTCGTCCTGCTCTGCGACGAAGTCACCAGCGGGCTGGACCCCAAATCCGAACGGGAAGTCGTGCGCCTGCTACACGATCTTTCGAAACAGAGGGAGCGGATCGTCGTCAGCGTCACCCACAGTCTCAGCAACCTCGAGCTATACGACAGCGTCCTCGTCCTCCACGAAGGCCGCGTCACTTACCATGGCCCGGCGCACGCTCTCAATCATTACTTCAGCGTCGAGGAAGCCGAAGAAATCTATCCCTGCCTGGGCAAGCGCAGCTCGGATCAATGGTCCGAGTCCTGGGATAAACATCGCGAATCCTATTACCAGGGCCTGGGCCCCTCCATGATTGGCGCGGACCGGGAAGACGCCGCCCATGCGCATCACGGTCACCGCGATCCCGGCGAAAAAGAGGAGCCGGAACTCCCCGGCGCGCTGAAACAGTTCAAAGTCCTGCTGGCGCGGCGATGGAAGATCTTCCTGCGCGACCGCACGCACCTTCTCCTCTCCATAGCCATCCTCTTCGGTTTTCCGATCCTGGTCGTCATCTTCGCTTCAGAAGGCATCGAACCCATCAAACGGCTCTCCCAAACCATCAGCGAGAACCCGGGCGCCGAAGCAGCCCAGCAATTTGAAATTTTCCAAAACCAGCTCAAGACGGGCGGCCTCGTCTCAGGCCTCGTCATGTTCCAGGTCATTCTCCTCACCCTGATAGGCTCCAACAATTCCGCCCGTGAAATCGCCGGCGAACGCCTCCTCTTCGAAAAAGAAAAACTCGCCGGACTGCGACCCATCAGTTACCTCGCGAGTAAGACCTGGTTCCTCGGCGTCCTCGTGGGCGCACAGTCGCTCTGGATGGCGGTCTTCGTGGAAACCTTCTGCCGGATCCCCGGAGATTTTCTCGTCCACGCCCTGCTCCTCGTCCTCGTCAACGCCGCCATGACTTCGATTTGCCTGGGCATCTCCGCTCTCATGCGATCGGCGGACCAAGCCTCGCTGCTCAGCATTTACCTGGTCGGATTCCAGCTCCCGCTCTCCGGGGCCGTCCTCGCGCTGCCGGATAAGATAGAACCTTTTACCCGCCCCTTCATCTCCGCTTACTGGAGCTGGTCCGGCAGCATGCGCACCTTGGAACCCGGCTTCCTCGATGCCGTCAAGAAAGTCACCACCACCACCCTCGAACCCGCCGCCATCTGCGTCTTCGTCCTCTTTCTCCACATCCTCGTCGGCCTGTTTCTGGCCTTTATCGGCGCGCACCGCAGCCGCTGGGACTGACCGGTTTGCGCCTCGGGGGTTGTCGAACCCCCCAATCCCCTCTATCTTTACCCCTCCCCCCCGGCCCACGCGACCAAACGCCCGCTGACCGGGTTTCATTGACTAAACTTGGAACTCGAAACTCGAAATTCGGAACTCGGAACCAAGAAATCGGAAATCCAATCCGCTCCCTCTCCTAATTCCTAAATGTTAAATCCTAAATCCTAAATTCAAACCATGCCTCGCCGCGCCAGCTCAGGAATCAGTAAAGGACAGCTCACCGGGCTCGCCCTCGTCCTGCTCGGCGTCGTGGTGGTGGGATACCTCCTGCTCCGCATCGTCGCCGGCGATCTCGTCGGATTCGACTCGCGCGCCCGTGCCGCCACCGAGCTCAGTCTTTCGGAATATCTGGAAAACGCCAACAGCCTGCGCGGCAACGTTTACGAAGTCACCGGCGTCATCGAGGAACAACTCAAGTGGACCGCTGAGAACGGCCGGCTCTTCAGTCTCGATGCCAAGCAAGGGACCCAAGCCACGCCCATCCCGATCCGCGTCCCCGAGGAGTTCAGCAAGATCAACATCGATCGCGGCGGCGAATTCCGCTTCATCGTCGAGGTCGGCAAAGACGGCCTCCTCATCGCCCAAAATATTGAAAAAATCTAATCCTCACCCCGGCGGCCCCAGCCGCCGCAGTCTTCTCCCCATTAACTAATAACGATTAACTCCCACCCGTGACCCCGCTACGCCACATCGCGACAGGACTTCTCCTGACCGTCCTCTTCGCCCTCCCAACTCCCGCAAGCTCCCAGGTCCTCACCCCGGGCTCGGGCGGCAGCGGATCTTCCCCCGCACAAGGATCGGGCGCAGGCCCCGCCGCCGGAAATTCCGGAAGCTCCGGAAATAACCAGGTCCTCGGGTCCGATCTCCCCTTCTTCGATGCCGGCACCGAAACCTTCACCTGGGACGGCCGCACCTGGAACATCACCGACCAACGCGTCTTCGCCGCCCGCTTCGAAAAATACCTCAGCGCCCCGGAAGCCGTCTCCGAGGAAGACCAAGCGTACCGCAAGACCCTCGACGACATCCTCGAGGCCCTCTCGCCCAGCCATCCCGGCGGCCCCAATCTCCAGAAAGCCGTCAGCCTGCTTCCACTCGCCTCCAATTACTACCACGACGCCAGGCTCTGCGATTCCATCCGAAATTCCATTTACGGCATCTACCTCAGCCAGAATAACGTGGCCGCGCTCGACCGCATGAACAAGGAACTGGAGCGCCAGGCCCAGGATACACGCCGCAATTACAAGTTCGAAAACGAGGTCGCCGGTACCTCCCGCGCCACCAGCCGCCGCATCGGGGAAGCCGAGGACGAACAGAAGAAGGAAAAGGAAAAGAAGAACGAGTTCGAAGGCACGACCGATGCGACCATTGCGGGCGGATACATCGCGCGCATCACGGAACTCGAAGCCATGCGCCTCGCCAACCGCACCCAGATGGCGACCTCCGAACTCATGAGCAAAGTCGAGTTCCAGGCGCTCATCGTCCAGTTCTTCATGCAGCGGCGCATGGAACACGTCGTCATGGCCTGCCGTTTTTACCGCAAGCTTTTCGGGGACGGCGATAACCAGATGCGTTTCGAGGAAGATTCCGATGTCGCCAAGGCCTTCGGCCAGGGACTGGGATTCAACCCCACCATCTCCACCATGGAAACCATAGCCAACGAACTCATCCGCGATGTGGATGAAGGTGTGGAGGCTTTCGAGTTTCTCCTCGCCAAGAACCAGCTCGAAGGCGCCGCCAACCGTCTCTCCGAGGCCTTCATGATCGGCGAATACCTGCCTAAAATCCGCACCCTGAAACGCGACGACAAGCAGAAGGTTCTCCAGTTCGTCCGCGATTCAAACCAGCTCATCTCCGCCATCGAGGTCAAGGATTACGGCCTGGCCGAAGAACTCGTCACCCGCATGCGCGCGGTGGCCGTGGACTTCGATTACTCCAAACCCTTTGCCGCCATCGAAACCGCCAAGCGCATCAGCGCCATGCGCATTCGCAAAGCCAAGAACGCCGCCATGGCCGGCGACACGGAAACTTACGAGGAAAACATCGCGCTGGCCACCGAGATGTGGCCCACCAATCCCGAGCTCAAGAAGGAATTCGATACCATCGCCGATCAAGCCGACGTCAAGAACATGGCTCTCGTCGAACTGGACCGCCTCATCAGCAGCCGGAGTTACCGGCAGATTTTCGATGACCAGGCCACTTATATCGCGGCTTCCGTCGGCGACAAAGACCGCCAGGATCAGCTCAAGGAGGTCCTCACCAATATCCAGAAGATCGATATCGCCATCACCCAGGCCGACAAACTTTCTGAACTCGGAGACAAGCACGGCGCCTGGGAGACTGTAGAAGAACTCTTCGAAGAGTTTTCCGATGACACCAAGCTCAGCAAGGTGCGTTCCGATCTCGCCACCGAGGTCGCGGATTTCGTCAGCTCCCTGAAAAAAGCGGAAACCCTCGAGGAACGCAAACAGCAGGGCTCCAGCCTGGCTTGGTATCTCAAGGCCCGCAAAATGTATCCCAACAGCGTTTACGCCAAACGCGGCATCAATCGCCTCGTCGAAGAAATCCTCCCCGATGAAGCCGTCGGGGAATCGTCCCCCGGCGAGGGCACGTTCTAGGAAAGTTGGTAGATTCGAGTGCCACTCGAATTCTCTCCTCAAGATTCACCTCTGTAGTCTATACTATAGTTTATACTATAATATGGACTATAGTATATACTATTGAGTGTCACGAGTCCGAGCTTCAGCCTTTGGAGTGCGGTGGCTCGACACCGCTTTGGATCGCTTGGAATTGCCGAAGGATCACTCGCCCCATCCAAAGCGCCGTCCAGCCGGCGCACTCCAAAGATAAGTCCACGCTTCGATCGACTTGTCCCCACCACTCTGCCTCACCCCAATCCCAAAGGGATTGCGTCACAAAGCCCGGGGTTCGCAGAACCCCGGGAGGACACCCAACGCACACCCCGAACCCTGAAAGGGTTCCGACCGTGGGAGCTTGAACGGTTCGAGCTCCCCATTCGATCCGATCTCAAAAAATCCGGTCCGTCACATCAATCCCGGGTATCTTCTCAAAGTGCTCGTCGAACGTGAGCACCACCGCGCCGATATGGGCGGCACACGCGGCGATATGGAGATCTTGGACAGGGAGCACCACACCACGGCGATCGAGGGTCCAGGCGAGCTCCAAGGTTTGTTCCCAACGGCGATGATCGGAGGGCACGTAAAGCATCACGGAAATGGCCGCGCGAAAGCGGTCGAGATGCGCGCGTTCTGGTAGACCCCGGCCGACTTCGCAAAGCACCAGTCCGCAGGTTGCGATGTCGCGCGACTCCGCGATGGGGGCCAAGTCACGGAGAGGATCCCGCCCCCGGCGCGCCTGGCCGATGTACCAGGAACTGTCGACGAGCACCGGCCGGCTCATCGTCGCGGTCTTTTCTTCGGACGGTATTCTTGCGCCGGGCGTTCTGCCACGCGGAGCGCGAGGGGATCGGAAGCCGGGTCGAACAAAGTCTCCAGCTCGTCCGGAGAAGCGCCCAATCCTTCCCGAAGAACCTCAACCAGCCGCGCCCGGCGATCCATTTCACGCAGCGCCACTGTGATGGCTTCGGTCTTGGTCGAGGCGCCCGTCAACTTCACGACACGATCCAGCAAGGCCCCATCGAGGTTGATGGTCAGCTTCATACCTCTAGGATACATTCTCTATACGTATAATACAAGTATAAGATCAGGCCGGTTTGAGAGGTTGCGTCGTGAAAAGTAGATTCGAGTTTTACTCGAATTCCCAGGGCTCCAGAGCCCCGAAAACTTCGACTACAAGTCGAAGCTACGCCTTGTCTTAGTGCCATTCCGACCTGTCCCTAAGCCGGTCTGACCTGTCCCTAAGCCGGTCCTGT
>JAHEJT010000303.1 GCA_024638765.1 Verrucomicrobiales bacterium
ACCAACACCAAGCGCTTCAAGCAAAACAAGTTTGGTCCCAGTTATTACTGGGGCGCGCGCGTCGACATGGATTACCTCGCGGCGAGCGCTCCGGAGGAGACCAACGAGAATGCGGCGCGGCGCAACGTCGAGGCACCCCAGGGGACAGAGGCCAAGGGGATCGAGGTCGTCGACGAGTTGTTCGGGGCGGTCTTGGTGAGCCAGTTGGAGAACGACGAGGTGGTCGTGCTGCGGGAAGTGGGCGATAAACGGGTCCTCGAAACCGCGCGCATGCCCTGATTCGCGGTGGACCCAACCGCGCGCAATTTCTTGCCGTCCGCGAAAGTATTTCTTCTTCGGGGCGCCGGACTATGGGCGCGGGCGGGCCTGATCCTGTGCCTCGGTTTCTGGACCGGCGCCTGTGCGCGGCAGACGCCGGAAGCGGCGCCAGCACTCGCTGAGATAACCTTTAACCTCGCCTTCAAAGGCGACCCGGAATCGCCGAAAAGCGTTGAGTTGGTCGCGAGTTGTTCTCGGCCCTGGCAGGAAATCCTGGGCGATGCGGAAATCGACTGGAAATCGGTGCTGACATTTCACCGCGTGCCGGAGGGAGAGATGACGGACGCGTGGAAGGATTCCCCGGCGATCGTGGGCGAGTATTCAGTACGTGGAAGAGAGTTGTATTTTCGTCCCGCGGTCCCCCCGATTGCCGGCGTGCCTTACGTCGCCAGACTTAATCCGGGTGCTCTTCCGTTGCCGGCGCTGCCGGCGAGGGAGCCGCTACGCGTTTTCGCGAAATTTGGGATCGAGAATGAAAGCGAGGGCAAACCCGTGGAAATCGCGGCCATCTATCCCTCGGGAGACCGGTTGCCGGCAAATCATCTCAAGTTTTACCTGGTCTTCTCCGAGCCGATGCATCGTGGCGACATCTTCAAGCATTTCCGGATCGAGCGCAGTGATGGTTCCGACGTCCCCGAACCCTTCCGGGAGACGCAATTATGGTCGGAAGACGGTACGCGATTGACGCTTTGGTTGCACCCGGGCCGGCAGAAAGCAGGCGTGAACTTGAACCTTGAGATCGGTCCGGTGTTGGAGGAGGGAGGTGAATACCGGCTGGTTATTTCCGGGGATTACGAATCCCAACGCGGCCGCGCCCTGGGTCGCGAGTACCAAAAAACATTTCAGGCGGTGGCAACGGACCGGACGCAACCGGATCTTGCCGACTGGATTGTCAAAGTGCCGCGCGCCGGGACGAGCGAATCGCTGCAAATTGAGTTTCCGGAGCCCTACGACTGGGCATTGTTAAGGAGCCGGGTTTGGATTGAGGACCTGGAGGGGAAAAGGGTGCCTGGAAAAATTTCCATCGGTCCAGCCGAGCGATCCTGGTCCTTTCGCCCCGGTAACGCGTGGGTGGCACTCGCGGGCTATCGCATCGCGGTGGCGAGCGTGCTGGAGGACCTGGCGGGGAACAGCTTGGCGCGGCCGTTTGAGGCGGACGTCAATGCAGCGGAAGCGGCAGTGATCCCGTCGATTCTTTACCTGCCCTTCGAGACCATCGCCGGGGAGTGAACGGGGCGAAGACAGAGTGGGGGCGCGGGCGTCCCGCCCGCTTCTAAATCGATGGCGGGCGGGACGCCCGATCCAGTGACAACTCGTCACCTTGCAGGACATCGGGAATCAAGCTCGAGGATTCAAATCCAAGGCACTAATCCTCGTCACTCCCCCAGAGCGGTCGTTCCCGCTGGATGCGCGCGCGGAAATCGCCAAGGCCGTTCCAGTAAGTGCGATCGTTGAGATCGACCTCCGCCATGACCACCGTGCCCCATTCGTCGGCCTGGGAGATCATGCGGCCCTCCCGATCGAAGATGGCCGATTTCATCCAGTTCTTCTCGTGATCCGTGTAAGTGCTGGTGACCAGGAAAACGTGGTTTTCGATGCAGCGGGCGCTGGCCAATGCCGGGTTGCCTCCCCAGATCGGCATCGCGATCACTTCTGCACCTCGATTGGCGAGTTGGCGGGCGACCTCCGGATAAAAGACATCGTAACACACCATCATGCCGAGCTTGCCAAACCGCGTATCGAAGACCG
This sequence comes from Verrucomicrobiales bacterium, assembly GCA_024638765.1. Lineage (GTDB taxonomy): Bacteria > Verrucomicrobiota > Verrucomicrobiia > Verrucomicrobiales > DEV007 > JAHEJT01. Next base: position 2,068 of record JAHEJT010000303.1, read on the forward strand.
GGTATCGGTCGCCCGGCTGGACTCCCGCGACGATTTCTTCACGAGGAAGGGTGCATTTGCGGTATTTTCCCGCTACTTCTCCATCCGGCCCGATGAGCACCGCGACATTGTACACCAACGCACCCTCGCGCTCGAAAAGGCCGGCCACGATATAGAGGTCGTGTGCTTTCGCCAGCTTGCCGAAAAATTCTGTGGAAGGACCCGGCACCGATTCGGCGGCTTCATGATAGGGGACGCCGTTGCTCTTGGCGGTGATGCATTCCGGAAGGCAAACGAGATCTGCGTCCTTTTTTCCGGCCTCCGCGATGAGGGGTGCGAGCTTCTCGAGGTTGTCTCGCGGTGTTTTTCCTCCGCTCAGGTTGAGGTGGACGGTGGCGAGACGCACCTTTCTCGGGGCAGGAG
>JAHEJT010000192.1 GCA_024638765.1 Verrucomicrobiales bacterium
GTACCAGGGGGAGCGGAACTCAAAGAATGTCCCCCAGGCGGCGCATTACCGCGCCCAGCTGGCGAAGCTGATCGAATATTACCGCGCCTCGTGGCACGAGCTTTCGGACGGCAACGTGGCGGAGGATTTCCCGTTTTACTTCACGCAACTTCCGAGTTGGAACCCGCCGCAGAGAGAGCCGGTCGAAGGACTGGAAGCCTCCTGGGCAGTGAATCGCGAATCGATGCGCCTTGTGACTCACGATGTGCCTGACACGGGCATGGCCGTCGCGATCGACACGGGGGACGCGTTTGAACTGCATCCGAAAAACAAGAAACCCATCGGCGTCCGGCACGCGCTTCTCGCGCTGGGGCGGACCTACGGAAAAGACCTCGTCGCTTCCGGCCCGCGGTTTCAGGAGCAAACGATCAAGGGGCGTCGCATTGTATTGGATTTCGACTCGACCGGCAGCGGCCTGATGGCCGCGAAACCGGGCAAACTGAATTCGTTCGCGGTCGCGGGCGAGGACCGGGAGTGGCACTGGGCCGACGCGACGATCAAGGGCGATACGGTAGTCGTCTCTTCGTCGAAGGTCCCGAAGCCGGTTGCGGTCCGCTACGCCTGGGCGATGAATCCTTCCCAGCGCAATCTCTTGTATAACCGGGAGGGACTTCCGGCGTCGCCTTTCCGCACTGACGCCTGGCCGCTTTTCGATCCCGAGAGCGACGAGATCATCGAAGTCCACAAGCCGAAGAAGCCGGAGGGCTATGAGGCCACCGACTGGGAACGTCCGGCGATGGCGGCCGCGCCGGTATCGACGCAGCAAACCCCGGAAAGCGACGGGCTCGCCCCGGAGGTCACCGACTTGAATGCGGAGGACGTGTCCTACGCCCTCGAAGCGAAACTGCCGGATCTCAAAAGAGCATTTATCAGCACGGCGCCGGCCGACCGGAAGGATGGCATTCCGGTCGGCGAACTGGGCGCCGATGGAAGCGACAAGGGAGCCATCCTGAAATTCGCCAAGGAAATTGCGGCGGGTGAACATGGTGAGATGGACAGCCTGCTGCTTTTCAAGGGCGGCAAACTGCTCTTCGAATCCTATTACCGCCGGGGCCGGATCAACTACCCGCACTACCAGATGTCGATCACCAAGTCCTACACGGCGATGGCGCTCGGACGCGCGATTCAGCTCGAATACTTGGCGATGGAGGACCTCGACAGACCGGTAGTGAGTTTCTTGAGAGAGATCGATCAAAGCAAACTCGTCGAAGGCGCCACCGAGATCACCCTGGCTGAGGCCATGAACATGCACTCGGGAATTCGGATCGACAAAGACGTGGCCAGGAAACTCATGAAAACTCCCGGCCTCCTCAAAGGGCAGGGACAGATCCAGGCCTACCTCGAGCACAGTGCTCCCATCCCAAGCTCTCCCCGCGAACACAAATACCAGGGCTCCGATCCCTCCATGACTATGCAGGTGATCGAAGCCGTGGTGCCGGGTTCGGCGAGCGACTTCATTGAAAAACAGTTACTCAACAAGATGGGGATCACCAATTTCGGTTGGCAGGATGATGTCAGCGGCTTGCCCAAGTCAGCCGCCGGCAGCAGCATGCGTTCCCGCGACATGCTCAAGTGGGGCATGCTCGTCATGAACGACGGCCGGTGGAAGGGTGAGCAGCTCATCCCAGCCGACTTTGTCGAAAAGGCGACCGATCGGATTCACACCAATCCCCAGGACACTTCTTACGGTTACTTCTGGTGGCGGCACGACATGGGAGTGGGTGGCCGGAAATACGACTGCATCTCCGGTCGCGGCGCCGGCGGGCAGTTTATCCTCATGTTTCCCGAGCTGGATCTCATCGGTGTCGTGACCTCTCACAACAAGGGCATGGGCACCACGCTGAAGATCTTTCCCGAACGAGTAGTGCCGGCCTTTATTCCTTGATCATGAGTCCAATCCCAAAATTTCTCCTCACCTTCTTCGCGATCTGCGCGTGTTGCGGCCAATCCTCCGCGGCGCCCGCCTCCGCGCAAGGCTTCGGCGCGGCAGGCAAGCCACACCCAGGTGGAGCGTCCAATGCCGGTCCGGCTCGGACCTCCCCGAATTTTGTCGTCATCTTCATTGATGACATGGGTTACGGCGACATCGAGCCCTTCGGCTCGAAGATCAACAAGACTCCGAACCTCAGCCGGATGGCCGCCGAAGGGCGGACGATGACTTCGTTCTACGTGGCGTCACCCGTCTGCACACCTTCGCGCGCCGCGCTGATGACCGGTTGCTACCCGCAGCGCGTCGGTCTTGAAAAGGGATCGGGCCACATCGTCCTTTTTCCCGGCGACCACCACGGACTGCATCCCGATGAGATCACCATCGCGGAAACCCTGAAAACCGCGGGATACGCCACGGGTTGTTTCGGAAAATGGCATCTCGGCGATCAGCCGCAATTTCTTCCCACCTCGCAGGGCTTCGACACCTACTTCGGAATTCCCTATTCCAACGACATGTGGCCGGGACTGAAGCGATTTCAGTGTCCGGACCTGCCCGTGGTTCGCGACACGAAAGTGGTCGATATCGTCAAGGACATGGATGACCAGGCGACGCTCTGCCGCCGCTTCACCGAGGCGGCAGCCAATTTCATTCGAGAACACAAGGAGCAGCCTTTTTTCGTCTACCTGCCTCACGCCTTCGTCCACGGGCCCCGCCAGGCCTCCCCCGAATTCATGGCCGAAGGAAAAACCGTCGAGCAGGCCCAGGTCGAAGAAGTCGACTGGAGTGTCGGCGAAATGTTAAATACGATTCGCGAGGAAGGCCTGGCCGAAAACACGCTCGTCCTCTTCACCTCGGACAACGGTCCCGCCGGGGGCCTTTCCGCCGGACCACTTCGCGGCCGGAAAGGTTCCGGGTATGAAGGCGGTCACCGCGAGCCCACCGTCGTCTGGTGGCCCGGCGCGATTCCCGCCGGATCGACCTGCGATGAACTCGCCACGGCGATGGACCTTCACCCTACCTTCGCGAAGATGGCGGGAAAACCGATGCCCACGGACCGCGTCATCGACGGATTGGACATCGCTCCGCTTCTTCTCGGGAAGGCGGATGCCAAAACCCCCCATGACCGCTTTTTCTACCAGCAGGGCGGCAAGCTCGCCGCGGTGCGATCGGGAAACTGGAAGCTTTTCATGAACGGGGAACTCTACAACCTCAAGAGAGACCTCGCGGAGAAGAACAACATCGCCGCCTCCAATCCGGAAGTCGTTTCCAAACTGCAAACCATGCTCGACGAGTTTCAGGCCGACATCGCCGAAAACTCGCGGCCCGTCGGGCTCGCCGACAATCCCCGCACCCTGGCTCCGCGTCCCGGAATTGAAGGCGACGAAGGCTATCTTCCAACCCTGTCCCTTCCCCAAAACAAATGAACGGCGTCAGTCCCGAATGGCACGGAGTTAAGGAGATTCCAGGATAGCGAGACAGGCATCAAGTTAGAACTCCGAAGGCCCAGGGGGCCAGCGCTATGCCAGCCCAAGGCAATTCATCCTTCGCAGTCTTGCTTGATCCTTCGCCAAGGCTTCGGACCACAAGACGGAGGACGGACGCCTTGGGTAAATGGTGAACGATTTGTGTCAGCCCCAACGGGGCGGCTCTATGCGTGATTCGTTTTAGGATCGCCCTTTAAGAGAACCAGGAGACCCGGAAACGCTCTCACCAATACCTCGCCGGAAATATCTTACGGCCGATTTCCGGGCTCGCCCCTGATGAAGAAAGGCGGGGGAGCAAGATAGTGAGACCGGCAGCTTGCCGTGCCGAAGCCTTGGCGAAGGATGGTCCCGCCGGTGATCTCTATTGAAGCACCGGCGGGACGCCGGTCTCACTATCCCAATCAGGCGACGGCTTCCCCGACTTCTCGATTGCTCATTCCCTCGAATCGCTCATAGTCGTATGTTCCGGATCCAAGCCAATCCACCCTTTCAACCATCTCCTCCTTGAATGAAGCTCCCCTTCACTGCCTCTGTGCTCACCTCCGTAATGCCCCGATTCCGCACGATCCTCCTCGCGCTCGCAGTATCTCTCACCTTCGCCACAACAGCGAAACCGCAACCGGGAACCGGGAACCGGGAACCGGAAACAACGGGCGTAACCCGCCCTAACATCGTCCTCTTCTACATCGACGACATGGGCTGGGGTGAGATCGCCCCCTTTGGGCATGCCACCAACCAGACGCCTAACCTCGACCGCATGGCCGCCGAGGGGCTTTGCCTGCGCGAGTATTACACCTCCAACACGGCTTGCTCGCCTTCCCGGGCCGCCATGCTCACCGGCACCCACGCCGGCCGGATCGAGATGGATGGCACGGTCCACTTCCCCGGGGAGAACTGGGGACTCAACCCGACGGAGATCACCATCGCGGAGATGCTCAAGGAACAGGGCTATGCGACCGGCTGCTTTGGCAAGTGGCACCTCGGCGACCAACCGGAATTCCTCCCTCTCGCCCAGGGCTTCGATCGCTACTACGGCATTCCCTACTCCAACGACATGTGGCCCGGCAACGCACGCGGCCACCGTCACACCAGGGAACCTTACACGCCCTTACCCATCGTGTCGCAGAACGAACCGGTCGCCTACGTGGCCGACGCCCATGACCAGGCGCTCCTCGCCGAGACCTTCACGGATAAGGCCATCGACTGGATCAAAAAGAACAGGAAGAAGCCTTTCTTCTGCTACGTTCCGCACGCCTACGTCCACTTCCCGCGCTACGCCCGGAGACAGCACTTCGATCGCGCCGAAGGCGCCGTCAACCGCTCCACCACCGAAGAAGTAGACGACTCGGTCGGGCGCATCCTCGACACGATCCGCGAACTCGGTCTCGCGGAGAACACCCTCGTCCTCTTCACCTCCGACAACGGCGGCGTCGCATCTCCCGAAGCCATGGGCGTGTTGCGCGGCAACAAGGGCGGTCCCAAGTACGAAGGCCACCAACGCGAACCTTTTGTTGCCTGGTGGCCCGGCACCATTCCGGCGGGCACCGAGTCCCACGAGATCACCATGTCGATCGACCTCCTGCCCTCGCTCGCCAAGCTCGCCGGCGGAAACGTTCCCGCCGATCGCCGCATCGACGGCAAGGATGCCCTCGATGTCTTCCTCGGAAAGCCTGGTGCCAAGTCGCCGTATTCCGTCGTCCACTACGAGGAAAACGGCGTGCGCCGCGGCAAGTGGAAGCTCGTCCGCAACGGCAGGGACGCCAAGCTCGAGCTCTACGATCTCAGCAACGACCTCTCCGAAACCACCAACCTGGCCGAGGAAAGACCCGAGCTCACCCAGGAACTCCTCGCACTTTGCATCGCGCATGGACAGGACCTCCTCGATCCCGCCGACTTCCGTCCCCGTGCGGTCCTCGAACGCCCGACCGCCCCGCTCATTCCCTACGAACACGATCTTCCGGACCTGCGGACCTACATGGGCGTCCCCACGGTCGAAACTCTCAACGGAGCCGGGGAATCCGTTCCCGAAGGTGGATTTGGCGGCGGCAAACAGGTCGGGCTGACACCGAAGGCGGCGCCCAAGGCGAAGGGAAAGGTTAAAGCGCCTCGCAAGCCCGTCCCTCCAAAAGTGTCCCACGGCGAAAAGCCTGACGTCCTCTTCATCGCTATCGACGACATGAACGACTGGACGACCCTCTTCGACGAATCGAATCCGATCCAGACTCCCAACCTGCAACGCCTCGCGGCGCGCGGCTGCTTTTTCACGCGCGCTTACTGTGCTTCACCGGGATGCAACCCCTCGCGCACCGCGATCATGTCCGGGCTACGGCCGACGACCTCCGGGGTTTATTCCAACGGCGATCCCTGGCGGGAGAAACTGCCCGACGCGGTGACGCTGCCGCAGTACTTCGAGAAGCACGGCGGCTACGCCACCCGCGGGGCCGGCAAGATCTACCATCACGGCGGCACCGGAAAGGAAGATCCCGAGAACCCGTCCTTCCAGGAATTCTTCAAGAAACTCGCCATCCGCGGGCCGGGCAAAGGCAACAACTACAATGGATACAAACCCGACAAGAATCCCAGGCTCGGCAATCTCGGCTTCGATTGGGGCGAGCACGATCAGAAGATGATCGACGTCGATATGTGCGAGTGGGTCGAGGCCCGCATGGAAGAGCAGTGGGACCGCCCGCTCTTTCTAGCCGCCGGCATTTTCAATCCTCACCTCCCCTTCTACGCGCCGAAGAAAACTTTTTCTCGTTACCCGCTCGAGAAAACCGTGATGCCGCCGATGCCTAAGGGCGATCTCGATGACGTGGGCGAGATCGCGAAACGGATGGTGCGCAAGGAATACTGGATCATGGACAACACCACCATTCAGAAGCCGGGCAGCGCGGGCAGCCTCCAGCGCATGGTGCAGTGTTACCAGGCCGCAGCCGACTTCGCGGACCAGATGGTGGGGCGGCTCATCGACAAGCTGGATGCCACCGGCCGCGCCGATAACACCATCATCGTGCTTTGGTCGGATCACGGGTATCACCTGGGCGACAAGGAATGCGGCGTGAAATTCACCCTCTGGGAAAAGGCGAACCACGTGCCCTTCATTATTGTCGCACCCGGCGTGACCAAGCCGGGTTCTCGCTGCGATCGCCCGGTCGGGCTCATCGATATTTACCCGACCCTCGTCGAGTTGGCGGGTCTGCCCGCAAAAGCGGACAATGACGGCCAGAGTCTCGTTCCCCTATTGAAGAATCCGAACCGAGACTGGAGACGCCCCGCTCTCATGACCGAGGGTCCCGGCAATCACGCGATCCGCTCGGATAGATGGCGTTACATTCAATACAGCGACGGGGCCGAGGAACTTTACGATCAAAAGAAGGATCCCTGGGATCACACCAACCTGGCTTCCGATCGCGAATACGCGGAAGTGATCGCCGAGCACCGGAAGTGGGTTCCCAGGAAGGAAGCGCCCGGACAACCCGCAGGACACCTGCGCGATCCGGATGCGAAGGCGACACCCGGCTCCGGCGCAAAACGGAAACCTGCGGGCAAAAAGCCCGCACGGGTCGACGTCACGCCCGCGCCTTATAATCCCGCGTCCGATGACCTTCTCATCGCCGACTTCGAAGGTAAAGATTATGGTGACTGGAAAGTTGAGGGCGAGGCCTTCGGTGAGCGCCCCGCGACCGCCAACGTAACACCGCGTAACAAGGTTACCGGTAACCTCGGAAAAGGCCTCATCAATACCTATCTCGGCGGCAGCGACGGGCCCACGGGCAAATTGACCTCGCCGCCTTTCACCATCGAGCGAAAGCACCTCAATTTCCTCATTGGCGCCGGGAACCATGCCGGCCGGACCTGTATCAACCTCGTCGTCGATGGAAACCCGAAACCAGTGCGCACGGCGATCGGTCCCGCCCTCAAGGACAGGAATGGGCGCGAAGTGATGGACTGGCAGTCCTGGGATATTTCCGAGTTCAAAGGCAAGAAGGCCCGCCTCGAGATCGTGGATGCCCACAGCGGGGGATGGGGCCACATCAACTTGGATCATATCTTGCAGAGCAACCGCGCCATGAGATCGAGTCTCGCGCTCGCGAAGGCGAAGGCGGCTGAGCCCAGGCCGCCGGTCAGCAACGCCTCCAAGGTGCCCAAGTACACGTTTGCGGACACCCTCGAGGAACAGGAAAGACAGCTGGCGAAAAACCCGCTCCTGAAACGCTTTCGCGATTCGCGCAAGGAACTCATTAAAGATCCGCACCATCCAAACTACCACTTTGTCAGTCCGGAGAACCGGCTCAACGATCCCAACGGACTCTGCTTCTGGCAGGGGCGCTGGCACCTCTTTTACCAGGGTTATCCGCCGGAAGATCCCCGCCAGCACTGGGGACACGCGATCAGCGACGATCTCATCCACTGGCGCGATCTTCCTTACGCGATCTACCCGGATCCGGAACGGGCCTGTTTTTCCGGCTCCGCCCTGGTCGAAGACGATCGCGTCATTGCCATGTACCACGGCACCACGGTCGGGAGCATGGTCGCGGTGTCGGACGACCCGCTCCTGCTCAACTGGGATAAGGTCACCGGGAAAGCGGTCATCCCCCATTCCAAACCGGGGGACCCTCCCCTGCCCTACAACATCTTCGATCCCTGTATCTGGAAGAAGGGCGATCACTATTACGCGCTGACGGCAGGCACGCTGCCCGATGGACCCGGCGGCAAACCGGTGCGGGCGGAGTTCCTGCATCGCTCGAAAAATCTCGCAAACTGGGAATATTTGCATCCCTTCCTGGAAGACGATCGCTACGGCATCGTCGGCGACGACGGGGCCTGCCCCTACTTCTGGCCGATCGGCGACCGCCACATTCTCATCCATTACAGCCACACCAGCGGCGGCAAGTACATGCTCGGCGATTACGATAGGGAGCGCGACAAGTTCGTCGTGACTCACGGCAGCGATTTTAATTTCGGACCCAGCGGACCGGGCGGCGTCCACGCGCCGTCGGCAGTTCCCGATGGCGAGGGCGGTGTCATTACCATCTTCAACATGAACCCCGGTTACTCGCACGAAGGCTGGAACCAGATCATGACGCTGCCGTGGCGATTGACTTTGACCGGTAAAAATCAACTGGGCATCGAGCCCGCGGGGAATATCGAGTCGCTGCGAGGCGCGCACACCCATGTCGACGGCATGATCCTTCCCGCCAACGAGGAGGTTGTCCTGGATGGGGTCCGCGGCAACGCGATGGAACTTGTCGCCGAGATCGATCCCATGCGCGCGCCGATGGTGGAACTGAGTGTGTTGCGTTCGAAGAACGCAGAGGAAGTGACGCGGATCACCTTTCTCAAGGGGCGCGGTTACCGCGACCGCGAGAACCGGAAGAACCCGCCGAAGAGCGTGATCTCACTCGACAACACCCGGTCCTCGACCCTCCCGCGCGCCATGTCGCGGCCGCCGGAGACAGCGCAGTTTGCCATGGCTGCAAACGAGCCGCTGCGGCTCCGTGTTTTCATCGACAAGAGCGTCGTCGAGGTCTTCGTGAACGGAAAACAGTGTCTCGCCTTGCGGGTCTATCCGGGCCGCGAAGACAGCGTCGGTGTCTCGCTCCGCGCCCAGGGCAGTGACGCGAAATTGAATTCGCTCG
>JAHEJT010000044.1 GCA_024638765.1 Verrucomicrobiales bacterium
ACGCAAAAGAGGCGCAGGTGGTGGCGCGTTATCGCGAATTCGCGGGCGAGTAGCGTGAGTGAGGGGGGGAAGGCTAACCCAGAAGGCGGATTCCCCTCACCCTAACCCTCTCCCAACGGGAGAGGGGATCAAGAGGGAAGCGCCCGGCGGGGCAAGGATGAATGCGGGGGCGGACTCCGCTTGGTTTCGCCGCCGCGTGGGGAGAGGAGCCCCCCGGCTCCTCTCCACAGTTCGTTGGCCGACGAATGTCAGCGGCAATAGGAATAACCCCTGTAGGAGCGCGAGTACGAAGGCCGGTGATAGCTGCGGCTGTAACTGTAGCTGTGCCGCGGCGTATAATAGGATCGGCCGTGGGAATAGCTGTGGGAACTCCGGTGGGAATACCCGCGGGAACTGCCGTGATGGTAGCTGTAGCTGGGCGTCGAGCGGTAAGCGTATATCGGACGGCCGCAGGCGTCGTACCCGCAGATGTATCTCGTGTGCCCGGCATCGGCCGTGGCGGCCACGCCGAGAATCGCTGTGGCGACAATTGATAGTGTGATGAGTAGTTTCTTCATGGAATCGGTCCGGTTGTGGAACAAGGTTCCGGTTATAGTGGCTATATAAAGGGCGATTGGCCCTGCGCCACACCGGTGGCGTCTATCTATCCCATTTGACGGCGCCCCCCGGGGATTATTCAGGTGGCGGGAGAGTTTTCTGCCGAGAAAGGAAAGTAGCTGCGGCTTCCAGCCGCAGAATTGAGACCGAACTGCGGTCCCGATAAATCGGGACAGCTGCTTGCTAAAGATGAATCGCTTCGCCGAAGGCGGCGGTGCTGGCTTCGTGGATCGCCTCGCTGAGGGTGGGATGGGCGTGGATCGTGTTCTCCAGTTCCTCGTGGGTGGCTTCCATGGTGATGGCCAGCCCCATCTCGGCGATGAGTTCTGTCGCTTCGCCCCCGATGATGTGCGCGCCGAGCAGCTGTCCGAATTCTTTTCCGTAGATGAGTTTGACGAAGCCCTCCGGTTCACCGGCGGCGAGCGCGCGGCCGCTCGCCTGGAACGGAAATTTGCCGACGGTGTAATCGAGCCCTTGTTCTTTGCAGGCTTGTTCGGTGAGACCAACGCTGGCGACTTCGGGATGGCAATAGGTGCAGCCGGGGAAGAACTCGATCTTTTTCGGGGTGTGGCCTTCCACGTAGAGACCATCGATGCAGTGAATGGCCTCGAAACTGGCGACGTGCGCCAGCCAGGGCGGGCCGATGATGTCGCCCGCCGCGTAGACGCCGGGCAGGCTGGTCTGGTAGCGGGCATCGATCTGGAGGTACCCCCTGTCGGTGAGGGCCAGATTTTCGGAGCCCCCGGGGAGAATCGGCTGGACGCCCACCGCCACCAGGCAGACATCCGCTTCCACGGTTTGGGGGGGGCCGCCGGCCGCGGGTTCCACGGTCAGCTTGACGGAGTCGCCTGAGACATCGGCGGCGGTCGTTTGATGGCCCGTGAGAAGCTGCATGCCCCGTTTCTGGAATGATGTGGCCAGGGCTTGCGAAATCTCGGTGTCCTCCACGGGAAGGAGGCGGTCGAGCATCTCGATCACGGTGACCTGGGTCCCGAAGGTATGATAAAAATCGGCGAACTCGGCGCCGATCGCGCCCGCCCCGATGACGACCATGCTGGAGGGTTGTTTCTCCAGGACCATGGCTTCCCTCGAAGAGATCACCTTGGTCCCGTCGAAAGGAAGAAAAGGCAGCTCGCGGGCGGTGCAGCCGGTGGCGACGAGGATGGCGGAGGCCTCGTGCACCGCGTCGGCGCCGTCATTCCCTTCGACTCCGACCTTGCCGCCCCCTAAGAGAGTTCCTTTTCCCCGGATATAATCGATCTTGTTCTTCTTGAAGAGAAATTCGACGCCGCTGGCGAGGCGGTCGGAGACCTTGCGACTGCGCTTTATAACCTTTGACCAGTCGTAGCTCAGATTATCGAAGGAGAAGCCGAACGCAGCCGCCTGGTCGCGGAGAAAACGGTAATGCCCGGCGTTCTTGAGGAGCGCCTTGGTGGGGATGCAGCCCCAGTTGAGGCAGGTTCCGCCGGCGCGATCCATTTCCACGCAGGCGACCTTTTTCCCGAGCTGCGCCGCCCGGATCGCGCCGACATATCCGGCCGGTCCGCCGCCGATTACAATGAGGTCGTAGGGCATGGGTGGTTCCTGGCTAACAGTGAATAGTGAATAGTAAGTAGTAAGTAGTGTCAGGCCGGGGAACTCCCTCGAAGTGTCGGGATGTAGTCGGGCATCTCCTATTAGCTATGCACTTCATTCTAACAATCACACTAGCATCATGGCGGGCGCTTCGAGGATTTTTTTGAGTTCGGAGAGGTAGCGCGCGCCGATGGCGCCGTCGATGACGCGGTGATCGCAGCTCATGCCGATGTCCATGCGCAGGCCGGGAACCACATTACCGTCTGCGGAGAGCACGGGTTTTTTGACGATGGCGCCGATGGAAAGAATGGCCGCCTGCGGAGGGTTGATGATGGCGTCGAAGGACTCGATGCCGTAGGCGCCGAGGTTGGAGGTGGTGAGCGTCCCGCCGGAGAAAGTGTCCGGAGAAAGACGCTTGTTGCGGGCTTTGGCCGCTAGATCCTTCACCTGCTGGCTGATCTGTAAGAGGTTGAGGTTCTGGGCATCGCGAATGACGGGAGTCACGAGTCCCTCCTCCAGCGCGATCGCCACGCTGAGGTTGACGGAAGCGTAGCGGACGATGGCGTCGCCTTCGAACGAGGCGTTGGCTTCGGGCACCGCCACCGCGGCGGCGACCGCCGCTTTGAGAACGAAATCGTTGACGGTGTATTTGTTAGTGTTGCCCGTCTCGTCGGCTTCCGCGGGTGTATTCAATTGTTTGCGCAGCGTCATGAGGGGCGCGGCGTCGATTTCAAGATGCAGGTAAAAATGCGGAATCTGGGTCTTGCTGGCGAGGAGGCGTTCCGCGACGGTGGCGCGCATCCCGGTGAGGGGAATGCGCTGGTCCCCCGAGGACGCCGGCTGGCGCGGAGCTGGAATCGTCCGCGGCGCTGGCTGCACGGGTGCCGGTGCCGGCGTGGCCTGTGTCGCCGGTGCTTGTGCAGGAGCCGCCACGGGGGCGGGTGCGGCGCCGCCGGCGAGGTAAGCGAGGACGTCGTTCTTGACGATGCGGCCGCCGGGACCTGAACCGGCGATGGCGCTGAGGTCGACTCCCTGTGCAGCCGCCAGCTTGAGGGCCACCGGGCTGGCGCGGAGGGGGCCTCCGGAAGACGTTGGTACAGAAGGAGTTGGGGCCGCAGGCAGGGGCGGAGGCGTGGTGGCTGCGGCGGGTTCGGCCGGGGTGAAGGGCGATTCCTGGGGCGCGGGCTCCGGGGACGGGGTCGCCGCGGTCGGTGCGGGCTGGGGCGGCGATGCCTCGGGAGCGGCGGGGGCTTCTTCGCCGTCCCCGGCGATGAACGCGATGGCAGTGCCCACGGGAACGGTCCCGCCTTGCGGAGTGTAGATCTTAAGGGTGCCCTCGTCGAAAGCTTCCATCTCCATGGTCGCCTTGTCGGTCTCCACCTCGGCGAGGACCTCGGAGATCTCGACTTTGTCGCCCTCTTGTTTGAGCCATTTGACGAGGGTGCCCTCGGTCATGGTGTCGCTCAACTTTGGCATTTGGACGTAGGGCATGGGTAGAGGTGATGAAAGATGGAAGATGAAGAATTAAAGAATGAGCACGCGAGGAGAGGCACTGTCTTCAGAGGTAGCAGACCTCCTTGACGGCGTCGAGGATGCGCTGCTCGCTGGGCAAGACGGCGTCTTCCAGTTTTTCGTTGTAGGGCATGGGGACGTCCTGCTGGGCGACGCGGGTCACGGGCGCATCGAGTTCGTCGAAAGCGTCGCGCTGCACGGCGTAAGTGAGCTGGGCGCCAATGCCACAGAAGGGCCGGTTCTGTTCCACGATGACGAGCCGGTTGGTCTTGGCGATGGATTTGCAGACGGTGTCCGCGTCGAGAGGCCGGATGGAGCGGAGGTCGATCACTTCGGGGCTGACCCCCAGTTCGGCCTTGATCTTATCGGCCGTCTCCAGGACCAGGGGGATGGTTTGGGAGTAAGTCACCAGGGTGACATCGTCTCCCTCCCGGAGGACAGCGGCCTCGCCGAGGGGCACGGTGAGATCGGTATCGGCGTCCTCGATTTCGCCGGAGGTATTGTAGAGCGCCTCGCTCTCGAGGACGATGACGGGATTGTCGTCCCGGATCGCGGTCTTGAGGAGCCCCTTGGCGTCACGCACGGTGCCGGGGGCGCAGACTTTGAGGCCCGGGACGTTGGCGTAAAAAGGTTCAGTGGCGTGGGAATGGGTCGCGCCCAACGCATGGACGGGACCGTTGGGACCGCGGAAGACCATGGGGACGTGGAACTGCCCGCCCGACATGGTAAGCATGTTAGGGGCATTGTTGACGATCTGGTCGAACGCCACCAGGGAGAAACTGAAGGTCATGAACTCCACCACCGGCCGGAGGCCCGCCATGGCGGCGCCCACGCCCAATCCGGCGAACCCGCACTCGCTGATGGGAGTATCGATGACGCGCCTGGGGCCGAACTTATCGAGCATGCCCTGGCTGATCTTGTAAGCGCCGTCATATTCCGCGACCTCCTCACCCATGAGGAAGACGCGCTCATCGCGCTCCATTTCTTCAATGAGAGCTTCGCGGACGGCTTCTCTGTAAGTGAGGGTGCGCACGGTGGTGGATTCGGCGTAAGCTGTTAAGAGTGAAGCGGCAACTACTCGTGCTCTGGCCGGGCGTAGGTGTAGTCGTGGAGCTCGGAGAGAGGCGGATCGGGGCTCTGGTCGGCGAAAGTGACGCTCTCGGCGGCCTCCTGTCGGGCGGCTTTCTGGGCCTGCGTGAATTGCTCGTCGCTGAGGAGACCCTCGGATATCAGCTGATCCCGGAAAGTTGTGATCGGGTCTTGTTCCTTCTTGGTGTCCACTTCCTGCTTGGTGCGATAGGTCGCGGGATCGGACATGGAGTGGCCGCGATAACGGTAAGTGCGGGCCTCGAGAAAATGCGGGTGGGAATTCGCGCGGATATCTTCGACAACATTGCGCACTTGATCGCGCACCGCCCTAACATCCATCCCATCGACGGCGGAGTGGGACATATCATAACCGCGCCCGCGGTGGTGGAGTTCTTCCAGGGCCGTGGAACGGTGCACGGCGGTGCCCATGGCGTATCCGTTGTTTTCGCAGATGAAGAGGACCGGAAGCTGCCAGAGGCTGGCCAGGTTGAAGGCTTCGTGGTAAGCGCCCTGGTGGATGGCGCCATCCCCGAAATAGCAGAGCGCAACGCGGTCTTCGCCGCGATACTTGGCGGCGAACGCCAGGCCGATCCCGAGGGGGATGTGGGCGGCCACGATGGCGTGTCCGCCGAACATGAAGCGTTCTTTATCAAAGAAATGCATCGATCCGCCCAGGCCTTTGGAGCAGCCCGTGGCTTTCCCGAAGAGTTCCGCCATGCAGGCGTTCATGCTGGTGCCGCGCCCCAGGGCGTGGGCGTGGTCGCGGTAAGCAGTGATGACATAGTCGTCGTCGCGGACCGCGGCGAAGGAGCCGGCGACGACGGCTTCCTGGCCGATGTAGAGGTGGCAGAAGCCCCCGATTTTGCCCATCTGGTATTGCTGGGCCGCGCGCTCTTCGAAGGCGCGCATTTCGAGCATGGAGCGCAGGATCTTGAGCTCGGCCTCGGCGGCCTGGGTGGGGGTGCTGGGGGGTGATTCGGCGCGGGTGGACATAGGTCGGATTCAGTCTGGAAGCAGATTACGTGCTACGAATTCAAAGGACGGAAGAAAAGGCGAAAAGAGAGGGCCCCGGCCAGGCCCTGAGGGGAAGGGAGCGGAGGGTCCGCGTCGCGATGGTTCAAGATTGGAGAGTTGCGGCGGCGGATTGCGTGCCTCGGCCGGCGCGCACGGGGAGGACGTAGACGAGGAGAAAGAGGCCGGTAAAGAAGAGATCCCCGGCGAGGCTGTTGCGGAAGAAGACCCAGGTGGGGGGAAAGCCGGGGGTGCCCACGGTGACACATTGCAGCCAGCCCTGAAGGGATTTTGCGTAAGCGGGAGAGAGGAGCCAGGCGGCGGTGTTGGTGATGAGATAAAAAGCGAGGGCGCCGCCGATGGTGGCAGCGAACAAGGTCCACCAGCGGGGATTGGGCCGGAGCGACCATCCCAAGGCGAAGACGGCGAGGAAGGCGAGGAGGACGGCGGCGGTGTGAGGATTGAAGACGGGGACGTGATGGCGGAAGAGGTTCAAGAGGATGTCGGATACCAGGAGCGCGCCCAGGGGGACGATGGCGGCCCAGCGGCGGGGCAGATAGGCGGCGCTGCAGAGGACGAGAGCGGAGATGGGAGAGAAATTCTCCCAGCCGGTGGGCAGCAGCCGGAAGAGCACGACCGCGCCAATTAACAGTAAGACTGCGAACATCGGCTTCAATCTAACGGCTTTGAGGCAAAATCAAAGCAGGAATCCGGAGGGCGCGGCGGGCGCCCCAGGAGCCCGGGTTAGAACAATGTTAGGGCGCCCGCGATCAGAAATCGATGAGCTTCTTGAGACTCTTGCGCAGGGCTTTCTGAATGGAAAAAACCGGGCGGTTGGCATCGATGATATCGAAGGAATAATCCTGGGCCATTTCTTCGAACTGCTTCTCCATCATCTCCTGGTATTTCATGAAGCTGTCAAACATGTCGTCCGAGAGCCCCATATCCATGCCCGATTCCCAGTAATCGAGGGTCGCGTTTTTCTGGAAGTTCCGGGTGATCAATTGATCGGCGCTGGTCTTGAAATAAAAGACCGCGTCGGGGAGGAGCGCGGGGCTGTAAAGGTTTTCCAGCCACGCTTGATCCGCGCCGCGCACGAGGTCGCGCGCCATCAGGGTGTAAATGTAGCGGTCGGCAAGCACGACCTGGCCGGCCACGAGGGCGGGGATGATCTGGTGGACCAGCTGATCGAAAAAGTCCGTGGCGTAAAACAGGCTCATGGTGCGGCTGTTGAGGATGTTGCCTTGCTTGGCTTTCTCCAACTGCTCGCTGACGAGGTTCGAGCGCTTGATCCCCATAATCGCGACGGCGAACCCCTTGCTCTCGAGCCAGCGTTTTAGCAGGGTGATCTGGGTCGAACGGCCCGAACCGTCGGCGCCCTCCACGGCGAAGAGCCTCCCGGTGAGGGGATCTTCCGGGATCTCCGGGAGCGTTTTTCCAAAAGCGGTGGCTTCCTTGTTCATAGGGTCGGGTGGCGGCGGAGCGGGCGCGGGGCTTCAGGCAGATTCGATGGGGGCCGCCTGTAATTCCGGGATGAATTCCTGAGGGATGCGCGGGAAGTAAGGGAAACGGTATTCCGAGAGGTCGATGGTGTCCTCGATAATGCGGCGGACGTCCTGCTGCATTTCCTGGATCTGCTTGGTGGCATCGATGACTTGGAAATTGTAAGGCTTCATCATGCTCTCGTAATTCTCGAAGACCTTGCCTTGGAAGATGCGAAAGCTCTCGTAGGGATCCAGCGACCAGCCCATATCGAGCCCCGCCTCGAAGTAACCGAGCTGGGGGCGGCCGGAGAGAATGCGGTGCAGAGAGACCTCCAGGGGGACGCGGAAGTAAAAGCTGATATCGGGTCTCACCGCGTAATCGTAGACCTTGGAGACCCATTCGTGTTCGACCCCGCGGGCTCCGTCGCGCGCGAGAGCGGTGAAGATATAGCGGTCGGCCAAGACAATGTATCCGGCGCGCAGGAGAGGATAGATTTGCCGCTCATAGCGGTCGGCAAAATCGGTGGCGTGAATCAGGGAAAAGGTGGTGGGGGTCAGCAGGTGATTGCGCTTGCCGCGGGAGGTGGCCGCTTTGACGAGCGCCGAGGAATTCCACTCGGTGAAAAAGACCTTCAGTTTGAGCGACTGGAGCCAGCGTTTTACGAGGTAAAGCTGGGTGGATTTTCCGGAGCCATCGAGGCCTTCGACAGCGATGAGTACCCCGGGATAATTGGGTTTATTGGAGGTCATGAAATGCGATAGCGTGAGCGCGGTGGTGGAGAGGTGCCAGCGGGAGAGCGGGCCAGTAAAGCATATCAAATGGATGAATGAAAACGGAATTTGAAACATTGATTGCCGCGGCGCTGGAGGCGCGCAAACGGGCCTATGCCCCCTATTCCAAATTCGCCGTGGGCGCGGCGGTGCTCAGCGATGACGGCGAAGTTTTCACCGGGTGCAACGTCGAGAACCTGTCCTTCGGGCTGACTCTGTGCGCGGAGCGAAACGCGCTTGCAAGCGCGGTGGCGACGGGGCAACGGAAATTTCAGGCCCTCGCGGTGGTCGCCGACAGCCGGGAACCGATCAGTCCCTGCGGGGCCTGTCGTCAGGTAATGGCCGAATTCGGGGACTATGCCCTGGTGGCGGCGACGTTGGGGGGCGATGTTTTCGAGAGCACGGTCGAGGAGTTGTTGCCGCGCGCTCGGACCGGGATTCTTGATTTACAGGATTCGCGTTAGGACGCGGGAAGGAGAAGGGGCGGGGAGACTGTTCCACGTGGAACGCGGCCAGCACCCCGCCTGGCATGCTGCACTCGCTTGCCGGCCCGGCGATCCCAGTTTAGAGTCGGCTCCCGGGCGCGCCAGGACCTCGGCTTGCCCCCCCTTCAAAGCAATGTTCACCTATCCGACAGAGTACGACGTGGTGGTCGTGGGGGCGGGACACGCCGGCACGGAAGCGGCGCTTGCCTCCGCCCGGCTGGGCTGTCGCACCGCCATCCTGACCCAGAACCTGGATACGGTCGCCCAGATGTCCTGTAACCCGGCCATCGGGGGCCTCGCCAAGGGGCACATGGTCCGCGAGATCGATGCCCTCGGGGGGATCATGGGCGTCAACACCGACGCCACCGGGATCCAGTTTCGACTGCTCAATCGGGGCAAAGGCCCCAGCGTACGGGCCCCGCGGGCTCAATGTGACAAAAAGGCCTACCAGTTCCGGATGAAGGCGGTGGTGGAATCGCAGGACGGGCTCGACCTCCACCAGGGAACTGTCAGTGAGCTGCTCGTGGAGGGAGAGCGGATCCGCGGGGTCAGGACCAACCTCGGCATGGTGCTGCGGGCGGAGGCGGTCATTATCACCACGGGGACTTTCATGCGGGGACTTCTGCACGTCGGAGAGGAGAATCAGAGGGGCGGCCGAATGGGGGATTCCCCCTCCACGCTCAGCGATTATCTCGTGGGGCTGGGGTTCGAGGTGGGGCGTTTCAAGACCGGCACCCCGTGCCGGCTCAATGGCCGATCCATCGATTGGTCTCGCTGCGAGCGCCAGGACGGGGATGACCCTCCGCCGCGGTTCAGCTTTCTGGAGGAGGAGCTGGCAGGGGATGCCAACGAACTCTTCACGCTCAATCGATGGCAGGCAGGCGCGTTCCACGTGGAACAGCAGCCCTGTTTCATGACCTCTACCCTGCCGGAAACCCACGAGATCCTGCGGGCGAACCTCCATCGCTCGCCGATGTTTGCGGGAAAAATCGAGGGGATTGGGCCCCGCTATTGCCCCTCGATCGAGGATAAGGTGGTCAAGTTCCCGGACCGGGATCGCCACCAGATCTTCCTGGAACCCGAGGGGCGGCACACCCGGGAAGTCTACGTCAACGGGGTCTCGACCAGCATGCCTTTCGAGGTCCAGTACGCCTTCATTCGGACGATTCCGGGGTTGGAGGGTGCGGAGATCATCCGGCCGGGGTACGCGGTGGAATACGATTACTGTCCCCCCACCCAGCTGCAGCGGACCCTGGAGACCAAGCGCGTCGAGGGTCTCTATTTCGCGGGACAGATCAATGGGACTTCGGGATACGAGGAGGCGGCCGGGCAGGGCCTGGTCGCGGGGCTCAATGCCGCCCTCAAGCTGCGGGGGGAGCCCGCCTTCACCCTCGGGCGAGAAGAAGCTTACCTGGGGGTCATGATCGACGACCTCGTCACCAAGGGAGTCAGCGAACCCTACCGCATGTTCACGAGCCGCGCGGAATTTCGCCTCCTCTTGCGGCAGGACAATGCCGATCTGCGGTTAACTCCCGGAGCCTATCAAAGAGGTCTGGTGGACCGAGTCCGGGGAGAGCGGGTCCGCCGGAAACAGGAAGCGGTGCAGAAGGCCTCAGCCTTCTCCCGGAAGGCGCGCGTCGAAGGGATCGCGCTGGAGAAGTGGTTCCGGCGCCCGGAGTCGGCCTACGGCCAGCTGCCGGAGGATATCCGGCAGCGTTTTCCGGACTGGGTCTGGGAGCAGGTGGAAACCGATTTCAAATACGCGGGCTATCTCAAGCGCCAAATGGAGATGGTCGAGCGGACCGCCCGCATGGAGGACAAGCCGATTCCCCCGTGGGTCGGTTACGAGGAGATTCCCGGTTTGAAGCGAGAGGCAGCGCTGCGGCTCGCCGAGATTCAACCCCAGACGCTGGGACAGGCCGGACGGATCAGCGGTGTGACGCCGGCGGATCTCTCGCTGCTCGCCGTGTGGATCCAGCGCCCGGGACCGGCAAAAGCCGCGGCGGCCGTCGCCGCGTCCGAGCCGGCGGGCGGCGCCTAGATCGTGCCTGCCAAAGCGCGGTCGACCGCTTGGATAGGCCCGGTCCCCGGTTCATGGCGCCCCTGGCACGGGCTTCCATTTGCCTGGGATGGCACGGTTCCTCTTTTTTCGCGCGCCCGCGATCGGGCTGCGGCATGTGGAGATCGGGTTTTTGTCCGAAAGGATCGAGCCGAGTCTGGTCCCGAGCGCACTGGATGCGATTATCTGTTAGTTTTTGGGTGTGTTAGTGTGTTTTGACTTATCTTAGTGGCTAGACTTTTGCCCATCTCCTCCGTTAGGACGAGCTCCCGCCCGGGATCCTGTGCCGGGCTCAGCCCGGCTCACGGGGTGGTGTCGGAATCCAGCTGAGACTCAATCAACTCCTTCAGCTCCAGCGCGTTGTCCACGAGGTAATCCGCTTCGACCTCGACGGCCTTTTGACTCAGAAAGCGGATCGTGAGGCCGATCCCCGCGTTCTTGCCCATAGTGATATCCCGGTCCTGGTCCCCAACCACGATGGATTTCCCCAAGTCGATCTGATGACGGCGCTTTGCCTCCAGCAGCATCCCCGGACCCGGCTTGGCCCAGAGCGGATCCTCCCCGGTATCCGTAAAAACCAGAATGTCGAGGAACTCGACCCCTTCTTTGCGCAGCTCTGCCTGCATGCGCTCATGGATGGCATCCAGCTCTTCTCTCGGCAAAAGACCTTTCCCGACAGACTTCTGGCTGGTGACCAGAATCGCGGGCACCTTGCGATCGGCGACCGCGCGAAGGACGTCGATGATCCCGGGAATGAAGTGAAATTGATCCCACGAAAGGACGTAGCCTTCGCCCGGGGAACGATTGACCACCCCGTCCCGATCAAAGAAGATCGCTCTTCGACCTTTCATGCGCGCGCCTCTTTTTTGGGTATGTTAGTGTATACCGGAATTCCGGTAACCTTGAGATCGTTACCCACCGTGGAAATACTCCGATCGCGAAGTCGGCAGGAAAAGCCGTCCCCGGCGACCGCACGCACCTTGCCACCGCCGATGCAGGGGGCCAGGTAAAAGCAGACCTCGTCCACGAGGCGCCGCCGGAAGGCCTCGCCAAGAAGCGTGCCCCCGGTCTCAAAAAGCACCGAGGTGATTTCGCGTTGTCCCAGTTCGTGGAGCACCTCTTCCAGGGATTTCCTGCGAAAAATCAGGGTCCGGTCTCGATGACGATCGGTGAAGAGTCGGGCCGATCGCGGCAGCCTCCCCTCTCGGCTGACCACGACTCGCCACGGCTGTCGGCGCCCCCGGCGCGCGAACTCTCCCCGCAAGGTGAGACGCGGATTATCCGCCCGCAGCGTTTCGCCTCCGATGAGAATGGCGTCGACCTGGGCTCGGAGTGCCTGCACGTCCCGTCGCGCTTCGGGCCCGGTGATCCAGCGATCCTCGCCTGGGGAGCGCGTGATGCGGCCGTCCAGGGTCAGCGCGCTCTTGGCGATGACGTAGGGAGTGCCGGTGAGGACAAATTTGCGGAACATGCGGATGAGGTGTCGGCACTCGGCCTCGAGCACTCCGGGAACCACCTCGATTCCCCGGGCGCGCAGAATGCGGGTGGCCCTCCCGGCGTGGCCTGGATTGGGGTCGCGGGTTCCGAAGACGACCCGGGAAAAGCCGGCCTCCGCCAGGGCGTCGGTGCAGGGTGGCGTGCGGCCCACGGTGGAACAGGGCTCAAGGGTGATATACATGGTCGCGCCGCGCAGACGGGCAGCCGCGGTGCGGGCGGAGCCCGCCTTTCGGCGGAGCCTGCCGATGGCTTCGATTTCGGCGTGCGGGGATCCGGCCCGCCGGTGATACCCGGTAGCCAGCACCTTGCCCGCCTTTACGATTACGGCGCCGACGGGCGGATTTGGGCTCGTCAATCCAAGGCCGCGCCGCCCCTCTTCGAGGGCGAGGGCCATGAAATGCGCGTCTTTACCGAGTTGGGCTTTTGAGTCAGGCTTGCCCACAACAGCGACAGGGAATCACGCGGCGCTCTATCTGTAAACTCCCCAGAGCGAAGGGGGCAGCTGCGCGAGCAACCCCGGAGTGCGCCTCCCCATGCGATTTTCCTATCACCAGCGGCACTTACTTTACGCGGAGCTGGCAAAGATGTTGCGCGCGGGATTCGGGCTGGATCGCGCTGCCGAAACCATCCTCGCGCAGAATCCTCCCGCCCCGCAGAAACGATACCTCGACTCCCTCGCCGGCGGCCTGGCAGGAGGAATGGGAGTGGCCGAATCCGTGCGCGGATTCGGCTCGGACCTTGGGATCTCGCCCCTGGAAGTGGCACTGGTTGAAGCTGGAGAAAAAGGGGGAAAACTCGAGCAGAGTTACGATCATCTCAGCGAGTATTACGAAGTGCTCGAGCGGACGCGCAATCGTGTCCGGGTCCAGTTGATTTATCCGCTGATCCTGCTCCATCTGGCGGTGATCCTCCCGGCGATTCCCCGGGCCATCGTGGACGGGGAACCTGCCGTGTTCGTCCGCGGCACCTTGGCCGGGTTGACGGTGCTATACCTCTGCGCGGGGGTTATCCTGCTGGCCGCCAGGTGGTTAAACCGGCGCGCACGGGTCAGCCCCGGAATCGATGCCTTCTTGCGCAGGCTGCCCCTGCTCGGCGTGGCGCGCCGACAATTATCCCTCCACCGTTTTTGCAACGTCTTTCACATTTACCTGCTGGCGGCGTTCCCGGTTTCTCAAGGTCTGCGCGCCGCCGGGGAAGCTTCACAGAGCGCGATGACGCGGGCGCGATCCCACTCGGCGGCCGACGGAATCGAGGCGGGCGACTCCCTGGCGGGGGCGCTGAGGCCCGGCGTAGGGCGTGGCGCGGCTTTCCCGGAGGAGTTCAAGCGATCCATGGCCA
The DNA here is from genome assembly GCA_024638765.1 of Verrucomicrobiales bacterium. Taxonomy (GTDB): domain Bacteria; phylum Verrucomicrobiota; class Verrucomicrobiia; order Verrucomicrobiales; family DEV007; genus JAHEJT01. The sequence continues at coordinate 13,419 of JAHEJT010000044.1, forward strand.
CCGCCGAGGAGACGGGAACTCTCGATGATGATCTCGCGCGGTGGGGGCGTCATTACCGTGAGTCGTCGCTCGACGCACTGGACCGGGCGGGGACCTGGGTGGTGAAAATTCTTTACCTGGGGGTGGTTATGTTCGTGGTCTGGCAGATTCTGAGCATGGGGATGGGGTATTTCGATACCATGAACCAGTATCTCGAGATGCCCACCTGACCAGGGTTTCGGCAATGTCGCAGTCCTGCCGATTTCGGAGGGGTGCACCGGGAATTTCGGGGTCGGTCGGGCCGGCTGGGCCTATTTTTTGATCGCCGCTTCGCCCGGCAGTTTCTAGGGTGAGGGAGCCCCGGGTGAGACGGGAGCATTATTTCTGCTGGACATTTGAACAGTGTTCACTAGATTAGTCCTCACCGCCGGACCCGGCGCGATACTCAAACTGACAACCAATTGACCTGAACCAACGGACTCCTGAGGACCGAGGAAACGGTCTCCTCAGGAATTCGCAAGACCTGGAGGAAATCCCGATATGGCAACCAAGACAGTAAACCAACCTGCATCCGCGCCCGCCGCGGCTGCGCCCGCTCCCGAGGCTGCTCCCAAGCCCACCAAGACTCCGGAGGCCCCGGCGCAGGCAAACCCACAGGCCGGACCACGGGCCCAACCCCAGGCGAAAACGCCGGCGCCGGCCAAACCCCCGGCGCAGAAGCCGGCCGACAACAAAGTGGCGCAGGCCCGGGCCAAGAACCTGGATCTCGCCATAACGCAGATTCAAAAAGATTACGGCGAAGGCGCCATCATGCGTCTGGGAGATGCCCATCGGTCCGACGTGGACGTGATTCCGACGGGCAATCTGCTCATCGACCGGGCCCTCGGCGTCGGCGGATTCCCCCGGGGCCGCGTCGTGGAGATTTACGGCCCGGAATCTTCCGGGAAGACGACCCTGACACTCACCGCGATCGCCCAAGCGCAAAAGACTGGCGGCCTGGCGGCCTTTGTCGACGTGGAGCACGCCCTGGATCCGGAGTATTCCCGCCGTCTCGGGGTGAACCTGGACGATCTCCTGGTGTCGCAGCCGAGCAGCGGGGAGGAAGCGCTTCGCATCGTGGAGACCCTGGTGCGGTCCAATGCGCTGGACGTCATTGTCCTGGACTCGGTGGCGGCGCTGGTGACACGCCAGGAACTGGAGGGTGAGATCGGTGATGCCACTGTGGGCGCCCAGGCGCGCCTCATGAGCGCGGCGCTGCGCAAGCTGACGGCACTCATCGCCAAGGCGCGCACATGTTGTATTTTCACGAACCAGATTCGCGAGAAAATCGGAGTCATGTTCGGCAATCCGGAGACCACTCCCGGGGGCCGGGCATTGAAATTCTACAGCAGTGTCCGTGTCGACATCCGCCGCATTGGCAGCATCAAGAGCACCGACGGCACTATTTCCGGGAACCGCACCAAGCTCAAGGTGGTCAAGAACAAGGTTGCGCCGCCCTTTGGCGAGGCGGAGTTCGACATCATGTATAACGAGGGAATCTCCGCGGTGGGATCGCTTCTGGATCTGGCCCTGGATTACGATATCCTCCAGAAGCGGGGATCCTGGATCAGTTACGCCGGCACCCAGGTGGCGCAGGGCCGCGACGCCGCTAAGGACGCGCTCAAGGCGGATGAAAAGCTTTACCGGGAGATCGAAGCTGCGGTGCAGCAACAAATGGCCGGCGATGGCGAAGAGTAAGCAGGGTTGTGCTCGACGCGAGAGCTGATTGTCCTAACAGAATTCCCAGCGCTCCAAGAAAGCACTGCTCAGACACAAGCAAACTGGAGGAGATCAACCGGTGACGGGAGGCGCCGGCGTGCCGGTACTGTGCCGATGCGCAATCCGTCACTCCCACTGCCGCAGTTGTTCCGGAAAGGGGCACTCCCGGCAGCCGGAGGCGTCCTCGAGACAAAAGTCCCGGTAAATCTGGAGCAGCCCCTGTTGCTGGAAGACTTTGCGGGTGAACTCAGCTCGGTGCGGGTGCTCCCCGAAGAGGCGGGCCGTGGCGCGTCTCAACTTCACGTTGTCGAGGGTTGCGGGCATGTCCTGGTAAATTTCCCAGAGCCCGGCGTTGGCCGGGATCAGCATCGGGTAAATCTGATTTGCCAGCAGCTCCGTGACGCGGCTCCGCCCGATCAATGCGCGGGGTTTATCCGTGCGGGCGGCTTGCAAGGTGTAGTGGTGCTCCCAGTAAGGATGCGCGAGCGTATCAAAGAAGTCACGCAGGCGCTTTTCGGAAAATTGTTGCGCGTTCTCGACCAGACCCCTGAACTCATCCCAGTGCATCGCGACGGCGGCCAATGCCGCAACTCGGCGGTGGGGATGATTGTTAGGGCGGCATCCAGAAAAATTCCAGCGCGGCCTTCGTCCGAGGTCACTTCCGTATTCATCACGCAGCTTCCACCAATGATCCCAGAGCCCGGTCAGGTATCCCCGCGTGTCTTCGGGGGCGCCGTCGACGACGTTCCCCTCGAGAAACCCGGCCCTCCCGAAGAGTAAGGCTTCACATCGCGGTGCGCTCTGGCGGGTGAGCTGGCGGAGGGGGGCCTGTTGCGAAAGCACCGTCGTGGCGAGCTGGTTGCGGCGGTATCCAAGCGTCTCGGCCAGCCCCTGAAAGAGCGCCTGCTCCCGGCCGTGCGCTGCTTCCAATCGGCGAAGACGTTCCCCCTTGCGCTGGAGTCGAAAGCGCGCCGCGGCGCCCAGTAAGGACCCGATTTTTTCGCCCGCCATCTCCTGCAAGGGATGCGCGCAACGTCCGAGGTGTGCGTCGGCCTCCGCGAATCGAGCTGCTTGAGAGTCGAGCAGTGCCTCCCAGGCAAGGCGCACCTGCACGACGCTGCGATGGCACGATGTGCGCGTAAAGACGGTTTCTCCCCCGGGCGGCGAATCGAAATATAGATGGAGAATCACGTCGTCGTAATTCGGATTGACGGCATGCCGATGGTGTTCCCAATCGCGCACATCGAGATCGAGTTCGATGGCGCCCGTTTGCGTTTCCCCGTCTATAGAGACCGCAGCATCGACGAAGTCCGGTCCCCCTGCATGATTCCAATGCCCGAACTGGACGATCTGGACGGTCTTGCCGCAAGTGGAGGTGAAGTGCGTGCCAAACTCGCCTGCAAACCACCGGCTTTGGACCTCGAGTTCCCCCGGACGATCCGGGATCAGGCACCTCTGCGATTCGCGGACGCGGTTGCGCGGGGGAAAGACCGAATCCAGAAGGCGGCGGTAAGCGGCGGCATCCGCAGGGGTGGCCTTGGCGAGGGCGGTGTTCACCGGTCGACTCGGAATGCGTTCAGCGGCTGCTCTGCGCTCCGGGGGGCGGAGGAAGCGGCGGCAAGGGGGGTTTGAGTTCCGTCAGCAGGGAGAGCGCGGCTTCGGCCTCGGGAAGGCCGGAGTAAGTAACGACGGCTTTCTGGAGGATCGCGACCGCGGCTTCCTTGTTTTCGTGGATGCGCGCGAGATCCGCCTGATGAAGGCGCACGCGCAACCGGTCTTCCTTCTCGGAATACGTATCGAATGCCTTTTGAAGAAATGCTTCGGCTTTTTCGTGCTTTTCGTCACGCAACGCTTTGAGCGCCATTCCTTCATAAATGAGCCCGCTCTGAAGTGCGGCCGCAGCTTTCTCGAGGTTGTCGCGCAGGGCCAGGGGGTCGTCGTTCTGCCATCGCAATGTGGCGAGACGGAAAGCTTTGAACTCGCGGTTCTCATCCTTCCGGTAATTCTCCGTGTCGAACTGGTTGTGCGCTTCAAAAGGACGGTAAAGCGGATCCCCGACGGCGACGCTCATCCAGGAAATTCCCGGGGCGGCCATATAAGCGCTTTCTATGAAGGTGAAGCCCTCCAGCAGGCGATCGTTAAAGATATCAAAATGATGTGTGAGATTGAGATAGGGTTCATAGACGTTTCCCAGGACCGCCGCCGCTCCGCGAGCCAGCAGGGGGCCCACCCACGCAGCGCTGGTGGAACGCAGCGTCCGGCCGCTGAAGGAATGCAGGTGGCAGGCCACGGCGCCGCGTCTGAAGGTGAAGCCCGGGTTAACGAAAGGCCCGTCGACGTCTGTGGCATACCATCCGAAGTAAAGACTGGCGTTCCGCATAGGATAATTCAGGCGAAAACGCGCGCGCCAGCGGTCCAGCACCACCGGGATTCCGCCTCGCTCAAAGGTCTCGGCTGAGCGCATCAGCCATTCGTCTCCTTCCTTGATCTTTTTTGCCACATCTACATATGCCATTCCCCAGAGCCCGTCTTTCTCCGCAGCGATGGCATCGGTGATCAGTCTCCTGGCAATTTCGGGAGTGGGACCGTCGATGCGGCCCACCAGCATGAAGCCGGGAATTCGCGCCTGATATAAATTGACCGATTTTTCATAGTAAGGATTCCGCAGGGGCCCGGCGCGTTCGTAGCTGTACTTGGCGAGCATGCAGAGTTCAGAATCCACGCTGCATGCGCTGGTGGCCTGCGGATCGGGTTTTCTGGGAATGGGTTTTCCGGTTTTTGGATCGGTTTGCGCGGCTGGCGGCGGGAGATCATTCTCTACGCGCAGGGGAATCCCATACATCAGCGCGATAATATGGATACGGTTGGCCTGCACCTGGACGCCCTCGCTGGTGTCCAGCGAAACACTCCACCAACGGTTGCCCACGAAAGCGTCCCGCAGCGGTTTAGCAATGGTTTCCTCGAACTCCGTTCGTGTGATCGTTTCTTTATCGGGACACGTGAGGGCCACAATATTTCCGGAAGGAATCTTGCGCGCCTCAGCGTAAAACTGGGCCAGTTCTTTGGAGGCGGCGACATTGGTGTTGTAAACGATCACGGTGCTCTGGGAATACACCGAAGTGCGTTGCACTTCCGGCGTGGCTGCCACCGCCGGGGACACCCACCAGAATGCCGCCAGGGAGAAGGACAAAGCCAGGAGGCACTGCGAGACAGGCCGGGGTGGCGGGGGATTACGAAAGGATGGAGCAGGAACGAATTTCATCGCGCGCCTTGGTGGAAGGCAGTCATCGCTCCGGGCTTCAGGCCTGCAGCGGGTGGTTCGCATTAAACTGACACCACGAGGCCGTCGTAGGCAATACGGACTTCCTCGGGGAGCTTTTTTTCAGCGGTTTCGTGGTCGATTTCACAGGCGATATGCGTGAAGAGGGTCCGGCGCGGGGCAAGCTTTTCCACGAACGAGAGCGCCTCCTCGAAATTCATATGCGTGGGATGGGGCGTATATCTGAGCGCATCGAGGATGAGGAGGTCGAGGTCGCGCAACTGCTCCTCGGCCTCCGCGGGGACGGTTTTGCAATCGGGCAGGTAAGCGATTCGGCGGGGCTGATCGATAGTTTCGAACACATAGCCGACGGTATCGACTTTACCGTGCAGGATTCTTGGCGCCGAAACCTTGACCCGGCCGAGTTGAAAGGCGTCTTTGATGGCGTGGGGCTCAGGTTTGAGATAACCGGGATAGCGGTTCTCGCCGTTGAACGCGAACGCGAACACGCGCATGACTTCTTTCAGTGATTCCGGACTGGCGTAGACATCGATAGAAGCGTCCGGCCCCGGCGTGAAGCGGCGCAGGTCGTCAAAACCCATGATGTGATCCGTGTGCGCGTGGGTGATGAGGACCGCGTCGAGATGGCGGATATTCTCGCGAAGGCACTGTTGACGAAGATCGGGACCGGTATCCACGATCCAGCTCATTTCCGGGGTTTGGACGTAGATCGAAGCACGGGTCCGTTGATTGCGGGGATCCTGGGAATGGCAGACGGGGCAATCGCATCCGATCACGGGGATCCCGATGGAGGTGCCGGTTCCGAGAAAAGTGAGGTCCAAATCGCCCATATATTGCTATATCCGGGAAAATTTAGTTAAATAACGGGGTCCCCGCAATGCTGACCCTTCTCAAAATCCAGAAACTGGCTCTGGTGGAAGACCTGGTGTGGGAAGTGGGCGAGGGACTTGTTGGTGTCACCGGGGAGACGGGCGCAGGCAAATCGATCATCGTGGGCGCGGTGAAATTGATCCTGGGGGAGCGCGCCGACCGCAATCTCATCCGCACCGGGGCATCGTCCTGCACGGTCGAAGCCACCTTTCGCCTCGGGAACGCTGCAGAGGTAAATGCGTATCTCGAAGCCCACGGATTTGAACCCTGTGAAGACGGCGAGTTGTTGTTGAAGCGCGTTATCGGCGCCGGTGGGACCAACAAGCAGTTCATCAACTGTTCCTCCGCGACTTTGCAGATCCTCAAGGAGTTGGGGAACCTTCTGGTGGATTTGCACGGGCCTCACGATCACCAGTCACTTCTCTCCACCGACCGTCAGCTAGCCATGCTCGATGCCTTTGCAGGAGCTGAGAGCGCTTGCGAGGCATACCGGTCTGCGTATCGCGCATGGAAGGACGCGCAGGGAGAGCTGGACGAACTCCGCAATGCGGAGCGCGCCTCCGAGCAGGAACTCGACCTCCTGCGATTCCAAGTCAATGAAATTGAAGCCGCTGATTTGCAGCCGGGTGAACAGGACGCTCTCGAGCAACGATACCGCTTGGCCAGCAACAGCAGCCGGTTGCTGGAGTCATGCGGGCAGATCCTCGATCGTCTCACCGGGGAGAGCGGGGACATTCTCGGTCGGCTGCAGGAGGTGCAACGCGCGGTCCGTGAGCTGACATCCCTCGATGCTTCCGTGTCATCGATCACCCAGGGATTCGATACCGCGCAAATGGAGTTGGAGGAACTCGAGAAAGGAATTCGTGCATACGCCTCGGGGCTGCAATTGGATCCCACGGAACTCGCGGCACTGGAGCGTCGGGTGGATACCCTGGAGACCCTGAAACGAAAATACGGAAACAGCGTCGAAGAGATCACCGCCTTCGGAGAAAAGGCCGCTGCGAAATTGCTGAAAATTGAGAGCCGAGGCGACGAGTTGGAGCGACTGGAAGCGCAGAGTGCCTCCGCGAGGGCAGCAGTCGATTTGGCTGCCGCTGAGCTTACTCAAAAACGTCGCCGCGGCGCGCCGCGTCTGGCGAAAGAAATAGCCGGCCACCTCGGGGACCTCGGTTTTGCCCGGGCCCTTTTCGAGGTGGCGACGACCCCCGGCGAGGGCCCCGGCCCGCGCGGGGCGGAGTCCGTGGAATTTCTCTTCTCCCCGAATCCCGGCGAGCCGGCCAAGCCGCTGCGCATCATTGCATCGAGCGGCGAGATGTCACGCGTCATGCTGGCGATCAAGAGTGCCCTGGCGGAGCAGGACTCGATCCCCCTGATGATCTTTGATGAGATCGACGCCAACGTCGGGGGCGAGGTCGCCCATTCGGTGGGCCGGAAAATGGCGTCCCTGGGCACGCGACATCAGGTGGTATCGATAACCCACTTGCCTCAGGTCGCTGCTGTGGCAGATTGTCACTACGTAGTTCGAAAGGAATTTCAAGGCGATAAGACCGTTTCCCTGTTGGATAAAGTCGAGGGAGAGGGTCGAATTGCCGAGATCGCTCGCATGCTTGGAGGCGGGGGGGAGCCCGAGCTGGCACTGGCCGGCACGATGCTTGCGGGCAGAGTGTCCCCATGAGATTGTCCATTGTTCTGGTTGCGCTGGTTGCGATCCTGCTTTGCGCGGGTCCGCCGGGAGTTCTTCCTTCTGCGCGCGCCCAGAAATCGAAGGACAAGGCGGAGTGGACCAGTGAAGACACGGCGCTGGCCGAACAGTACATACACCTCCTCGAGACCCAGCCCGAGTATTCCCGCGTCTTCGATCTCCTCTGGGAACATTATTCCCGGCATGGAGCGAGTAAGCTCCTCATGGAATTTTATCGGGAGCGCATCGGCGCGACTGACGCTTCCGCCGGCACCCGGCTGATCTATGCGCATTTGCTCCGCAAAAAGGGAGAGTCGGAAAAGGCGCTGCGGTATTATCGTGAGGTCTACGATACCGCGCCCCCCGCCGAGCGTGTCCTGGCGCTGCGGGGTCTCGCCGAGTTGACCCGCCAGATGCTGCGGCACGAAGAGGCCATCGGCCATTTTGAGCAGTTGATCCGGGAACCCGGCGCCGGTCCCAAGGTCACCCGGCAGTCACTGGAGAGCCTGGGCGAGCTCTATCTGGAGGAGAACGAAGCCGAGAAAGCGCTGGAAAGCTGGAAGCGGTTGCTGGCGGAATTTCCCGAAGATCTCGCCCTGCGCGAAGGGCTGGCCGCGCGGATGATGGCGGCGGGATTTCCGGAGGACGCCATCGCAGCCTATGAATCTCTTCGCGGGCAATCAGGGACGGAGAGTCGCGTCGTGGTGCTTCGGGAACTGAGCCGTCTTTACGAGTATGCCGGGAGATTTTCCAAGGCGGCGGCGGCTTTGGAAGAAGGCAGGAACCTTACGCATTTCAGACATCACACGCACGCCGATTTTCTCAGTATGTTAGTGAGGTTATACGAGCGGCAGGGGAAACTCAGGGAGTTGGAGAAACAGTTTAGGAATGAAGCCGGCGGAGAATCGCCCAGCGAAAGCGCGCTCTATACTCTCGTCCGGTATTACGATCTGACTGCGGCCCCGCTGAAGCGGGAAGAGTGGCTCCGGAGACTTGTGGAAACGGCTCCCCGTCGCAGTGATTACCGGCGGGAACTCGTAGAGGTGATGCTGACCAATGATCATTATGAAGAGTCCAAACGGGTGGTTCAAGATCTGCTGGCCGAGGGGGTCGAGGAGACGCTCGATTTGGGAATTCTCCGGGCCCGCATCGCATTGAACCTCGAGGGGCCCGAAGCGGCGGCGGCGCTGCTTCGGGAATTTATCAAGCGGCGTCCTCTCGGCGAGCGCGACACAGCGGCCCTACTCGCCTTTGCCCAGGAACACTATCTGGATGAAATCGCGGAAGAGTTGCTGAGGGAGGGAACCGAGGGCATGACGGAAGCCGCCGTTTTCGACTTGGCGAACTTGCATTTTTCGCGTGGGCGGCTCGCGGAAACCAGAACGGTTCTCGAGGATTTTGTCGCAGCTGCGGGCGATGATGAAAAACTGAAGGCGCAACGCCTGCAGATGGTCGCCTCCGCCTTACGCGGGATGCGGCTGTTGGAAGGCGCCGTGGAAATGCTCCGCCGCGCGATCGCTTTGCGCCCGGGCGAGATTGATTACCATGTGCGCCTTTCCGAGTTACAGGCTGAGATGGAGGAATTCGATGCTGCGCTTGCGAATTACGAGACGGCCTGGCAACTGAGCAGGACTTCAGAAGAGCGGCGGGATATTGATCAGAGGATATTCAGCTTGTTGCAGCTGGGAGACATCCAGGAGGGAAACCGGCGCCCGCAGGAGCTGGACCTTCTCTCTCAGCCCGGGAAGACGCCTAATACCTACCCTCCCTTCACCCGGGGGGCGGCCGAGATTCGACGCCTCTTGATAAGGAGCGTGGGGGATTCACGCACCGGCGGCCGTCTCGCGCGCTATTACGAGGCGCTTCAGGTAAGCGCGCGGGACCAGGGAGATGAAAAGACCCAACTACGAGCGGCATGGTGGGCTTACCGGGTCGAGGATTACTCGACAGCGTACAAGATTTTGGAAGCCTTTTGCGAAGCCCGTCCATCCCATGTGGCGGCCCAGCGGCTTCTGCTGGACGTGGCGCTGGCTTCCAGCAACACATTGCGTGCCCTTAAATTACTGGACACTCTCGAGGATCTGGACCCGAATCGTACTACGGAATACGCATTACGCCGTGCCCACATCCGGTTGAGCTTAAAGCACGAAGATGAAGCCCTGGAAGCCTTCGAGGAGCTTTTGGCGCAGGGCGAAGTCACCCCGGAGTTTCTCGAGGATTTGGCGAAGATCTATGAGAAACTGCAACGACCGGGAGATGCCTTGCGCATATACCGCGAGGCTTACAAGAAGAGCGGCCTCTTTGAGAAACGGCGGCTGATCGCCGAGTTGGGGCGGCTCCAAGTGAGGACTGGCGATGTGGAAGGCGCGCTCGAGGCTTACACCGCCCTTATCCGCGCGGAGCAGGACGTCATGCAGCGCCGGAAACAATTGTCATCACAAGTGGCCATTGCTCTACGAGCGCAGAAACTGGATAAACTCGAAAAGGATTACACCCGGTTGCAGAGGCGCCAGCCCCTGGACCCGTTTTATGCCGAGGCCCTGGCGGTGGTTTACCAGCACACCGGCAACTTCACCGAGGCTTTTGCATTGATAAAGAGGGCGTATTATTCATCGCGCTCCAAAGATGAATATCTTCTGGAGCGACTCCGCGAGCTGGCGGCGGAAACTAAAGACGTCGATGCGGCCATTTATTACCAGAAACAGTTGGTTGCTGTCCCCGACAACCGCGCTGATCCCGGGGAATGGCAGAAGCTGGTGCGCATGCTGGAAATGGATTTTCAAGTCGACGAAGCCGACCGCATCCGAGTCCGCTTGGAGAGTAAATTCGCACAGGACCCGGACGTCCTTAATAACCTGACTTCGTATTACCTGGACACGCGGCAGCCTGCATCCGCGAAGCGTGTTCTCCAGCGAATGACTCGCCTTCGTTCCTGGGATACGGCGTCTCTACTGCGACTCGCGGTGCTGCAACGCCACCTGGGCAATGAAGACGCAGCCTGCCGTCTTCTTTACCAGGTGCTCCGCAAGACCCAGGAGGAAGCGCTCAAGTCCGCGGACGATGATGGCATCGGCGTCTTTCCCTTGCGGTCGTTTTCGCGTGATCAGCGCCCGGAACTGCTTGGGAAGAGCCAGGGTCTCGAGGGGTTGGCGCAAGTTCTTGAGCATGTGCGTGTCCTCGATAACCGCTACCGTGTCCCCCTTGTCCGCTACCTGGAATCGCCGCGCCAGGAATTTCGATGCGTGCCCGACGAAGCCGCGTTCCAACGACTAAGGGCCATCGAAGAGCTCGGGGAAATCGTGGCGACATCCGCCGAGATCGGGCGCATTGACGAGTGGAAACGGTTCTGGGAAGCGGAGCCGCCGGTTTCGATCCAGGAAGATTTCTGGCGCTCATGGTGTTCTGGCGCTTACGGGCGCGCCTGGAATCTGCTCAAGGCCGATATCGCTTACCGGGAAGAATCTGCGCTCGATGAGGCACGAGAGTTTTTTTACTGTCTCTTTGGCGCGCACATGCACCGTATGGATGAGCTCGTGGCCTGGGTCGGTCATCCTGCCAGATCGGAGAGTGCGCGTGCCCGCCGTCTGCAATGGTTGCTCACCGCGGTTTACCAGTGCTCGCGCCAACCGGAAACCGTGTTGCCCAGCCCTGAATTGGGGCTACTGCTTGGGAGCGGTCTCGTCCAGCGCGGGGAAGTGCGGCACCTGCTCAGCCTCCTAACCTTTTCACAGCAGGTTCCCGAAGCGTTGCGTTTCGGGGAGCTGGCCAGGAAACATGGGAACATGCTGGCAGACGCGGACGACTATTTTCTAGCCAACCTCGCTTACCGGGTGGGAGAGACCCACCAGCAGAAAAGTTACCTCGAATCCGCACTCGAGGCGATGGACCCGGGAGACATGCAGTTTCAAGACGCGGTCTATTCCCTTTTCCTGTTGCAGGAAGACGACGATGCCCGGCACAAGCTGATCCTGGGGGTGTTGCCACGCCTGGCGCTGGCGACCCCGTCGCCGCGCGTCGAGTTGACCCGAGCGCGCCTTCTCGCCCTGACGGGTGATGACGAGGAGGCATCCTCGGCGCTTCGGAATCTCATTTCCATGCACATGGCCGAGTCGAGCCAGAAAGTTACCCTCACCATGAATAGCGAGGGATCCGCATGGCCGGGCCTGCTGGAGTATTCCGAGCTTTCACGGCACCTGGGATTGGCCAACCAGGCGCGCCAGCCGTTTCTGGAGGCGCTTGGGAAATATGAATTGCTGACTCCAATCCCCGGGAATGCCGGGAGCCAATTCTATGATTACCTCCATCAGGTAATTCTTTGGGAGATGGAAAACTTGTCCTTCCCCCGGCGTCGCTCCCTGCTGAGGTCCTATGGGACTCTCATCCGCGGAGAGAAGGAGCTCGTAAATCTTGCGCGGGCCTTGTCGGCCCAAAACTTTCACCGGGATAGCATTGCGGTATACCGGGAACTGCTCGACACCAATCCCCGGGACAACGATTACACGCGCGCGTTTTTCAATGCCTGTCAGCTCTCCAACGATTATGAGCCCGCGCTGGAGTATCTCGGTGAAATCTTCGCGGGAGATCATCCCGAGCCGGAGGGGGTTACCGGGGATTCGATGCTGCGCAAGCACGCTTTCTTCCTGGCTTCGGCCCGGGACATGGAACGCCTCAAAGCGTCCGCGGATCTCCACCTGCGCGAGGGCGCCAATGTCTCCCCGGAGAATTATTATTATCATCATGAACTGGCCGCTCTTTTCTCGGAGGAGGGCGATCACGAATCCGCGGCCGCGGTTTACGAATCCATCGACGATGGAAAGCATCAGTATGTCCCGCTGTTGCGGCGGCATGCCGCGGAATTGGGGAAACTGGGACAAAAAGAAGCCGCTATTGCACTGCTCCGACGCATCGAATTCACGAAACGGTCGGTCGCCCTTGAAAAAGCGGTCATTGAAGACCTGGCGCCTCTTTATTCCGCGACCGGCGCGCTGAGCCCACTCCGTCGGCTCGCCATGCGCACGCTCGATTACGATGACGAATATCTGGTCATTAAACTCGCCGAGGTTATGGCCAAGGCGGGAGTGCGGCAAGAAGCCGAAAGCCTGCTCGTGCTCGCTGCGCACCAGTCTAAAAATGATGCCGCTCGCGTGCGATTACTGTTGCCGGCCCTGCGGATCCGGAAGGCGGCCGGTGAATCGTTTCAGGAAATTCAGCCGCTCCTTGAGATGCTGTTCACTTGCGATTTTACCGCCACTGGGAGGGCGCGTGCCGCTTTGATTGAGTTTGCGCGCGGTTTCGCCGATGACGGAAAAGGCCAGGGGTGGCTCCGATTTCTTCAGAAACAGGAATCCACCGAGTGGAACAGCCCGTTCGCAGCGGTATGCCGGCTCGATTTCGAGTTAGCCCGGGGCCGGGCTCAAGGTCTGACGCCCATCGTGGAGAGCATTGTGCAGGCCTCGGATTCTTCCAGTGCAATGCTGGACCTGGCGATGGAATCTTGTCTCCATCACGGCGCGCCCGAGTCCGCGGGCGGACTCGTAGCGGAGGCACGTCGCCGCCGCGGCGATGTCCTGGCAGAAGTGCCCCTGGCGATTCGCGTCCACGCCGCGCGCGGGGATGATGCCGCCCTGGCGAACCTCTACCAGGAAGTGCTGGGGGATCGTTTTGCGCCGGCGGAGCTCTACCCGAAAATTCCAGCGGCTTTCGCTGAAGCCGGCGACACCAGGCGCGCCTTGCAAGTTTACGCGCATTATTACAAGAATATCGTTCGGCCCGGGAAAAATGACCTCGAATTCGTTGCGGCTTATGTGCGGACTCTGATCGAGGAGGATCGATTTCCCGAGGCGGAAGCCATTCTGCGCAAAATGTTCTCGAAAAATATCGATTTCGAGGAGGGGTTTCTCGTGCAGCTCTATCGGGCCTGGGGCAAATCCGAAACGCTCCAAATGGAGCTGAAAAAATTCCACTTGAGCTCAGGCGCCCTGAAAAGAGTTGCGGTGCTGGCCAAACGCGGGGAAGTTTCTGCGGACGCCACCGAAAGCCGCTGACCGGGTGCCTCCGGCCTTGCAGCAGGCGGCGGTCCTCCGCACGAGTCCCCCGCCCCCTATGAGCTTCATCTGCTGCATTTCTCGCATCGCCGTCGTCTCAGCGCTTCTCGGCGCCGTGCTGTGCGGTTGCAAGACCCGCACGATCACATACACCCGGAAAGAAGATCCCTTGCTCGAAAAATATGCGTCCAATTACTCGATCAAGGAGGGCCGCGCCTCTTCGGACAAGCGCAGCATGTTTGAGTCCAAGCAATTTTCGGGGAAGCGCGGATACCAGGCGGGAGAGTTCAGGTCCGGCGAGTATCCGCGCTCGGAATACGCCGGGGCCACTGAATTTCTCGGGCGGAGCGAGTATTCCGGGGCCACCGACCGGGAGGTGACTCTGCCGAGTTCCTCCATGCAAAAGAAGCGATTTATTTTTGGCCGAAAGAAACCCCGGGAGAGCAACCAGAAATTCCGCAGCGAAGAGTTCGCGGTTTCGGCCTTTCCCGGCGGCGAGAAAAGCGCCCCCACACCGGAGGACCCGTTCGCTGCCGGCGCTCGGCAAAACGACGTCGCTCCCGAGATCCTCTTGGATCGCAGCGGGGAATTGACGGTGGAAGAAGTGCGGACACTTCTCAACCGGAATTAAGCGCCCCGGATATTCCCGGGCGCCGCTGAGAATTTCTTGGTTTGCAGGGTCCCCGGCCCTCCCTAAGGTGCGTATCTCATTCCGTCCGAGGCGAGGCCCATGCCCCAACCCCGATCCAAGCGCAAACCCCAAGCTAAGCCCGTGATACGGCGGCCGAATGACGTCATCCAGGTCCGCGGGGCCCGGCAAAATAATCTCAACGGCCTCGACCTCGACGTGCCGCTGAATCAGCTCACGGTCGTGACGGGACCGAGTGGGAGCGGCAAGTCGAGCCTGGCCTTTCAGACCATTTACGCCGAAGGACAGCGTCGTTATGTGGAGACCTTCTCTCCGTATACGCGCCAGTTTTTCGATCGCATGGACAAACCCCAGGTCGACGAGATCCAGGGGATACCCCCTGCCATCGCGATCGAACAGAACAACAACGTCCGGACCACGCGCTCCACGGTCGGCACTATCACCGAGATCAATGATTACCTTAAATTGTTGTTTCCGCGTGTTGCCACCGCTTTCTGTCCCGCCTGCGGTGGGGAAGTCCGACCCGAGACCGCGGAATCCATCGCTGGAGAGGCTCGCAAGCGATTCCGGAATCGGGCCGTGCTTATCACCTTCGGCGTCTCCGTGCCTGCCAAAACCAAGCCCGCGGAATTCTTCGAGTTCCTCCAGCAACAGGGATATCTGCGGATCCGGGTTTATGGGAAAATTTACCGGATCGACGAGCCCGATGCTTACTCGCGCAAGGCGTTGCCCGCCGTGGTGCCGGTCATCCAGGATCGCATCAAGGTTACTTCGGCCAATCAGCCGCGCCTTGTTGAGGCCGTGGAGGCCGCGTTGACTTATGGAAAGGGGAAAATCACGCTGGTCGACCCGGGAGGCGGCAAATCGGCATCCTATTCCCGGGATTGGCACTGCGCAGAATGTGGTATCAGCGTGCACCCTCCCTCTCCCGGCCTCTTCAGCTTCAATAATCCTCTCGGGGCGTGTCCCTCCTGCCGCGGGTTTGGGCGCACCATTGGAATCGATTTGCAGCGCGCCATTCCGAATCCGGGGCTTTCGATCGCGGAAGGCGTGGTCAAAGCCTTCCAGGGAGAGACGCATTCCGAGTGCCAGACGGATCTTAAGCGTCACGCGAAACTGCGTGGTATCGATTTGGACGCGCCTTACGAAGAACTATCAAAGAAAGACCGGGATTGGATTGTCTACGGAGAGCAAGGGCCCGGCGGGGATGCCGACGAAGTGTGGCGCAACGATGAGTGGTACGGAGTGCAGGGATTTTTCGACTGGATGGAGACCAAGTCTTATAAGATGCACGTCCGGGTCTTCCTGAGCCGATATCGGTCTTATACCTTGTGCCGCGACTGTAACGGAGGCCGTCTCCAGCCTGAATCCCTGAATTACCGCTGGGTGGACCAGAGTCTCCGCGGGAAGGCGAAAAAATCTTATACCTTACCGGACTGGTGGCAGCTCCCGGTGACGGAGCTGGCGCCGATGTTGCGGAAGTTGAGGATTGCCACCGGCGATGCCACCACGGAAATGCTGCGCTCCGAGATTTACTCGCGACTTCGATATCTCGAGCGGGTCGGTCTGGGGTACTTGAATCTGGACCGATCGAGCAGAACGCTTTCCGGCGGGGAAATGCAGCGCGTCAATTTGACGACCTGCCTGGGTGCATCGCTCGTAAACACCTTGTTCGTGATGGATGAGCCGAGCATCGGCCTGCATCCACGCGATTTGGGGCGGCTCAACGAGGTGATGCACGGCCTTCGCGACAAAGGCAACACCCTGCTGGTAGTCGAGCACGAAGAGGCGGTCATTCGGGAGGCCGACAACATCGTGGAAATCGGCCCTGGGCGCGGGGAACACGGAGGCGACCTGGTTTATGCCGGAAGCCTCCCGGGGCTTCTCCAGAGTGCCGCCGGAAAATCCCTGACAGCCGATTATCTCTCAGGGAAAAGGGTCATCCCGGTGCCCTCTTCCCGGCGAAAGCCGGCCGGCTTTGTCAAGCTCCGCGGGGCGCGCCAGAATAATCTCAAGAAGATCGATGTCCGGTTTCCCCTCGGGGTGCTTGGCTGCATCAGCGGGGTCTCCGGTTCCGGGAAATCCACGCTGGTCCATGAAGTGCTTTACCGAAACCTGCTGCGCAAGAAAGGGGAAAGCACCGATGCCGAGCCGGGGCGATGCAAAGATATTACCGGGATCGACCGGATAGGCAACGTCATCATGGTCGATCAGGCGCCGCTTTCTCGCACGCCGCGTTCGACTCCCGCGGTTTACATCGGCGCCTTCGAACTGATCCGGAAACTTTTTGCGGAAACTCCGGACGCCGTCTCCCAAGGGATGACGATGGGGGATTTTTCCTTTAACAGCGGCGGGGGACGATGCGAGCGCTGTTGGGGGACGGGGTTTGAAAAAATCGAAATGCAGTTCCTCAGCGATCTGTACGTTCGCTGCTCCGAGTGCGAAGGAAAGCGCTATCAGCCGGATACATTGAAGATTCTTCTTGAGGATAAATCTTTGTTCGATGTCCTCGAGATGACTGCCTCGGAAGCGATAGGATTCTTCGGCGGCATTCAGAAGCGCAAAGCCGCCGACGCCGTGGCGGCCTTGCGGCTTCTGGAAGAAGTGGGGCTGGGATACCTGCGCCTCGGGCAGCCGCTCAACCAGCTATCCGGCGGGGAATCCCAGAGACTGAAACTGGTGGGCCATCTCATGAAAAAACCCGCCGGCCGCGGAGCCGAAGAAGGATCCGGGCGAAAGAATGATCTTCTCATCTTTGACGAGCCCACCACCGGGTTACATTTCGACGATATTGCGACCTTGCTCGTGGTTTTTAACCGTCTCGTCGAACAAGGCCACAGCCTCCTCGTCATCGAACACAATCTCGAGGTGCTCAAGTGTGCAGATTACCTCATTGATCTGGGCCCGGAAGCCGGCGCACTTGGCGGAGAGGTCGTGGCAGCGGGAACTCCCGAAGAGGTCGCGCGAATCGCATCTTCCCATACCGGCGGGTTTCTGGCCGGCGCGTTGGGAGGTCATCGCTATTCTTCGAAGACAATTCGCGCCAAGGCGTCACGGGTCGCGGAGGATGCCCCGGCGCACAAATTACCGAGCGCCAGTGATGAGATCCGAGTATACGGAGCGCGGGAGCACAATCTCAAGGGTATCGATCTTGCGATTCCGCGCGATCAACTGGTCGTGGTAACCGGTCTTTCGGGGTCCGGTAAATCGACCCTGGCATTCGATATACTCTTCGCCGAAGGCCAGCGCCGTTTTCTCGACAGCATGTCCCCGTACGCGCGCCAGTTTGCGGAGCAATTGGAAAAACCCGAGGTCGATCACATCGTGGGCTTGCCTCCCACGGTGGCAATTGAACAACGCGGGACTCGCGGAGGCGCCAAGTCCACGGTGGCCACGGTTACGGAGATTTATCACTTTTTGCGGCTGCTCTTCGCAAAAACCGGAACCCAGTTCTGCCCGGACTGCGATGTGGCGGTCGAAAATCGCAG
>JAHEJT010000193.1 GCA_024638765.1 Verrucomicrobiales bacterium
TCCTCGTCTTCGATCTCTGGGACGGTGACGGCGCGATTTACTGTGGTGCGGGCGAGGGAGTCCTCATCGATGGCGGGGCGGAGGATCAGTTTCGCGCGGTGGTCGCGCCCGCCCTGCGGCAGGCCGCCTTGGAACCCCGCTCGCTGGTCCTCACTCACCCCGACGGCGGACACGTCGGAGGCCTGGGTCCCGCCCTCGAGCGCTATCGCGCACGGCAGGTCCTCTTGCCGGTCCGGGAGGCGGGCAGTCCCACCTTTCGAGGTCTTCTCGAGCAAGCCCGCAAGCAGATCTGCAAGGTGTCCATCGGGGAAGTGGGAACCCGTTATCCGCTGGGTAGTGGCGCGGAACTGGAAGTCCTGCGGGTGGGCGATCCCCTACCCAGGAGCCGGGCGGATGAGCGCTGCATGATCATGAGACTTCACTGGCGAGGCTGGCGCATTCTCATTACAGGCGATGCAGGCTTCGATACCGAGAAGGAGATGATCGAGAACGGAATCGACGTGCAGAGCGACGTCTGGATCATGGGACGTCACGGATCCGACTTCACGGGTTCGCTCGATTTCGTTCGGGCGGTGTCGCCTCGCGTGATCGTGGCCGCCGAGGAAGTCTACCCGGAGTCCGAACGCATCCCCGAGTGGTGGGCCGGGGCGATGGAGAAGGCGGGGATCGAACTTTGGAGGCAGACCGAGACCGGAGCCGTCATGATCGAGGTGAACGAAGAGGAGTTGGAACTGAGAAGCTTCCTCGATCCGGCGAAGAAGATGGTGTTGGGGGTGGAGTCGAAGGCGAGAGCTGATCAAACCCACGGACCAATTTCCAAGTAAGTTCCAGAGTCCAAATCGCCAAATAATCCAAACTTCACACTGCGGAGCGAACTTGGAATCTGCGGCTTTGGTTCTTGAGATTTAGTTGGAAATTGGTCCGTGGGTTTGTGCGCGGTGGCCCTCGCGCTAAGACTCTTTCCCAACCGCGCGCAGGCGGAAGACTTCCCGCCCCTCTGCGCGCCACTGCTTCTCGAAGTCGGTCTGGGGGTAGAAAAAAGCGTCGGCAGGCCAGTCGACCGGCTTGAAGATTCCGGAGGCTGCCACCTCGACCTTCGTCCACTGGAAGTAGTCCTCGTGGTCGGTCTTGAAGAGAAACTCGCCGCCGGGGACGAGGATGTCGTGCAGGGCCTTGAGGAAGTCGCGCTGGACGAGGCGTCGGCGATGGTGGCGGGCTTTGGGCCAGGGATCGGGGAAGAGCAGGTGGAGGCGGCTCACCGAGTGGAGAGGCAGAAGCCACTCGACCGTATAGCGGGCCTCCAGGCGGAGGACGCGGAGGTTTTCCAGTTGTTCCTGATGGGCGCGGCGGCACACTTTGCGAACGCGACCGAGGAGGCGCTCGACCGCGAGGACGTTTCGATCCGGATGGTGGCGGGCGAGGGCCAGCGCGAAGGAGCCGTCTCCGCATCCCAGATCAACCTCGAGGGGAGCTCCATTTGTGAATAACTCCCTGGGAGAGACGCGCCGGAAGTAGTCCTCCGGCATGAATTCGGCGGGTTCCGCGGGACGCGACTGAGGGCTGCGAAGGGACTTGGTCAAGCGGGGACGGATGGGGCGGTCTCGGGGAGATTCAACTCAATCTCCAATCCCAAGCAATCAATTCCTGAACGCCCATTTCCCCCATCACAACGCTTGACCCGCATTCCGCGCCCCCTGACTCTCCCGGGAACTCATCTTTCGGGCGCACAGTGGATCTAAAGGAAATTCGCAAAATTGTTGAACTCATGGACGAACATGGGCTCACCCTGTTCCACTTGGAGAAGGAGGACTTTAATTTGAAACTCAAAAAGGGAGCCGACGCGGATGACATTCGCGCGGCCCTGGGGGAAATGACGGCACCCGCCGCCGCCTTTCCCACCGCTCCGGCCGCCCCTCCGGTTGCAGCTCCCGCCGGGGAAACTCCCGCCGGGGAAACTCCCGAGGAACCCGCGGACAGCGGGCGAGAAATCGCCTCGCCCATGGTCGGGACGTTCTACGGCAAGCCCACCCCGGAAGCCGAAGCCTTTGTCAACGTCGGCGACACGGTCAGCCAAGGAGATGTTCTCTGCATTATCGAGGCGATGAAGGTGATGAACGAGATCAAGGCGGATTGCAGCGGGACGATCACCGAGATTTGCGTTGAGGACTCCACGCCGGTGCAATTCGGAGATATGCTCTTCCGTCTGAAGTAGCAGACTGCGATTTTCTGTTGGGCGACCTCCACTCATTTCCCGTTTCACCCTCACGTCGTGATGTTCTCCAAAGTCCTTGTAGCCAACCGCGGCGAGATCGCCCTGCGCATCATCCGCGCCTGCCGTGAACTCGACATCGTATCGGTGGCGGTCTACTCGGAGGCCGACGTCGATTCCCTGCACGTGCAACTGGCGGATGAGGCCGTGTGCATCGGGCCCGGCCCCAGCCGCGACAGTTACCTGAAGCCCGACCGCATCATCGCGGCCGCGGAGATCACGGAGGTCGAGGCCATCCATCCCGGCTACGGGTTTCTTTCCGAGAACGCTCGCTTCGCCGAAATCTGCGAGAGCTGCAAGATCAAGTTCATCGGCCCATCCGCGGAACTCATCCGCAGCATGGGGGACAAGAACACCGCCCGCGCCACCGCACGCAAATTCGGCGTCCCGGTCACCCCCGGCACCGACGGGTTGATGAAGAGCGAAGAGGAGGCCCTGGCCGCAGCCAGAAAGATCGGTTTTCCCGTGATGATCAAGGCCACCGCGGGTGGCGGCGGGAAGGGCATGCGCCCGGCCATGGAGGAGAGCGAGTTTCTTGCGCAGTACCGGGCGGCCAGCAACGAGGCGAATGCCGTTTTCGGCGACGGTGACTGCTATCTTGAGAAGCTCGTGCTCGATCCGCACCACGTGGAGTTCCAGGTGGTGGCCGATTCCCACGGCAACGTGGTGCACCTGGGCGAGCGCGATTGTTCGATGCAGCGCCGCAACCAGAAGATCATCGAAGAGTGCCCGAGCCCGCTCCTCACCCCGCAGCTGCGCAAGGCGATGGGCGATGCCTCGGTCGAACTGGTGCGCAAGATCGGTTACGAAAATGCCGGCACGATCGAATACCTCGTCGATGGACCCGCGGAGAATTTCTACTTCATGGAGATGAACACGCGGATCCAGGTCGAGCATCCCATCACCGAAGAAGTGATGGGTTGCGAGCTCATCAAAGAGCAGATCCGGGTGGCGGCCGGCGAGCCGCTCTCATCCCACGTGCGCGATGTGCGGCCGCGGGGACACAGCATCGAGTGCCGGATCAATGCGGAGGATCCCTACAACAATTTCGCCCCCAGCCCGGGGACCATCGACATGTGGTACGCGCCGGGCGGGAAGGGCGTGCGCGTCGATACCCACGTCTATTCCGGATACACCGTGCCGCCCTATTACGATTCCATGATTGCCAAACTCATCGTGACCGCGTCGCGACGGGACGTGGCCATCGCACGGATGAAACGGGCGCTCTCCGAATTCATCATCCGCGGCATCAAGACCACCATTCCCTTCCAGCAAGTCGTAATCGATCATCCCGACTTTGTGGCGGGCACTTATGACATCGGTTGGGTGAGCCGCTACCTCGCCGAGCGGGAGAATGCGTCCGGTAGTTGAAGGTGGTGTGAGCGGGAAGAGAGACAGGCTGGCAGGCGCGCGTCTCTACGGCATTGCCGATCTCGGTTATCTCGAGGAATCCGCTCTCGAGCAGTCCGTCGCCGCCCTCCTCGAAGGCGGAGTCGATCTCCTGCAACTGCGCGCGAAAAATCATCGCGAGAGTGAAATCCGTTCCTTTGCCGAACGCGTTCTTCCACTCTGCCGCTCGGGCAGGGTCCCACTGATCATCAACGATTTTTCCTCTCTGGCACGGGAGGTGGGTGCGGACGGCGTCCACCTGGGCCAGGACGACGGCGCCCTCGCCCCGGCCCGTGAGGAGCTCGGCCCCGCTGCGCTTGTGGGGCGCTCCACCCACAGCGTCTTGCAGGCGCGGGCGGCCCTGGAAGAGGGTGCGGACTACATTGGATTCGGCCCGCTCTTCCCCACGCCCACCAAGGAAGGGCGCCCGGGAATCGGTCTGCAGGACATCGCCCGGGTGGAGTGCGAAATCGGCGCGCACATTCCCGTCTTCTGCATTGGGGGAATCAAGATGGAGAATCTTGCGCAGGTTCTCGAAGCGGGTGCGCGCCGCGTGGTGATCGTGTCCGGACTCCTCCAGGCCGAGGACATCGCCGCCCGCTGTCGTGCCGTGCGGGAGATTCTGGAAAAGACCGAGGACCCAAGAGGCCAGAGTCAAGACTGAGACCAGGAAGCTTCTTGCATCTTGATTCTTTGCTCGTTGTGTCTTCCATCTCCCCCATGCCCAACGCACTTCCCGTATTGGTCGGCGGCTCCATCGCCATCGACAACGTCAAAACTCCTTCGGCCGAAGCCAACAACTTGCTGGGTGGATCCGCCTCCTACGCTTCCCTGGCGGCCAGCTACTTCACCGATCCCGTTCATCTCGTCGGAGTGATCGGAAACGATTATCCTCCGGAACACCTCGCCATGCTCCAGCAGCACGGCGTCACCCTGGACGGAGTGGACCGCTCGGAGGGGGACTCCTTCACCTGGAGCGGGGAGTACTTTCAGAACATGAACGACCGAACCACCCACCACGTGGCGGTCAATGTCCTCGAGGACTGGAAGGTGAGCCTGGGCAAAGATCTGGCAGCTTGTCCGGTCGTGGTCCTCGCCAACATGGCTCCCGGAAATCAACTCGAGATGTTAGAGCAGTGCACCGCGCCGAATCGCTTCGTGCTGGCCGATACGATGGACCTCTGGATTGAGATCGCCCGCGATTCTCTCGAGGAGGTGATGACCAAGATCGATCTTCTCCTCATCAATGAGACCGAGGCGCGCGAATACACCGGCACCACCAACCTGGTGCAAGCCGGAGCTCTCCTGCGAGCGAAGGGGCCGCGCTATGTCGTCATCAAACTTGGCGAGTTCGGTTCCGTGCTGTTCGGTCCCCCCGAGATGAACCACGGGCTCTTCCGCTGCGGGGCCTTCCCGCTTCACGAGGTGGCCGATCCCACCGGCGCGGGGGACACCTTCCTGGGCGCCCTGGCCGGGTACCTGGCCTCCCTCGGCAGCACCGATTACAGCTTTTCCCAGATTCGCGACGGGGTCATCCGCGGGACCGTGATGGCGTCCTTCACCTGTGAAAATTTCTCCACGCGACGCATCGAGAATCTCGGCGAGGGAGACCTCCTTCGTCGCCTCGAGATCTTCCGCGAAATGAGCTGTTGGTAAGTCCCTTTTTGTGGGAGAGTGAACGCCTTCTGGGCCCGAAAATGCGTTTTTTGCCCCCGCTGGGTTAGCGTGAATGTAAGATTGTGTTCACCTTCGCCTGGCCGACCCGAAAAGTCACAAAATTCGCGATTCGCAACTCGCTCAAATTCAGAGAGTTAACTTAGGAAATATTAGTTCGGATGAACGTAGTTGTTTTTTCCCTGAGAACTCAAAAAAAAATTGACCGAGTATCCCTACGGTAGATAGCTTGCAGGTGGATTGCCTGCGGGAATTAACACAAGAAAACAAACGACCTTATTAGAGTCACTCCAATAGCCATGAAAGCAACCACACTAAAGAAAGCGGCACTCGTTGCCGGTTCGCTTAGCTTCCTGGCCGGTTCAGCCTTCTCACAGTCGGCAGTTTCGGGCGCAGGCGGTTATGAAACCCTCACCATTAACGGCGGCGGCAAGTTCAATGTCCTCGGCATTCGTCTCCACGAGCCGCAGGTCGTCTCCGGGACTTTCGATTCCCAGGACGGTGTTTCGCTCACTGACGACGACGTCGATTTCGACACCGCGTTGGCTGCAGGCACTGCCTACTTGGTTGAGATCACCGGCGCCACCGCTTCCGAGGGCACTGTGATCGAAGTGGCTGCTGACGCATGGAGCGGCAACAGCCTCACCGGTCTCTCCGGCATCACGGCCGACGACGCCACCGATTACACCATTCGCGGTGCCAAGACCATCAGCGACATCTTCGGAGCCGACAACTCGGCCGGCCTTCAGGCCTCCGCAGAAGCGGACCCCTCCCAGGCGAGCATCATCTTCATCCCGGACGGAGCGGGCGGCTTCCAGCGCGTCTTCTTCTCGACCTTGAATGACCCGGACTTCTCCGGTTGGCTCGACGCCGACTCATTCGACAAGGTTGCCGATCTTCCGCTCAACTACGTTGATGGAATGATCATCCAGGAACTCGGTGCGGGCAACATCTCCCTCGTGGTGACCGGCATGGTGAAGACCACCAGCACGGTCCTCCCCGTGGATCAACTGTTTACCTACCTCGGCACCGCTTACCCGGTGGGCGCGACCCTTGGAAACAGTGGACTCGAGGCTAGCGTTACTCCCTCTGCGGAAGCGGACCCGAGTCAAGCTGACATCGTCTACCTCCAGACTGCGGACGCGAGTGGCTATGACCGTCACTTCTTCTCGACCCTGGATGACCCGGATTTTCAAGGTTGGCTCAATGCCGATACCTTCGACAAGAGCCCCGACGCGGCCCTCACCTCGGGCATCATCATCGACCAGAACGGAACCGGTGCGGACTTCAATGCCCCGATCGTCGCACCTCCCTTCTACGCCAATCTGTAAGGCTTGCGGTTCGCACGATTTGATTCCCCGGAGCCTGTGATCCTCAGTCACACTCCGGGGGTCAGAAGCAAGCTTTCTACCACATCACACACTCACTCATACCACAACAAATGAAACTCAAGCACATTGCAGCTGCCTTCACGCTACTGTCCCTACCTGCCTTTGGGGCCAACATCGTTGTCACAAGCAAACTCGGGCCGATCAACACTCACTCAATCGTAGACAACGCCGGAAATGCGGTGGATGGCGGTTATGCCGCCTTTGGCCTGCTCGATGTAGCCGGTCTCGGAGTCCCGTCCACCGGGCAGGATATCGCGGACGCCTTGACCGTATTCGACGGGGGTTTTGGCGTAATCGACAGTCAATTCGGCGGTAGCTTTAGTATTTCGGGAGGTGGAAACACCAACCTGGGCGACGGAACGAACCAGTTTTCCGGCGAAGCTATCTATTTGGTGCTCGGCAATGGCGCTGACTTACCCAATTCCTCCCAAGCAGCGATCGTGGATCTTCAGTCCGTCTTTGGGGATTCCGAGCCCGCGAACGCCACCATCAACTTGAGATGGGACCAAGTCGATCCTGGTCAGCTCCTCTGGGGCGAATTCGGGGTCCACACGGGTAACCGCGACAATCCTGCTCTGACCCTTGTTCCGATTCCGGAGCCCTCCAGCAGCCTCCTCTTTGGACTTGCTGGTCTCGCGCTCTTGATTCGTCGCAAGCGCTAAACTCGCTTTAACAAGAAGCACTACAACAAAGGTCGTTTTTCACCTGCCGGTCGCAAGACCGGCAGGTCTTTTTTGTACTCGGAGCTTGAGCGGTTCCGCCTGGGGCTCTCCCGGCACGGCCCAGTCCCGCTCCGAGCCGGGCCGGGGAATCAAGTGAGCTTCTGAGCGGCCTCTCCCTCTCGCGCACCGCCGTGATCATTGAGAATCACGTGAGCAGATCAGAGATCCCGTGAGCAGATCAGAGATCCTGATCGGCCAACTTGGAAGACCTACGTAAAGTCGCAAATATTCTCCATCCAGATCGGACGAATGCTCAGTTAAGCAGTCAAATTTTCCCATGGCGTTGGGGAATTTATCTAAAAACATTCACAACCTATTGATAATAAGCATGTTGCCGTTGCGTGACAATTTCGTGAAGTCTTACTTTTTGCTTAAGATGTGATCAAAATGTGAGTAAGATTTTCCTGCATTAGCGATTGATATCCATGAAGCAACACAAGCGAATAGCTACCACCCTGCTGGGGTTAGCGGCTGCCGGGGGCGCAGCGCTGGCCGGAGACGAACCCGTCCCCCAACCTCCCCCGCCGGCAAGCGGCGGATGTGATTGGTGCCAATGTCTTACCGACAAACTTGGAGCACCTCTCTACGAAAACAGCGATGCGATGCTGATCCAGTCCGTGAAGTTCTTCGGACGAGCTCAGTTTCAATTCGCGGCCATCGATGGCGAAGATGTGAACGGCGACGATTTCTCGGACACCTTCGAGGAGATCCGCCGTCTGCGCTTCGGCGCGGAGGTCAAGGCCCTGAAGTATTTCACGGTCAAGGCCAACGCTAACTTTGAAAACGACCAGACGCCGAGCGGCGGCGATCGTGACATCGGTTACGACAGTCTCGACGAGGCCCTGGTGACCTTCGATGCCGGGAAGCTCCTCGGCGGCGGTGGCATCGTTGACGACCTCAAGCTCGTCGCCGGTCGCCACAAGGTGAGGATGAGCCAGGAAGTCCACACCTCTTCCAAGAAAATCAAGACGGTCGAGCGTTCGCCCGTGGCCAATAAGGTCTACCCCGTGCGTATGACCGGTGTGACCTTGAATGCCGCCAAGGGTAATGTATCCGGAACAGTCGGGGTCTTCAGCACCGAATCCTCCAATGAGATTGCCGACTGGCATGACGGGACGGCCTACTACGCCAACTTGGGCGTGGAGCTCGGAAACGGCGACGATGTCCTTCTCGACTTCCTCTACAATGATGCCAACGGCAGCGGCGACAACGAGATCAGCGACAACGTCGGGATGGCCCTCTACGAGTGGGCCGTTTCGCTCGCCTACGTCGCCGAGCGCGGTCCCTGGGGCCTCATGGTCAACGGAACCTTCGGTGACAACGGGAGCGCAGCCGCCTATCAGGGCGGCAACTTCTGGGGTGTCGTTGTGATGCCCTCGTATGAGGTCATCGCGGACAAGCTCGAAGCCGTGGCCCGCTATTCCTACCAGGGCTCGGACGAGGAGCAGGGGATCCGCTCCAACTCCCGCTACCTCCGCCGTGATCACGGCGGTGCGGTCGACAGCGGCCGGGGCGATCAGCACCACAGCATTTATGGT
>JAHEJT010000045.1 GCA_024638765.1 Verrucomicrobiales bacterium
TTCCCCCCGCGGCCCTTCGCCTTCCCCCCGCGGCCCTTCGCCTTCCCCCTGACGATCCTCTCCCAAGAACGGCCCTCGGGCATGTTCCCCAGAATCGTTCCGCACCCCCTCACGCCCCACAAAACCCTTAAAATTAAAGGATTCCAGCGTAAGCTAACTTGTTACAATTGTAACAAGTTAGGAGCGGAAGCGAGGGACGCATTGTTTCCGAGGGCACCGGCACCCCCCCACCCCGATTTCTCCGCTTGCGCAAAAAGATTGCCCCCGTTTCCCTCGTTTATAGGGTGAATGGCCGACCCTGCACCCTCGTCTCAACAGCGAGCCTGGGCCTCGTTCATCCACTCGGCACTCGATCCTATCCCGTCTCTCTCATGAAAACATTCTCCTTACTCCTTCTCCTAATTCCTCTCCTTCTCCTCTTTCTGTCCGGCAGCTGGCTCTCGGCCGCGGAATCGACCCTCTCTTTCCCCGGCGTGGAAGGTCCGGGCCGCGGCAAGAAGATCGTCCTCATCGCCGGCGACGAGGAATACCGCTCGGAGGAATCCCTCCCCATGCTGGGCAAGATCCTTTCAAAGCGCCATGGCTTCGATTGCACGGTGGTCTTCTCGATGGATCCCTCAGGGAGTTATATCGATCCCAACAACCAAGGGGGCCTCCGCGGTCTCTCCGCCCTTGCCGATGCGGACCTTCTGATTATCGCGACCCGCTTCCGCGATCCCTCCCCCGAGGAAGCCCGGCACGTCACCGACTTTCTGAACACGGGCAAACCGGTCATCGGCCTGCGCACCGCCACCCATGCTTTCAACGGCAAGGGCACTTTCGGCGACGCCCTCCCCTACGGAAAGTTCGGCCTGGAAATCCTCGGCGAACAATGGGTCAGCCACCACGGAAAACACAAGAAAGAGGGCGCCCGCGGCGTCATCGAAGAGGAAAACGCCTCCCACCCCATCCTCCACGGCGTCGAAGACGTCTTCGGCCCGAGCGACGTTTACGGCGTCATCCATCTCAGCGAGGCCGACACCATTCTGCTGCGCGGCGCGGTCACCGAGACTCTTGATCCCGCTTCCAAACCGGTTGCCGGAGAGAAAAACGAGCCCATGATGCCCCTGGCCTGGCTGCACCCCTACACCGCGCCGGACGGCGCGACCAAGGGCACGGCTTTTTGCACGACCATGGGCGCTTCGGTGGATTTCCTGAGTGAGGACTTGCGCCGCCTCGTCGTGAACGCCGCTCTGCATCTCACCGGCCTGGAAGTGCCCGAAAGCGCCGATGTCGCTTTCGTCGATCCGTTTTACCCGAGCTTCTTCGGGTTTATCAAGGAAGACGGGTACTGGCGGGGGAAAGATCTGCAGCCATCGGAATTCGGTCTCGGGAAAACCCCGGCCCTCCCTGATCCCAAGAACAGCCCGGAGTGGCCGCATCGCCCCGCGGCTCCTGCGGGCGCCAAGTAAATCCGCCGTATTCTCTTCTGCCGTTCCGGATCGGAAACGGTTTACCTCGGCGGAGGCGGGCGGGCGCCACCCGGAGGTCCCTGTCCGGGACCCCGCCGGCCGGCTCCCCCGCCTCGCAACTGGATCGGCGTGCCGCGCACCGCGCGCGGGATCACAGGCCAATTCTCGGTCAGAAAATAAGCGTAAGTGCCGTCCGGGAAATCCGGCGTCACGCCGAAGCGGCCGTTGCATTCATCGAGGTCGCCGGCGCCGGCCACAAATTCGTAATCCCGGGTGAACGCGCCGTCGCGCTTCCCTCCCGGCCCTTCCGGAGGCGCGGGACGCGACCCATCCTTCAACCGGTAACTGGAGCCAAGCACGACGATCTTGGAAGTCGGATCCTTGGAGTTTTCATATCCGTAAAGCGCGTATATCGGAAATCCATCCGCGGCCCAGCCGATCAGCGGGGAATGCTTATCCGGTGCGACTCCGCGTTCCTTGAGATAGAACGTGGGCAGTCCGTGGTAATGATAGGCGCCGTTCGGCTGGACGTGGGCGTGGTTTTCGTCGACCCCGAGTCCCACCGCCCCTCCCAGCGCTTCATAGTTCCAATCCGCCGCGCGATCGCCGTTCCAGAACTCGGCCGTCCCAGGATCGAAGAGGACGCCGTTGAGCGCGATTCCGAAGGGCATGTTCGGCGGGCCGGCCCCACGACCCGAGGTCGCGGAAGCATGCAGGGGGGTGATTTCGCGCCCAGGCTTCGGATTGGCCGGCAGGCGGTAATCGTAATTCTGCGCCGAAATCTTGTGTGGGTTCCCGCGGTTCGGAAATGCCCCGACGCGATGATCGGGAATTCCATTGGATTCGATGCGACGCGTGTCACCTTCTCGCTCGATACGTGCGCGACTTTCGACGGGTGGATCTTCCGTGGCGCGCACCAGTTCCACCGGCCGCGCTTCGTTGACCTGGTGTTTGCGAAATCCGGGGGGCCCCTGTCCCCATGAACTCCAGCCGAGAGAAAAAGACGCCGCCGCGCCGATGCACAGGAAACACAGGTCTCTCTTCCAGAGCCGCCGATTCCCGCGCCGGGGCGAGCGATGTGATGCACGTGGTGGATTGATGCCTCATCCTACCGGATTCGTCTCCGACATTCCAGTGCTTCGGATTGCCCGGGATCGGAAAAGGGGTCATTTCACGCCTGCCTGATTCCGCCAATCTCCGCCTCGCGAGGCGTCGATTCCGGGTCCCCTCTCCATCGGCGATCCCACCCCGATTCCCGGGGTAGCTTTGGGCGCCACCCCTGCGGATTTTGCTTGTTAGCGGTCCGAAATCCCCGTATCGCATTCCCCGAGGGGTCTCCCTGGACCCCTCGGATTATGGTTTTTTTGGATATCGAGTTGAAGAATTCCGAAATTCCTGCGAGTATGCAGAGACCAATGTAGTGGACGTGAGGGGGGCAATCCTCGGCGCGCGCCTCTCAAGCTTCTGGATGAAAATTCACATACCCTTTAAACGGGTCAATTGGATCACCACGTGGTTCCTGATCTTGACCTTTGTCATCGCCGTGATCGGCGCGCCTCTCTACCTCTGGCATTACGGCATTGACGCCTTCCAGCTATCGCTCTTCGTGTTCTACTTCTTTGCCACGGGGATGGGCATCACGCTGGGATATCACCGGCTCTACGCACACCGCGCGTTCAAGGCAAGTTGGCCGGTGCGGATTGCAACTCTCGTCTTCGGAGCCTGCGCTTTCGAAAACTCCGCGCTCGATTGGGCTTCCGATCACCGGCGCCACCATAAGCACGTCGATCAGGAAGAAGATCCCTACGACATCTCCAAGGGTTTTCTTTGGGCGCATATCGGATGGCTGTTCTTCAAACTTAACGCGCAAACGCCCATGGACAATGTGTCCGACATGCGCAAGGACCCGCTGGTGATGTGGCAGCACCGTTGGGTGCAGGTGATCGCGGTGGTCGTAGGCTTCTTCCTTCCGGCGGCGCTCGGTTTCCTCTGGAATGGCTGGGAAGGTGCGCTCGGCGCCTTTCTTCTCGCCGGCGTCACTCGCGTGGTCGTCGTCCAACACTCGACCTTCTTCATTAATTCGCTTTGTCACACCATCGGCAAGCGGCCTTACTGCAGCGACACCAGTGCGCGCGACAGCTGGTTGATGGCGATACTTACCTTCGGCGAGGGATACCACAACTATCATCATTCCTTTCAGCACGACTACCGTAACGGGGTCAAGAAATGGCAGATCGATCCCACCAAGTGGGCCATTTGGGTTTACCACAAAGTCGGACTTATCAGTGATCTGCGCCGAGTAGCCCCTGAAAAAATCCTTCTCGCCGAGCTGAAGGAAGCCCGGGCGAAAGCCGAGGCAAAGATCGCCAAGCTGGCGGAGGCAGGCGTCGAGCCCATATCCTGCCCGCGCTGGCACAATGCCATGGAATCGCTCCAAGAACTCCGCGTGAGTTTCAGCGAAAATTACGCGGAACTCGAGCAGGCTGTGGCGGATCGCGCCCGCATTTCCCGCAAAGTGCTGGATCAGTGGCGCGCCCAGGCATCGGAACTGGTCACCCACCTCGCCGCCATGGATCGCCTCCAGGCAGCTTACGCCTGATCTACCAGCGCCTTTTCTCTGAAAGGACACGGCAAAAACTCCGTTTCTTCGGGGGCACATTTTTTTCCCGTCCTTCGGTCTTTTCGGTCGCCTGCGGACTCGCAGCACTACGCTGCTGTCCGCTTTAATTCGACTGGCCACCGTTGGCCCTAAGGGCGATGCTCCCCTCTCTCCATCGCACTGCAATCCGCAGCGCCCAACCCTCGATACCGCTATGAAAAGAACCTCGCTATCGCCATTCGTCCTCCTCGCCGCCGCGTTCCTGACGCTGGCCTCTCAACTGGCCGCCACCGCCGCGCCCCTGGCAGGGTCACGGCCCAACATCGTGTTGCTCATCACCGATGACCAGGGATACGGTCCCGTCGGAAAACACGGCCACCCCTGGATCCGGACGCCGAATCTCGACAAACTTTTCGCAAGCAGCACCCGCTTTGACCGCTTTCTGGTCAGTCCCACCTGTTCCCCCACGCGGGCTGCGCTGATGACGGGACGTCACCCCATGAAAAACGGGGTCACCCACACCATCCTCGAGCGCGAGCGCATGACTCTCGACGCGGTCACCACGCCCCAGGTGCTCAAGAGCGCCGGATACACTTCGGGAATCTTCGGGAAATGGCACCTCGGCGATGAAGAACCTTACCAGCCCCACCAGCGCGATTTCGACGAGGCCTTCATTCACGGCGCGGGCGGTATCGGCCAGGCATACGCTTGTTCCTGTGCCGACGCCCCCGGCAACAAATACTTCGACCCGGTGATCCGGCACAACGGGTCCTTCGTGAAGACCAAGGGGTATTGCACCGATCTCTTCTACACGGCCGCGCTTGGATGGATAAAAAAGATCAGCCAGTCCGGCTCATCCTCAAGTGCGGACCGCACCCCGTTCTTCGCATACATTACCACCAACGCCCCGCACGGACCCTTTATCGCTCCGGAGAAGAACGCCAAGCGCTTCACCAATCTTGGGTTCGAGGACAAGACCGCGGGCTTTTACGGGATGATCGAGAACATCGACGAAAACGTCGGCCGTCTCATGAAGAAGCTCAAGCAATGGAATCTTCTGGAAAATACCGTGGTCATATTCATGTCCGACAACGGCATGACCGGCGGTGGTTCCGGACGGATGGGACAAGCCATCGGCACCATGCCCGACGGCACGGTCCTCTATCCGTACAACGCGGACATGAAGGGGCAAAAAGGCAGCGCCGATGAAGGCGGGGTCCGCGTCCCCTTCTTCGTGCGCTGGGACGGAAAGATCGGCGCGAACCGCAGCATCGATCGCATCGCCGCGCACATCGATATCCTGCCGACCCTGGCAGCGCTCGCGGGCGCGGAAGTTCCTGCAGGCCAGGTGGAGGGGCGCAGCCTGCTTCCGCTCATCGAGGACCCCGACGCGGAGTGGAGCGACCGCTATCTCTTTACGCATAAAGGGCGCTGGAAGACCGGCGACGATCCGGACAATTCCCAGTGGAAGGACTTCGCCGTGCGCAACCAGCGCTTCCGTTATGTCGGAGGGGGCACCGCCAAGAGCGTGGTGGAAAAGAAAAACAAGAAATCGGTCTCCGCGAAAGCGACCCTCTACGACATGCAGAAAGATCCCGGCCAGACCACCGACGTCATCGATCAGTATCCCGAAGTCGCCAAAAAAATGCGCGCGGCTTATGAAGCCTGGTGGCAGGAAACCCGTCCAATGATGGTGAATGAAGACGCGCCCATGTCCCCGGTGCGCCCTTTCCATGTCCTCTACGAAAACCAAATGAAGGAAGGCGGCATCCCAGATTGGCAGCCGCCGAGCCTCTAGCACATCGAA
This sequence comes from Verrucomicrobiales bacterium, assembly GCA_024638765.1. Lineage (GTDB taxonomy): Bacteria > Verrucomicrobiota > Verrucomicrobiia > Verrucomicrobiales > DEV007 > JAHEJT01. Next base: position 5,858 of record JAHEJT010000045.1, read on the forward strand.
CAAGAAGTAGCGGCGGCATCCTGCCGCCGGACCAATTTAAGACGACGGCAGGATGCCGCCGCTACTGCACTTCATCTCCGTTGCAATGAAAGATGCTCTGCTCAGCCTTCTTCTTCTCTGCGCCATGGCCTTTCCCTCCACCGCCCCGGCCAAACCGGGCGACGCCGCACCCCCGGAAGTGATCCCGACGCCCATCGTGGTCCAACAGGAAGGCAACCGGCCGAAATACAAGCAACCCCTGGACTTGGGCGACGCGGTGCCGGCGCCGACCACCCTTCCCCTCAAGATTGCAAAGGGAGAGCGCATTGTCTTCATCGGCAACAGCTTGGCCGAGCGCATGCACCACTACGGCCATTTTGAAGCCTTGCTCTACAAGTCGTACCCGGGTGCGGAGATCACTTTCCGCAACCTGGGTTACCCCGGCCACACGCCCGCCTTCCGGCCCGAAGCCGCCCAACCGAATCCGTGGGCGTTTCCCGGCGGTGAAAAATACCGGCCCGAGATCAATGCGCACAATGGGAAAGGGCATTATCCCATGCCCGACGAATGGCTCACCATTCTGGAAGCAGACACCATCGTGGCATTTTTCGGGTTCAACGAATCTTTCGACGGCCCGGAGGGCGTGGAGAATTTCAAAGCCGAGTTGGGCGCCTTCGTGGATCACTCGCTCTCGCGCGCTTACAACGGCAAATCCGCGCCGCGCCTCGTGCTGGTGTCCCCCGTCGCCATGGAGGCGCACCCCGATTACCATCTGCCCGACGCCGACGCACGCAACCAGGCGCTGGCCGCCTACACGAAAGCGATTAAGCAAGTCGCCGCCGCGAAGAAAGTCGGCTTCATCGACCTGTTCTCCCGCACCCTGGAGCGTTTCAAAAAGAGCGCCGCCTCCGGTCCCCTCACCATCAACGGTGTCCATCTCGGCGACAAGGGATACGAAGAACTCGCGCCCCTCCTTTACGAGCACCTCTTCGGCAAGACGAGCGCCTCGGAAAAAATCGACGATCAACTCCTCCGCGAAGCAATTTACGACAAGTCGTGGTTCTGGCGCAACGATTACCGCATGCTCAACGGCGTCCACGCCTACGGCCAGCGCTGGCAACCCTACGGCAACGTCAATTACCCCGAGGAGATTGAAAAAATCCGTCAAATGACGGTGCTACGCGATGCAAACATCTGGAAGATCGCCCAGGGTAAATCCAACACCCTCGAGGTCGATGACGCCCAAACCCGGCCACTGACCCCGGTCCAGACCAATTACGCCCCCAGCGAAAAGACGGGCTCACCCGATTACCTTCTCGAAGAAGAGGCCCTGAAAAAATTCACCCTTCCCGAAGGATACGAAGTTTCCGTCTTTGCCACCGAGCAGGAATTCCCCCTATTGCAGAACCCCGCCCAGATGCTGTTCGACAACGCCGGGCGTCTCTGGGTCTCCGTCGTGCCCAGTTACCCGCATTACAAGCCGGGCGGCGATCTGCCCAACGACAAGCTTCTCATTTACGAAGACACCGACGGCGACGGTCGCGCCGACAAGGAGACGGTCTTCGCCGATGGACTTCACATTCCCATCGGCTTCGAACTCGCCCCCGAAGGCGTCTATATCTCGGAGGAACCCTTCCTCACGCTGCACAAAGACACTGATGGAGACGGGAAAGCCGATACCAAGGAATACATTCTCGATGGCTTCGATCCGCACGATACCCATCACGCCATCTCCGCTTTCAGTACCGACAACGGGGGCGGGATCTTCATGTGCGAAGGCCGCTTCCTGCATTCCCAGGTGGAAACGCCCTGGGGCCCGCAGCGCATGGCCGACGGAGGCGCGTGGCGCTTCGATCCCAAGTCATGGAAAGTCGAGCGGGTCTTTCAATCGGACGTCAGCAATCCGTGGGGGATCACGCACGACGAATACGGGCAGAACTTTCTCAATGACGCATCCGGCGGCGCCCAATACTGGATGCTGCCGCTCTCGATGAAGGTCCCGCACGCCCACGAGATTGAGAAGATCGAGAAATTCAATTACGAGCACCACATCCGGCCGACCTCGGGAGGCGAACTCATTCATTCCCGCCATTTCCCGGACGAAGTGCAGGGCGATTACATCTACTGCAACACCATCGGCTTCCTCGGCATCAAGCAATACCAGGTCATCGAAGAAGGCGTCGCCATTCGCAGCAAATGGCGCCAGGATCTCATCCAGTCGAGCGACGGCAACTGCCGCCCCGCCGACCTGGAGATGGCGCCCGACGGAAGCCTTTATTTCATCGACTGGCACAACGCCCTCATCGGCCACATGCAGCACTCGGCGCGCGATCCCATGCGCAACTCCCAATACGGACGCATTTACAGGATCACCTATCCCTCCCGGCCGCTCGTCGATCCCCCGGATATCGCCGGCGCCGGCATCGAGACGCTCTTCGAAAACTTTAAGCTGCCCGAACTTCAGGCGCGCAAGCGCAGCCACCGCGAGCTGCGCGGCCACGACGCGGATGAAGTTATCGCGCACGCGCACAAATTTGCGGAAGAAAACAGCGGCGACGGGCGACTCGTCCTCGAAGCCCTTTGGACCACCTGGGGACACCAGCGACCTTCCCCCGCCCTGATCGAGCAGGTTATGAATGCCACCGATCACCGGGTGCGCTGTGGCGCGGTCCGCGTAGTGCGGCATTGCCTGCATCTCCTGGAGGATCCCTCCCAATGCCTCATGACCGCGGCCAAAGACGCCCATCCCCGCGTCCGGCTGGAGGCCCTCTCCGCCGCCACCTGGCTGGGCGGCGCTGCGGGGGCGGAGATCCTGCTCGCGGTGGCTTCCCAGCCCACCGACCCGTGGATCCGCAACTCGTTGAACAGCGCCATTCTCTTGCTGCAACCGAATGCCGAATCACTGCTCGCGAACGGCGCCGTCGACAAAGCCGCCATCGCCGACCTCGATCTACTCCTCGCCTCCAGACTTCCCGGGGCGCCCAAACGCGAATCCGTCCTCACCAAGGGAGTAAAGCTCTCGGGCAAGGAAAACAAGCAATTCAAAGCCGCATACGAGCTCGGCGAATCGATCTTTCACAAGGACGGCCATTGCGTCACCTGTCACCAGGCGACCGGCCAGGGCGTGCCGAACATTTACCCTCCCATCGCCGGCACCGCGTGGGCCAACGGTGACAAGGAACGCCTGATCAAGCTGGTGCTCCACGGACTCTGGGGACCCATCACCGTGAACGACAAGTTGTACGATCCCCAGAAGGGAGTGCCACCCATGACTCCGCTCGGTGCCATGTATTCCGACAACGAACTCGCCGCCGTCCTCACCTACGTCCGCCACAGCTGGGGCAACAACTCCGGCCCCGTCACGCCGGAGGAAGTGAAAACGGTCCGCGCCGCCACCAAGGACCGGCAAATGTTCTATTCGCCGGAAGAGCTTCTCAAGGAACATCCGATGCCTGTGGAATGATGCCTCGTCAGGACCTGCGACGTTTCTCCCTATGGAGTGCGGTGGCTTGACACCGCTTTGGATGTCGTGGACTGCACCAGCCGGTTACCAAATCGATCCAAAGCGCCGTCAAGCCGGCGCACTCCAAGAACATGACACGCCGTTTTCTTTTCATTTCGCTGCTTCTCTGGACTATCGAAAGCCGGCTACCTGCGAAGGCGCTACCGGAAGAGACCGCCCAGCAGCCAAACATCCTCATCCTCTACGCCGACGATCTCGGATACGGCGACCTCGGTTGTTACAATCCCAAGTCGAAAATCCCCACGCCCAGTCTCGACAAACTGGCCGCGGAAGGCGTGCGCTTCACGGACGGCCACTCCTCGTCCGGCATCTGCACCCCCAGCCGTTACGCCCTACTTACCGGCAGGCATCACTGGCGGAAATTCCATGGCATCGTCAATGCGCTCGGCGGTTCCGTCTTCGACTCCGCGCGCCTCACCCTCCCGGAAATGCTCCGGGAGAAAGGGTACACCACTGCCTGCATCGGCAAATGGCATCTCGGCTGGGATTGGGACGCCATCAAGGTACCCGGCGCACAACCCGAAACGATCGTCGACGGCAAACGGAAAAAAACCGTTTGGGGTCACGAAGATTTCGATTGGTCGAAATCCGTCCCCGACGGACCGCTCGAGCACGGGTTCGATCATTACTTCGGCGACACCGTCATCAACTTCCCGCCTTACGCGTGGATCGAGGACGACAAGTTGATCGATCCCCCGGATACCACGCTGACCATCACCCAGGAAACCAAGGAAGGAAATTGGGAAGCCCGGCCCGGTCCCGCGCACAGTGACTGGGATTTCTACGAGAACCTCCCCACCCTGACAGACAGAGCGGTCCGCTGGATAAAAGGCCGCGCCGCAGGCGCAAATGCCAGTGCGGCTACGCACCCCTTCTTTCTCTATTTCCCGCTTCCCTCGCCCCATGCCCCCATTGTTCCGACAGACGAATTCGACGGAAAATCGAAGGCCGGACCTTACGGCGATTACGTGACCCAATCCGACTGGTCCTGCGGACAATTGCTCGCGGCGCTCGAGGAATCCGATCACGCCGAGAACACCATCGTCATCTTTACCGCGGACAACGGCCCCGAGAAATACGCTTACGCGCGCGCCGAGAACTTGGATCACTGGTCTTCCACTCCCCTTCGCGGGCTCAAGCGCGACATATACGAAGGCGGCCACCGCGTGCCGTTTATTGTCCGCTGGCCCGGCAGGATCGAGCCCGGTGCCGTCTCGGATGAACTCGTTTCCCAAATCGATCTGATGGCCACCATCGCCGCGATCGTCGGATACGATCTTCCGGACGACGCCGCGGAGGATTCCCACAACCTGCTTTCCCTTCTCGACGACGAGACCGGCATCCGCACCACGCACATCCACAACACTCGCGAAAACGCATACGCCATCCGGCACGGTGACTGGCTGCTCATCGACGCGAAGAACGGGTACATGAGCGGCCGCAACGCGGAGTGGGAAGCGCGTTACGGATATAGCGCGGATGATAGCGACGCCGGCCAACTCTTCGACCTGGGAATCGATCTGGGTCAGAAAAAGAACCTGATTGCGCAACATCCCGAGAAAGCCGCGGAACTCCGCGCCCTTCTCGAGAAGATCCGGACGCAGGGTCACAGCGCCCCGCGATTGGAGAAGTAAGCTTTGGAGTGCGGAGATTGGACGGGTAATTTCCTCCTCTCCATGGGAGGATACGGGTCCAGACAGCCCCGGAGGGGCAAGCCCTTTGGAGTGCGCCGGCTCGACGGCGCTTTGGATGAGTCCGAGCGATGCCGCACAACACCGAGCCATCCAAAGCGGTGTCCAGCCACCGCACTCCAAAGCGATGGTCTTCCAAACGACAGCCCGCTCCTTGTCACAAGCCCGCCTGCAGGGCTTCGAGATGCCGGGAAAAGTGATCCTCGAGCACTTCGCAATAGGTGTCCGGGTGATCCTCGAGAATGCCGCGCACCAGCGGTCCGAACTTTTCGTGGGTCAGCACGGACCCGAAAGTGCAGTGCACGATCTGCCGGCCCGGTTTGGTGAACCCGCGGCTCGCGGGCACTTCACTCCAGAGTTCCAGGTATTCGCGTTCGAGTTCCAGGTCCGAGGCCTTGGCCGCTGCCGGCGCATCGTCCAGTGTCGCCGACACGTGATAGGTCGCCTTGTCGACCTCATACCGGCTGCGCGAAAACTCCACGATCTCGCGGAACGACTCAGGATCGTGCCGGGCCACCACGCGCAATGCTTCCAGGTAACTGGTCCCGGCGGTCTTGACGTGGAACCGGCCCGCCGTCGCGCGCGCGAGCGGCGTGTACATGGAGAGTTTGTCGGATCCCGAGTGCAGGCTCAGCTTGTAAGGGCCGAGCAATTCCGCGAGGGCTGCATGATCCGATAACGAAACCTCGAGAGCGTCCACGTCGCCTTTGAAGTCGATGCCCTTTTCAAAATCCCCGATAAAGCGCGGCGCCAAACTTATCAATTTCATGCCGCCGCGCAGGCATTGATCCGCGATAATGTAATGCTCCGCGAGCGTCGTCGGCTGCGCGGTTTCGTCCACCGACAATTCGATTTCATATTCGCGATCCTCCGCCTCCTGGACACTGCGGATGTGATCGCCCAGCCGGAGCGCCTCGCGAAGGGCCGGGCCGTACTTGACGGCGGCCCGCATGCAGGCTTCCTCGTCCAAAGCGATTTGGCGGCCCGTCGGGAGCTCCACTGTCTCGCCGAGGTAATCGCCGAACCACGGCGCGTCTTGGCGCGCGCCATCGAACTTCTCGCGCAGAGTGGTCTCATCGTAATCGTCGGCCTGTTGGTCGACATAATCGGAGGGATCGATCGTAAAGAATGTAAATCCGGCCGCTGCGGTGATATCCACATCCTCCGGCGTCTTCAGGTGATCGGCATCGGCCCCGATCACGCCGTTCCATCCGGCGGATTCGGCGGCTTTGAGCGCGTCATCCATGACGTCCCGGGGCGTGCGATTCGTCCGCGTCATTTCCCGGATCGATTGCTGCGGAAAAATCGGCGCAATGCCGTTCCCCGCCCGTTGCATCGCGGCGACATGACCGCGCGTCGCCAGACCGATGCGGTCGCCGAATCCGAAGCTCGGGGCCAGGCCGAGCGGGGTGCATCGCTGGGTGGTGGATTTAACGGCGGGATCCCGGTGCATTTGAAGTAGCTGCGGCATCCTGCCGCAGGTTAAAGTTATACTGCGGCAGGATGCCGCAGCTACACTCAATTCACTTCGATGATCGCCTTGATGACGCCTGATTCGGGTCGCGTAAAGGATTCGAAATCATCGATGCTACCGTCGAAGCTGGTGCGATGCGTGATCCAGGGCGAGGTATCCACTTTCCCCTCCTCGATCAATCGAATGCATTCTGAAAAATCCGCCGGCAAGGCGTTGCGCGACGATTTAACGGTCATTTCGCGGCGATGCATGAGCGGGTGCGGCAACGCGATATCATCAGTGGTCACGCCCAGGAAAAGCATGGTGCCGGTGTGAGCGACGTAATTGAGGGCGTGCGCCATGGAACGGCTATTCCCCGTGGCGTCGGTCACCAGCGCGAACAGATCACCGCCCGTGATCTCACTCATCTGTTCCGATTCGCCGCCCTCTTCCTCGAAGTGCACAGTGTTTTCGATTTCGTAGGTCTTCCGGCAAAAGTCCAGACGCGACGCGACCCGGTCCATCACCGTGATGCTGGCGCCGGTCAACCGCGTAAACTCCAGCATCGACAAGCCGATGGGTCCGGCCCCGATGATGAGCACGTGGTCGCCTTCCCGCGGCGCGGCGCGCTGCGTCGCATGGCAACCAATCCCAAGCGTTTCCACCAACGCGAGCTGATCCAACGACAATGCCTTTGAGGGATGCAATTTGCCGGCTGGGATCAGGAACCGGTCACAGAGACCCCCGTCCGTCATAATGCCGATCACCTCGAGTTTCTCGCAACAATTGATGCTGCCCTTGCGGCAGGCGTAACACTCCCCGCAATTCATATAAGGCTCCACGCTGCAGCGATCCCCCGGCGCGACATTGGTGACACCATTACCGATCTCCAGCACTTCGACTCCCAGTTCGTGACCGGGAATGCGCGGGTAATCGAAAAACGGGAACTTGCCGAGATAACTGCTGACGTCCGTCCCGCAGACACCCATCCGGTGGGTGCGCACGAGAGCCTCGCCCGTTCCCGGACTGGCGGGCGCTTCGATCTCGATGCGCTCCAGGCGCTTCGGTTCCGCTATCGTGATGGCGCGCATCGTCGGTCCGATTCAGCCTTTCTTCGCCGGGGTCTTCGTGCCGAGCGCATACGCCCGCGCGGCGTTGCCCCCGAGGATTGCGGCCTGCTCTTCGTTTGAAAGCTCGCCGATCAAGGCCCGCACCGTCGAGACCCACTTCCCGTAGTCGCTGCGCAACAGACACACCGGCCAATCGCTGCCAAAGAGCAGGCGATCCGGGCCGAAGGCTGCCAACGCCACATCCCAGTAAGGCCGGAGCAGATCCAGTGACCATTCCCGGTCGCGCACTTCCGTAACCACGCCGGAAAACTTGCAGACGACATTCTCACGCCGGGCCAGTTCGCGCAGCTGCGCCGCCCATGTCTTGTGGAATTGTGCGGCCGCGATGGTGGGCTTGGCGATGTGATCCAGGACGAACGGCTGATCCTGATGCCGGTCGACGAACCGAATCGTGGGAAGAAGATGCTTCGCGAATATGAGCACGTCATACACCAGGCCGAAATCTTTCAACAACGCGACACCCCGGTTGAAATCGTCCCGCAAAATGAATTCGTCATCCGGTTCGTCTTGCACCACGTGCCGCACAGCCTTGAGCCAGGGCGAGCCGTCAAAGGAATCGAGGACGTCACCGATTTCCGATGTCGCCAGGGGCACCCATCCGACTACTCCCAGGATAAAGTCGTGCTGCGCGGCTATCTCCAGGAGCCAACGGGTTTCCTCTATGGTTTGCCGCGCCTGGACGGAGACGACGCCATCGATGCCGGCCGCCTCGATTTCCCGGGAGAGATCCGCAGGCAGAAAGTCACGCTTGAGGACCCCCATGTCCTTCCCAATCCAGGCGTACTTGTCCGGATCGTATTTCCAGAAGTGGTGATGACTGTCGACCTCCATGGCAGTAATTCATCCTAGATCGGCAGATAGCGTTGGACAATTCCGTTTTGATGCGGTTTTGGAGTGCGCCGGCTTGACGGCGCATTGGACGATTTCGTTTGATACGATTCCGCCCTTGCGTAATCCAAAGCGGTGTCCAGCCACCGCACTCCAAATACTTGCCTCAAAAAAGCACCAAATCGTTCATGAAAAATCTGCATTTTCTTTTCCTCTGTGTCATCTGCGTCATCTGCGGTCAAAATCTCTCCGCCGCCGACAAGCCTAACGTGCTCTACATGATGTCGGACGACCACGCCGCGCACGCCATCAGCGCTTACGGCAGCCGGCTCGCGGAAATCGCTCCCACGCCCAACATCGACCGTCTTGCGCACGAGGGCATGCTCTTCGAGAACGCCTTCTGCACCAACTCGATTTGTTCGCCGAGCCGTGCCTGCGTCCTCACCGGCCAATACGCACACACCAACGGCGCCTACGATCTCGGAGGCAAAGTCGAGCCCGGCAAACAGATGCTCGCCATTGAATTCGGCAAGGCGGGATACGACACCGCCATGATCGGCAAATGGCATCTCAAGGTGGAGCCGGCGGATTTCAACTATTACTGCGTCCTGCCCGGCCAGGGGAAATACCATGATCCCGAGTTCCGCGTCCGGGGCGACCAACCTTGGCCCAGGAATCTCATCAAGAAAGACGGGATGCATTCTTCGGATGCCATTACGGACATCACCCTCGAGTGGCTGAAGGAAGGTCGCGACAAGACCAAGCCGTTTTTCCTGATGCATCATTACAAAGCGCCGCACGATTACTTCGACAATGCCCCGCGCTACGAGAGCTACCTCCGCGACGTCGATATCCCGGAACCCGAGAGCCTCTGGAATTCCCACGACCCCAGGTTCGGCTCCATTGCGACGCGCGGCCACGACGACGAGCTCGTGCCCCATATCGGCACCTCCATCGGCGACCGCAACCCCCGCCGCTCCTATTCCAAGGATCTTCCCGGAAAGTACCCGGCGGAATATCCCGAGAATTACGATCCCGCCGACCACAGCAAAGAGGAGATCAAGAGGCTCGCTTACAACGCTTACCTGAAAAAGTTTCTGCGCTGCGTCAAGGGCGTCGACGACAACCTGGGCCGGCTCTTCGCACACTTGGAGGAATCCGGCGAGATGGATAACACCGTCATCATTTACACCGGCGACCAGGGGTTCATGCTGGGGGAACACGATTACCAGGACAAACGCTGGATGTACGAAGAATCCATGCGCATGCCTTTTCTCATCCGTTATCCCGCATCGATCAAAGCCGGCCGCCGCACCGATGCCATCATCGAGAACGTCGATTATGGTCCCACCATGCTCGACTTTGCAGGCATTAAGATCCCGGACTCAGTCCAGGGGAAAAGTTTCAAAGCCATTTGCGAAACGGGTGAAGAACCGGCCGATTGGAAGAAGGCCGCCTATTACCGGTACTGGATGCACATGGCGCACCACGACAACCCGGGCCACGTCGGCATTCGCACCAAGGAACACAAGTTGATCTTTTATTACGGCGCCAATTACGACGGTGGATACCGGACGCCGCCCGGCTGGGAACTTTACAATCTCAAGAAAGACCCACACGAAACTGTCAACGAATACGATAATCCCGAATACGCGCCCGTGGTGAAACGCCTTAAGCAGCAGCTTGCGGAGTTACGCGCGGAGGTCGGCGATACCGGCGAGGATTATCCCGAGGTGGAAAAAGTCATTCAAGAGTTCTGGGATTACGACGCTGCCGACCGTGAAAAGGCGAAGAAACTTTCGCAAGCGTTTCTCGCCACGCGCACCGGCGAACTAGCGGGTAACAAGAAGCCCGGGAAGAAGAAGTAGCGGCGGCATCTTGCCACCGATCAAAATTATTCCGGCGGCAGGATGCCGCCGCTACTGCCCCGAAATCCCGTTTCTCCCCTTTCGAAAACGGGAAAGATCTGCGAACTTAGGGACGTTCTCCAATACGGGAGCACTGCCACACCCCCGAACCGCAGCCATTCCCTTCATGGGCTTCCTGATCCAGCGCCAAGCACGCACGCAATTCCTCGTCGGGGCCCTGAGCCTATTCCTCGCCTCGCACGGCCTGGCCGGATCTGTCGACTTCAACCGCGATATCCGCCCTATCCTTTCCGACAATTGTTTCCACTGTCACGGCCCGGACGCGAACAAGCGCAAGGCCGATCTCCGGCTCGATCTTCCCGAGGGCATGGAGGATGGCATCATCGCGGCCGGCAAACCCGAAGAGAGCGAACTCGTCGCCCGCATCTTTCACGAGGATCCGGACGAGATGATGCCGCCGAAGGATTCCAACCGCACCCTCACCGAAGCGCAGAAAAATCTCCTGCGCGCCTGGATCGCGGAAGGCGGCGCCTACGCGCAGCATTGGGCATTCGTCGCGCCGCAGCGCCCTGGTCTCCCCGAGGTTTCAAGTCCCAAGTGGTGCCGCAATCCGATCGACCGCTTCATCCTGGCCCGGCTCGACGCCGAAAAATTGAAACCCTCTCCGCGCGCCGCACCGCACATCCTGACCCGCCGCCTCCATCTCGATCTCACCGGGTTACCGCCCCATCTTCCATCCTCCTTCGCCAAGGCTATGGAGGACAAGTCTTCAAACTTCAATCTTCGCCGGCAAGTCGAAGACTTGCTGGCATCCGAACACTACGGCGAACGCATGGCGCTCCCCTGGCTGGATGCCGCTCGTTATGCCGATTCCAACGGCTTCCAGCAGGATGGCGACCGCCACCAGTGGCCCTGGCGCGACTGGGTGGTGCGCGCCTTCAACGATAACATGCCCTTCGACCAGTTCACCATTGAACAACTCGCCGGCGATCTGCTCGAAAACCCCAGCGACGGCCAGCGCATCGCCACGGCCTTTAATCGCAATCACATGCTCAATGGCGAGGGCGGCGCTATCAAAGAAGAACAGCAGGTCAATTACGTCGTCGATCGCGTCGATACCACGGCCACCACCTGGCTGGGTCTCACCATGGCCTGCGCCCAGTGCCACGATCACAAGTTCGATCCGGTGACCCAACGCGAGTTCTACGGATTCTACGCTTTCTTTAACAACATCCCCGAGACCGGGGGCGTCGACCGGCGCAGCCGGGGAGGATGCGATGAGGGCAACATGCGCTCGGTCCAATACTCCCGCCCCTGGCTGGAACTTCCCACGCCGGCACAGGTCGCGGTGCGCGGGGAATCCACCGCCGAGGTCAGGCGACTCGAAAAAGCCATCACTGCGGAAAAGGATTCGATTGATGCCGCCGTTTCCGAATGGGAAGACGCCATTCCCGTGAAGCAGAAGCGCGAGTGGCGCGGGACCTTACCCTCCCGGGTCAGCCTGGCGCTACGGACCTTGAGAAAAAATCGGCGCACCGCCGACACCAAGCTCATTCGCGATTACTTCCTCCGCGAAGGCCCGCACGAGGACGATCAGTGGCGCACCCTGGCGCGCGATCTGCAGAAGGCGGAGATGCGCAAGAAGGAAAACGAAGACGCCATCATTGCGGTCATGATCATGGAGGAACTTCCCACGGATAAAGCACGTAAAACGCATGTCCTCGATCGCGGCGATTACCAGCAGCCGGGCGAAGAAGTGCAGCCCGGGACCCCGGCTTTTCTTCCACCCCTCGACAATGGCGCGCCGCCCAATCGTCTCTCGCTGGCGCGCTGGCTGGTCTCGCCGGACCACCCCCTGACCGCCCGGGTCACCGTGAATCGAATCTGGCAGGAATTTTTCGGGACCGGTCTCGTCAAGACCGCGGAGGATTTCGGTGTCCAGGGCGCGCGCCCCAGCCATCCGGAACTTCTCGATTGGCTGGCGGTGGAGTTCATCGAATCCGGTTGGGACATCAAGCACATGGTGCGCCTCATCCTCACGAGCAGTACATACCTCCAATCCAGTGTGACGACTCCCGCCCTGCAGTCCAGGGATCCGGAAAACCTCCTGCTCGCGCGTGGCCCGCGCTATCGTCTCCCCGCCATGTTCCTCCGCGATCAGGCGCTCGCCGTGTCCGGCCTGCTGCGCGACAAAGTCGGTGGCCCGCCGGTATACCCGCATCAACCCGAGGGATTGTGGGCCGACTTCTCCTTTGATAAAATCACTTACCCGCACCCCGAAGACGCGGCGCACCTCCATCGCCGGAGCCTATATACTTTCTGGCGTCGCACCGTGGCGCCACCGAACATGTTCGACGCCTCGGCGCGCCAGGTGTGCACCGTGAAATCCGCCCGCACCAACACGCCGCTTCACGCGCTGACCCTCCTCAACGACGCCACCTTTGTAGAGGCCGCCCGTGCCCTGGCCGCACGCATGCTGCGCGAAGGCGGTGAATCGCCAAAGAATCGGATAAATTACGGCTTCCGGCTGGCCGCGAACCGGGCGCCGGACGCCCGTGAACTCGAAATCCTTGCCGAGTCGCTGAAACGCGCGACCAGGGAGCACGGGCAATCACAGGAAAATGCTTACACTCAGATTGCGCAGATTATATTCAACCTCGATGAAGTGCTGACGAAGGAGTAGGTGGCTGTACCGCCGTTACTAGTTATTAGTTATTAGTTATTAGTTATCAGGTTACCCTTGTCACGCCACTGTCATCCCGAGCGAAGTCGAGGGATCTCACATTAAATTTTGTGGCGACGATTCATTAAAGGGGCGAGAGTCATGCACGGGGTCCGAACAATTTCTGGAAAGAGAAAGCGTTGGGAGATGAGAGGGATCCCTCGACTTCGCTCGGGATGACAGATCAGAGGAAACGACCGTGCAAATCCGGTATCCAGCATCCAGCATCCAGCATCCAGCATCCAGCATCCGGTATCCAGCATCCAACCCCATGAACCCAATCCTCGACCACCCCCTCCGCCACACCCGCCGGCAATTCTTCGGACGTGCCGCCAGCGGTGTCGGCACGGCGGCGCTGGCGAGTCTGCTGGGGGAAAACGCGCGAGGCGCCGGCCCGGCGGCCGCCCTGCCCGGCGCTCCGCATTTTGCCCCGCGTGCCAAGCGGGTCATCTACCTCCTGCAGGCGGGCGCCCCTTCCCATCTCGATCTCTTCGATTACAAACCCCACCTCGATAACCGGCGCGGCCAGGATATCCCGGAGTCCGTCCGCGCGGGGGTCCGGCTCAGCACGATGACGTCGGGATACAGGGAGTATCCCGTGCTCCCTTCGTTCAAACCGTTCCAGCGGGAAAAATCCAGCGGGATGTGGCTCTCGGATCTGATCCCGCATACCCGCGGCATCGCGGACGAGATCTGCCTCATCAACTCCATGCACACCGAGGCCGTCAACCACGCGCCGGGCGTCACCTTCTTTCTCACCGGCGCGCAGATTCCCGGCCGGCCCAGCATGGGGGCATGGGCCAGTTACGGGCTTGGCTCCATGAATCGAGATCTGCCGACCTTCGTGGTGATGCTGTCGCGTGACCGCGAGGCTTCCTGCGGCCAGCTCTTTTATGATTACTACTGGGGCAGCGGCTTTATTCCGAGCAAGCACCAGGGAGTCAAGTTCCGCGGCCAGGGTGATCCGGTCCTCTATCTCTCCAATCCCGAGGGCGTCACCCGCAAGATGCGACGCGGAGTCATCGATGATCTCCGGAAAATGAATCGTCATCACTTCGAAGCTTTCGGCGATCCCGAGATCGAGACGCGCATCGCCCAGTATGAAATGGCTTACCGCATGCAGGCTTCAGTGCCGGAACTGACGGATTTGTCCAAGGAACCGAAGCATATTCTCGATATGTACGGTCCCGATGTGCAGCGGCCGGGATCGTTCGCCCGCAATTGCCTCCTGGCGCGGCGTCTTGCGGAACGCGGTTGCCGCTTCATCCAGCTCATGCACGCGGGTTGGGACCAACACAATAACATTCCCACCCAGTTGGAGATCCAGTGCCGCGACACCGATCAACCGTCCGCCGCGCTGGTGCGCGATCTCAAGCAGCGCGGACTTCTCGACGACACGCTCGTGATCTGGGGAGGCGAGTTCGGGCGCACTCCGTTCGGCCAGGGCGATATCACCAATCCCAACAAGCACGGGCGCGATCACCACGGCGCCGCGTTCTCGCTATGGATGGCGGGGGGCGGCGTGAAGCCCGGGCTGCAATACGGCAAGACTGACGAATACGCTTACAACGTCGTGGAAAACCCGATCCACGTGCACGACTTCCAGGCCACCGTGATGCACCTGCTGGGCATCAACCACGAAAAGCTGACCTTTAAGCATCAGGGACGCCGCTTCCGGCTCACGGATGTCCACGGGCACGTGGTGCGCGATATCCTGGCGTAAGTGTGCCGATTCTCGGGGTGCATCGATGCGTCCAGGGTGCGGGCATGATGTCTCCGGGTAGGACGACCTTCCTCTTCTGGCCCAACGGGGGATTCGGGCGATTTTCCGCAAGAACACGACGGGAACCCCGTTTATTCGGTAGGCACCCGAACCTCGCCTGGGGCCCGGCAATGGGATTTTGGACATAGATCCCTGAGATTCAACCACTTACAAATAATTCGATTTCCTTTCATTTCTCGTTGATCTTGAGACTTAATCTCAATAAGTTACCTTTACCTGGTCGAACCCTATGAGCTGCGCCCATCAGAACCCACCTTCGCCCTGCAGCGTTTCCCTCGGGGAACTGCCCAAGGGACGCGTGGCGCGCGTCTTCCGCCTCGAAGGCGAAGCCGTCGCCTGCCAGCGGCTCCGCGAGATGGGTTTCTGTGAAATGGCCGAGGTGAAAGTGCTGACCAACCAAGGCCCTGTGGTTTGTCAGGTCTGCGGCTCCAAGGTCGGTCTCAGCAAAGAGATCGCCGACGCGGTCTATGTCGAGCCGGTCGAACCCGTCGCCTGAGCTGGCGCTCCCCGCGGCGCTTTCTCCACGTCGGGATTTTCCACCTCCCGAATGGAATCCGAAGTCAAGTTGTCCGATCTGGAGACCGGCGCCGAGGCGGTGGTGAAGCGATTCGCGTCCGACGAAGGCTTCCTGCTGCGCCTTCGCGAGATGGGAGTGCTTCCGGGCACGCGCATCACCCTCATCCGTCGCGCGCCCCTGGGCGATCCCTTGGAAATCTCCGTGCGCGGTTCCCTGCTCTCCGTGCGCAAAGAAGAAGCGGAACTGATCGAAGTGTCCCCTCAATAAAATGAGCGCCGGTCCCTCGCCTTCCACCAGTGGCGCTGCCACCACCGATGTTCCTGCGGCGGCCAAGGTCTTTGCGCTTGTTGGCAATCCGAATTGCGGCAAGACCACCATCTTCAACGCGCTCACCGGGCTGCGCCAGAAGGTCGGCAACTATCCCGGTGTCACCGTGGAGCGCAAAGAAGGAACCGCCTTTGGTCAGCACGGAGAAAACTTTCGTCTCATCGATCTGCCCGGCGCTTACAGTTTGAGCGCCCGTTCTCCCGATGAAGCGGTGTTGCGCGACGTCCTTCTCGGCCGCCGGGCCGACACTCCGAAACCCGATGCCGTCATCTGCGTGGTCGACGCCAGCAACCCGGAACGCAATCTCTATCTTGCCACCCAGATTCTCGAGCTGGGCATTCCCACCATCATCGCCCTCAACATGATCGATGTGGCGGAAAGCCGGGACGTCGTCTTGGACGCGAAAGTCCTCGCCGCCAAGCTCGATGCCCCGGTCATTCCCATGCAGGCGAATGCCCGGGTGGGTTTAATCGAGCTGAAGATGGCGATGACCCGGGACGATCTTTCCGCTTCCACTTACCGCACCACCATTCCTTCGGAACTGGAAGCCGCCCTCATCAAGCATGTGCCAGCTCTCGAGAAATGGGACGGTGAAACGCGCCGGAGTCATAAATGGGAAGCGCTTTATCTGCTCGGCGAACACGATCCCGCGCATTCCGGTCTCAGCGAAAGCGAACGCACACGCTATCGCGACGCACGGCGGAAGCTGGAAGAGGGCTTTTCCGGATGGGAAGAAACGCTCGTGGCGACCCGCTACGATTCCATTCACGCCATCTGCAAAGAAGCCATCACTCATCCCCACAGCGATCAGCCGACGTTGACCGACCGGCTGGACTCCTTTTTGCTCCACCGTTTCTGGGGGTGGGCCACCCTCCTAACCGTGATGACGGTGCTTTTTTCGCTGATCTTCAGTTATGCCGACATGCCCATGGGCTGGATCGAGTCCGGTTTCGAAGCGCTCTCGGGCTGGGTCCGCACCGTGATGCCGCCCGGCGATCTGCGCGACCTTATCACCGACGGCGTCATTGCCGGGGTCGGTGGGGTCGTCATCTTCCTGCCGCAGATCCTGATCCTCTTCTTCTTTATCGGGCTCATGGAGGACACCGGATACATGGCGCGGATAGCCTTCATCATGGACCGCCTCATGAGCAAGGTCGGGCTCAATGGCAAATCCTTTATTCCGCTCTTGAGTTCCTACGCCTGTGCGGTGCCCGGCATTATGGCGGCCCGTACCATCGAAAGCCCCAAGGATCGTCTCATCACCATCCTGGTGGCGCCGCTCACCAGTTGTTCCGCGCGGCTGCCGGTCTATCTTCTCATGATCGCCACCCTGGTTCCCTCCGAAAAAGTGCCCGTCCTCACCAAGGTCTCCTTCATGCTGGGCCTCTACGTCCTCGGCACCCTCGGCGTCTTTGTGTTCGCCTGGCTCTTCAACCGCTTCCTGTTACGCGGGAAGAGCACGCCCATGATCCTGGAGCTTCCCTCTTACAAAGCGCCCACTTTCAAGGCCATCCTCCTTCACATGTGGGAGCGCACCCGCATCTTTATCCGGCGCGCCGGCACCATCATCCTGGGCATTTCCATTCTGCTCTGGTTCCTGGCGACCTATCCCAAGCACGAGAGCGACGATACCGGCACTCAGATCGAGCACAGTTTCGCGGGACGCATGGGCAAAACCATCGAACCCGCGATCCGCCCGCTGGGATACAACTGGGAGATGGGCGTCAGCCTGATCGCGTCATTCGCCGCGCGCGAAGTTTTCGTCAGCGCTATGAGCGTCATTTACAACGTGGAAGACACCGGAGACGAAGATCTGCAGCCGCTGCGCCAACGCCTGCTTGCGGCCAATCACCACGACGGCAGGCCCGTCTTCACGCCGTTGGTCTGTCTCAGCGTGATGGTGTTTTATGTCTTCGCCATGCAATGCATGAGCACGGTCGCAGTTGTGAAACGGGAGACCAATTCCTGGCGCTGGCCCCTCTTCCAGTTCGTCTACATGACCGCGACCGCCTATCTCGCCGCCCTTGCCGTTTACCAGATCGGGAGTAGGTTGGGGTACTAGGGGCTGGGTACTTGAGGTACTTAATACCGGCCGTTCCAAAATCCGCATCCCCTCTTCTGTCATCCCGAGCGCAGTCGAGGGATCTCACGTAGCTGCAAAACCATTCTAATTTTCAGAAAACACTCGTAACCCACTCACGACTCTCGCCCCTCTAAGCATTAGTTATCCTATTGTTTATTTGAGAGATCCCTCGACTCCGCTCGTGATGACAAATCGACACGACTCGAATTTCTTCTCTTCAATCTTAAATCATTCATTCATCATGGAGACATCGTCGACAGATTGGCAGACATGGGCCGCGCTGGCGGTGGTCGCAGGCACTGCGGTCATTTTCGCCGTGCGGATCGCGTTGCGGCGCGGCAAGTCCGGCAGCTGCGGCACCGGCTGCGGGTGCGGCGCAGCCAAGCCGAAGGTGAAGTAGGTGCGAGCTCCGAGGTTCCTCTGCCCGCTCTATCGGAACTCGTGACGACGGCCCAGGCGATCCTATCCTCCCCTTTGTCATCCCGAGCGAAGTCGAGGGATCTCACGCAGGTCGCCCCCCGGGCTCTCTTGGCTGTAAGTGTTCGTTCGAAGCGTGCGTTCGGCAAATCGTTGCGGAGTCAACTGTGTCGGCGTCTACGTGTAAATTGATCGAGGATGGCTCACCGTTGAGAGAGATCCCTCGACTGCGCTCGGGATGACAGAATTATTCGGCGCCTCTTTCGAACGAGCCTCCTTCCCCCCTTGATTTTTCACTTCTTTGAAGTAACTTACCCTTCGTGTTGAAAATCCTCCATATCGTCCTGGCCGTGTGGATCGCGTCTCCGGGCTGTCTTTGCCCGCTGCTGCAGGCCTTCGATAGCGGGCATCATCATCACGCATCCTGCGACGGCCATTCGACCGTCCCTTGCTCCGTCCCCGCCGAGGACTGCCAGGATGCACCCGCCTCCTGCGATCATCCTGAGCCCGACACTCTCTTCCTCGCGTCTGAGTCCGCCGCCGCCGGCGCTTCCGGCTGGAACCTTCTTCTCGTCACCACGGATTACGAATTTCATTCGGTCCCCCAGGCGACCGAGGCCCGGATTTTGCCCCGTGCGCCTCCCCCGACAAGCAGTCCTCTCGCAGGCCGTTCCGCCCGCGTGACGTATTGTTCGTTCCTCGTTTGATCTCCCGCTCCCGCATCCCCGGCGCCGCTCGCGTCGCGTGATGCTTCGTGGTCTGTGGCCGCGCAGCCTGCCCACTCATCGTGGGACTAGCGTACCCCACAACCGGTCTGCCCCATCTTCCATCTTCCATCCGTCATCCAATTACGTCCGTGAATCCAAAACAAATCCCAATCCTGTTCGTGAGTCTCCTGCTCACGACACATGCCCCGGCCCGCGCGGGAGATTTCCTCACGCCCGGGTTCACACTGGACGCGATCGCGACACGCGTCCGGACGCACAACCCGCACCTCGCCGCGGCGCGACACCGGATCGAAGAAGCCCGGGGCCGGCTGGACCAGGCAGGAAAACTCTCCAACCCCGAGCTCTCCTCGGAATACCGCCGCACGCGCAATAGCGGCGAACACGCCTTCGAAGTCGAACTCTCGCAAAGCTTTCCCCTCACCGCGCGACTCCGTCTCGAAAAAGATGTCTCGCAGACCGGGATCGAAATCGCGGAGGCGGAAGTGCGGGACGCGGAACGCAAATTAGCCGGCCGAGCCCGCCAAACCGCGGTGCGGCTATTAGCAGTGCAGGAAGAGATCGGGCTGCGCAATCGCCAGGCGGTGGTCGCCGAGGAACTTGCCTCTTTTATCGACGCCATCACCAAACGCGGCGAGGGATCCGCGCTCGACGCGGGCCAGGCGCGCCTGGAGGCACGCCGGCTTTCCCTCGAGATCGCACAACTGACGAAGGACGCCGCCGCGATCCGCGGCGCATTGAAACCGCTGCTCGGCCTGGGCCCGGACTCGGCGCTCCATCTCACCGGCACTCTCCCCGCGCCGGAATCAATCGGCCCCCGTCAATCCACTCCCACACTCGATCCTTCTAATCGTCCCGATTACCACGCGGCGCTTCTCACCATCGATGCCGCGGCGCGCGAGATCGCCCTCGAAAAAGCCCGGCGCTTCGAAGACATCAATGTCGGTTTGATCGGTGAATCCGCACGCGAGGAAGATCAGCCCGTCGGATTGGAAAACGAATCCATCTTCGGCATCAAAGTTTCCATCCCCCTGCCCTTCTGGAATCGCAATCGCGGCGCCATCCGCGAGAAAACGGCGAAGCATAAGCGCGCCGGAGCCGAAGCCGGCGCCCTCGCCAACGACATCCGCAACGAGGGCGCCACCGCACTCGAGGAAATGCGCGCCCACCTCACCCTGCTGCGCACTATCGATAGCGAACTTCTCCCTCTCGCCGAGCGCCAGTTGGAGTTGAGCGATTCGGCTTACCGCGGTGGTCAATCCGATTTACAGCCCGTCCTTCGCGCCCGGGACCAGATGATCGAACTCGAATCCTCGCGACTGGAAGCGCTCCGGGATTACCACCTGGCGCGAGTGCGCTATGCACTCGCGGCAGGAATCACGGACTTGAACCCCGCAAGCAACTCAAAATGAATAAGACCATCTCTATTCTAATTGCCCTGTTGATAACGGCAGTTGCCGGGCGAAGCGCCGGGGAAGGCAATGCCCAGCGCGCAGCCAACACGGTCATTCTCGACGAGACCGGAGTCCGCAACCTCGGGATCGAAACGGTCCCGGTGATGGAAACGGATTTCGAAGACACCCTTTTCGCATTGGGACGCATCGAAGTCATTCCCTCCCGTCGCGGCATCGTCAGCAGCCGAATCGCCGGCCGCATCGTCTCCATCAATGCCTTCGAGGGAGATTCCGTCGCCAAAGACCAGGTCATCGTGCGGGTGGAAAGCCGGCAGCCGGGTAATCCGCCGCCCACGGTCGATCTGAAATCGCCGATGGACGGGTTCGTCGTCTCGGCGCACGCCAGTCTCGGCGATCCCGTGGGCCCGGATTCCCATATCCTGGAAATCATCGATATGCGGGAAGCTTATGCCGTGGCCCGCGTCCCCGAGGATCAGGCGGGACGCCTGGTGCCCGGTGTGACAGAGGCCCGCATTCGAATCGCGGCGCTCCCGGGTGAAAGTTACCGCGGAAAATTGCTGCGCTTCGGGACTTCGGCCGATCGCGAGAGCGGCACCATCGACGCCATCTTCCAGTTGAAGGATCTCAGCGACAATGTCCGGCCGGCGATGCGGGCGGAGTTTTCCATCGTCATCGATCACCGGGAAAACGTCATGGCGGTCCCCCGCGAGTCACTCCAGGGCGACAGCGCGAATCGCTTCGTCTTCGTCAAGGATTTCGAGCTGGCCAATGCCTTCGTGAAAGCGCCGGTCCAGACGGGTGAGAAAAACGATCGCTACGTGGAAATCCTCAACGGCCTCTTTCCAGGAGACGAAGTCGTCACCAAGGGGGCGTATCCCCTGGTCTTCGCCGGCGGTGGCGGGATTTCCCTCAAGGAAGCGCTCGACGCCGCGCACGGACACGAACACGCAGAAGACGGATCGGAATTGACCGCCGCCCAGAAGGCGCAACGCGCGGCGGAAGCGCGGGCCGCCGCAGGCGGTGGCACCGGAGGCGCCGGTGCGGGACCGCTCACCATCTTTCTTGGCATCCTCTGCACGCTGCTTGCACTTCTCTTGGGACTCAGCGTCATGCGCGGACGCGCCCGTCGGGTCTCAACATGAATGCCCCCTCACCCTAACCCTCTCCCGTAGGGAGAGGGGATCAGCAAACCAGGCTTTTGGAAATGATGAATGCAAATGACTCATCGAATGATTTTGCAGCCGGATACCTTCCTGTTCGCCGGTCGGTCGATTCTTTCTTTCCCCTCTCCCCCGGGGAGAGGGTTAGGGTGAGGGGAATGCGAATTAATCGAGCAGAGAACGCGATTCCCGATAGCTTCAAATAAAATGCTCAACCGGTTGATACGATTTTCTCTGGCGCATCGCGGCCTCGTTCTGGCGGCTACGGTGGTCCTGCTGGTGTTCGGCGTGCAAACCGCGCGCGAACTCCCGGTGGAAGTGCTTCCCGATCTCACCAAGCCCACCGTCGTCATTCTCACGGAAGCCCCGGGACTGGCTCCCGAGGAAGTGGAAACCCTCGTGACCGTCCCGCTTGAGAGCGCGCTCATGGGTGTGGCCGGCGTAACGCGGCTGCGCTCCACTTCCGATGTCGCCCTCTCGCTCGTGTTCGTCGAGTTCGACTGGGGCACCGACATTTACCGTGCCCGGCAGTTCGTCCAGGAACGGCTGCAATCGGCGAGCGGCAGTCTTCCCGACGATGTCCTGCCTTACATGACACCGGTGGCTTCCTTGATGGGTGAGATCATGCTCGTCGGCATGCGCAGCACGGACGGCGCCGTGGAACCGCGCGACCTGCGGACCATCGCCGACTGGACGGTCCGGCGGCGGCTCCAGAGCATCCCGGGCATCGCCGAGGTCCTCGGAATGGGCGGCGGCGTCAAGCAGGTGCAGGTGCAGCCCGATCCCGACCGGATGCGCGCCATGGACGTGACTTTCGAAGAACTGCGCGCGGCCGCCGCCAGCGCCACCAGCAATACCACCGGCGGTTTCCTGACTTCGGGTCCCCAGGAGATCATGGTGCGCAACCTGGCCATGACCACCGAACTCGACGCCATCGCGGCCACCGTGGTGAAACACATCAAAGATCGCCCCGTCCGCATTTCCGACGTAGCGCAAGTTAATTGGGACGTCGAGCCCATGCGCGGCGACGCCGCCGTCAACGGGACGCGGGGCGTGATCCTGAGCGTCACCAAGGCGCCGGACTTTGACACCCTCGACCTCACCGCCCGGGTGGAAGAAGCCCTCCGTGAACTCGAAGCCGTCATGCCTGAGGGCGTGGAACTGGTGCCGCTCTTCCGGCAGGCCGACTTCATCGAGCACGCCATCGGGAATCTGAAGGAAGCCATCCGCGACGGCGCCATCATGGTAACGATCGTCCTCTTTCTCTTTCTCCTGAATTTCCGCACCACCTTTATCACGCTCACGGCCCTCCCGCTTTCCTTCTGCGTCACCCTCGTGGTCTTCAAGCTTTTCGGTGTCAGCGTCAACTCCATGACCCTGGGCGGGCTCGCGGTCGCTATCGGCATGGTGGTGGACGACGCAATCGTGGACGTGGAAAATGTCTACCGCCGTCTCAAGGAAAGGGCACAGGGAGGCGCCAGCGCCCAGCCGGGCATCGCGGAGATGCCGCGCCTGGAAGTCATCGCACGCGCCTCCGGAGAAGTGCGGAACTCGATTTTTTATGCCACGCTTTTCATCATTCTCGTGTTCCTCCCGTTGCTGGCGCTCACTGGACTGGAGCAACGCCTCTTCACGCCGATCGCGATCGCGACCATCGTCAGCATGGGCGCGTCTTTTCTGGTGTCGCTGACCGTGATCCCAGTGCTCTGCTCACTCCTGCTCGATCCGAAAGCCGGAAAGACACACCGCGACGGCCCCCTGGTGCGCGGCATGAAAGCGCTGCATCGCCGCACCTGGCTCAAACTGGCACTGGATCAACCTTTCACCGTGCTGGGGATCGCGGCGCTGCTCCTGGCCGGCGCGCTCTCGCTTTATCCCACCATGGGAAAAGATTTCCTGCCCTCCTTCCGCGAAGAAACGGCGCTGGTCGCGCTGACGGCGGCGCCCGGCACTTCCTTGCGTCAAACCAACGAAATAGCCGACATCGCCGACCGGCTGCTCCTCTCTATCCCGGAAATCCGGACCGTCGGCCGCCGCGTCGGGCGCGCCGAACGCGGCGATCACGTGGTGCCGGTGTCCACCGTGGAGTTCGACATCGATTTCGAGACCGTGCCCGGCGGACGTTCACGGGCCGATGTCCGGGAGGAGATCCGGCAGAAGATGCGCACCATCCCCGGGACTTTTGCCGCGCTCAGCGGTCCGCTCGCCGATCGCATCGGGCACATGCTCAGCGGCGTCTCCGCGAAAGTGGCCATCAAAGTATTCGGGCCCGAGCTCGACGAGATCCGGCGCATCGGCACGGAGATCCAGCGCATCGCCAAAGAAATCCCGGGCCTGGAGAACGCGCGCGTCGAGCAGCAGGCGCCGATTCCCCAGCTGCGCATCGAGATCGACCGCGACCGGGCCCTCGCATACGGCATCACACCGGGCGATCTCAACGCCCAGCTGGCGGCTTTCATCGGAGGCGAAACTGTGGGCGAACTTTACGAGGGCCAACGCACCATCGATCTGGTGCTGCGACTCCCCGCGGCCTGGCGCGAGGATCCGGAGCGACTGGCAAACCTCACCATCGATACCCAGAGCGGCCAGCGTATTCCCCTGCACCTGATCGCGGACTTACGCGAAGCCAAGGGACCCAACGTCATTCAGAAAGAAAACACCCTGCGCCGGTTCGTCGTCAGCATTAATCCGACCGAGCGCGATCTCGTCTCCCTGGTGACACGACTCCGGGAGGAAGTCACCGATCGTATCGAGCTGGGCGAGGGCTATTTCTTGAGTTTCGAAGGCGAGTTCAAAGCGCGGCAGGAAGCCTCGCGCCGGATCGCGCTCTTCAGCGCCGCGATCTTCGTGGTGATGGCTTTTCTTCTCTATGGATACTTCCGGACGCCGGTTTTCGCCCTCCAGGTCCTCTGCGATCTTCCCCTCGCCCTGATTGGCGGGCTCGCCTTTACCTGGTTCAAGCTGGATAACATCAGCATTGCCACCCTCGTCGGATTCATCGCCGTGGCTGGTGTCGCCGCGCGCAACAGCGTCATGTTGCTGTCACACTACCTCCACCTCATGCATCACGAGGGAGAAGAGTTTTCACGGGAAATGGTCGAGCGCGGCACCCTGGAACGGCTGGTGCCGGTCCTGATGACGGCCCTGGTCGCGGGCATCGCCCTGATTCCGCTGGTCCTCGCCGCGGATGCGCCCGGAAAAGAAATCCTGCATCCCGTGGCCGTCGTGATCGTCGGCGGCCTGGTGACATCGACATTGCTCGGGCTCGGAGTAACCCCGGCGGTGTTTTATGCTTTCGGACGGAAGGCCGCGGAAAAAGTCGTCCAACTGCAGGCGACGGCCTCGTAATGATTGCCCCCGGGCGAGAATTCAATTACCAGAGCTGAACCCAAATTATCCCTT
Organism: Verrucomicrobiales bacterium; assembly: GCA_024638765.1. Classification (GTDB taxonomy): domain Bacteria; phylum Verrucomicrobiota; class Verrucomicrobiia; order Verrucomicrobiales; family DEV007; genus JAHEJT01. Next base: position 30,881 of record JAHEJT010000045.1, read on the forward strand.
TAACCAGGAGGCTTATCCGTTTTCATTCAATCTCATCTGCGGCCATTCGTGTATCATTCGCGTAAATCTGTGTTTATATTTTTTTTTTAACACAGATGAACGCAAATAGAGCTTCAACTGAGAGTGGCATTGATCTTCAACTGGCTACCTGCTTATTCTAGCTTTGCCGC
>JAHEJT010000304.1 GCA_024638765.1 Verrucomicrobiales bacterium
AGCGCGGCCACCTCTTCCAGGGCCGTTACAAGGCGCAGAATATCCAGGAAGGATCGGACGATTATTACCGCAAGGTCGCCAACTACATCCATCTCAACTCCGCGCGGGCGGGCATTACCGGACGCAAGGCCGATCAAAAGCTCATCCGCCTGGCAACGTATCGCTGGAGCAGTTTCCCCTATTTTCTTCAAAGCCGATCGAAGCGGCCAAAGTGGCTCCGCGTCGACGGCGTGTTAGCAGAGCATGACTTAAAGGACTCTCCGCGAGGCCGCCGCGCTTACGGCGACTATCTCGAAGATCTGGCCTTGCACCTGAAGGATCCCTCCGCCGCGGGCGAGGAAACCGGCGTGTGGAAACATATCCGGCGGGGATGGTATCTCGGGAGCGACGCATTTCGAGAGCATCTTGCGGGGCTGGCAGGCGAAGCGCTGGAAGGTGTGCGCCGCGAAAGTGTCAGCGGCGGACCTGTTGAGCAAAGCGAGGAGCAGCGAGCGGAAGGGCTCATTCGTCGGATCATGAATGGGATTGATCTTTCCGAGAACGACCTGGCGACGCTGCGGAAGTCCGACCCCAGAAAACAGGCGGTTGCGTGGCGAGTGCGCACGGCCACTACGGTAGGAAATCGCTGGTTGAGCGAACGGCTTCAAATGGGATCGCCGAGCGCAGTAAGTAACGCGGTGGCCGCTTTCCGGACGGGGGCCGGTGCGGAAATTAAGCGGCTGCGCAAAACGTTGCAGCGCTTTTGAATTTTGGAGGACTGACCCTTTTGACGACGGGGAATGGGGCACAGGCATATCCGTTGGCTTTGAAACCGAGACTTACCGCTACCTCTTTGCCATCGGAGCTACGGCCTGGTTCTTTTACGGTGAGGAACCTTTCGAGGCCTCTGCCAGCATCGATATCGGGCGCAATTTGCAGGGTTTTGGGTCTTCGGAACACATCAAATGGGAAAGTGACCTCTACTTTGAAGATGATGGTTCTTTGACCTTGTCCGCCGGGCCCGCGCTCTATTGGAAGTTTACCGACACAGTGCACGGCAAAATCTCATGGAAACACGATTTCTCTGATCGACAAGGCGTCGTGGATCACGGCAATGGGAATGGCGTTAAAATCGGGATCGGATTTGTCTTCTGACGAGGGGAATGACCCCACTCAGAAAAATACTTCTTCTCCAGATTGTTTCGGGGTCGGACCGCGAACATGAATTGAAGCTCAATCCGTTCCGCAATCCTTCTTCGCTCTGCGGGCTACGAAGGACAGGTTTTCAACCCTCTGAGAGGGCCCTATAGCCGATTGTCGATTGTCGATTATTGATTGTTGATTGTTGATTGTTGATTGCTGAAGTAAAAGAATTCCGGACCTCTGCCCTCAAAAATCAACGCTCGTCCCTCATTAATCACTCCCCCCTCCAACCCGGTCCACCTGGAAGAGATGATGGACCGGGTTGGATGGGGTTCAGTTAAATAAACAACATGAAACGCATCGCCCTCCTCCTCTTCATCCTTCATCCATCCGCCTTCATCCTTAACGCCGCCGACTACGATGTAGTCGTAGTCGGCGGCACTCCTGCCGGCGTAGCCGCCTCTATCGCCGCCGCCCGTGCAGACAAAACGGTGATCATCATCGAGCAGGCACCCGTGCTTGGGGGCGTGCTTTCTTCGGGCGTGCTGAGGCTGGATGACAAATACGTGGAAGCGAACAGCGGCGTGATGGAGGAATTCCGGCTGCGGGTGAAAGATTATCACCGCACAGAGATGGCGGATGACCCTTTAGTGCAGGCACACGCGAAGGAAAACCCACCGCAGCGTTGGAATATCGCTGAAGGCCGGGCCTGGGAACCGCATACGGCCGCCAGGATCTATGCCGAGATGGTTTCCGAGCACCCTAAGATCACAACACGATTCAACGAAGTGGCGGTGGATGTGCAAATGAAGGGTGATCGTGTCACGGGTGTGATCACCCGAGAGCGCGACAACAAAGGAACACTTGGCAAAAAATACAGCTACACCGGCAAGGTGATCATCGATGCAACGTACGAAGCCGACTTGGCGGAGTTTGCAATGATACCCTACCGCATCGGGCGTGAAGCGCGTTCGAAAGAAGAGCCGCACGCGGGTGTTGTTTACTCCAATTATTTCAGAAAGGTGCCGAAGACATTGCCTTCCACTCTTCTGCCGCATAGCACGGGTGAGGCCGACCACCGGTCGCAGGCATTCACTTACAGGATCACTGCAAAGGATTACGGCAGGCCAGACCATCCTTATCGCCTTAAGGAACCGCCGCCCGGCTACGATCCTGCCAAGTATAGCTGGGGGAAAGGAAAACCGATTATACCGAACGGGAAGTTTGACCTGCTGGGAATCAATTGGGGCGGCGACTTAGTAGGACACGGTACCCGCTGGGTCCTCGCCGACTGGGAAGA
>JAHEJT010000194.1 GCA_024638765.1 Verrucomicrobiales bacterium
GACCGCGGGGTGGAGCAGCCCGGTAGCTCGTCAGGCTCATAACCTGAAGGTCGTAGGTTCAAATCCTGCCCCCGCAACCAATTTACTTGAGAAAAACCCCTGAGAAATCGGGGGTTTTTCACTGTACCCGCCGCAAAATCCCCATTGGACTTTTGGGTGGAGGAATGATTCGCTAGCAGTCGCTCGCGGCACGGGCCGAGGGTTTGGGAGGCGGATATGACCGCCGCGAAGGATGGATTCTGACTTATGAAAAAGATCGTTGTGGCGTATTCAGGCGGCTTGGATACCTCGGTGCTGCTGAAGTGGCTCAAGGAGGAGTACGATGCAGAAATCATCGCTTACACGGCGGACGTCGGACAGGGTGAAGAATTGGAGGGTCTCGAAGAAAAGGCCCTGACCACCGGCGCCTCGAAATTTATCGTGGGGGATCTCCGGGAAGAATTCGCCCGGGATTTCATCTTCCCGATGTTCCAGGCGGGCGCCCTTTATGAGGGTCAGTATCTTTTGGGCACGAGCATTGCGAGGCCCGCGATATCCAAAGGGATGGTGGACGCCGCCCGGACCGAAGGGGCGGGGGCCATTGCCCACGGCGCGACCGGCAAGGGCAACGATCAGGTGCGCTTCGAGCTATCCGTCGACTCCCTGGCGCCGGAGCTGCAGGTGATCGCCCCCTGGCGCATGGCCAAGTTCAGGGAAAAGTTTCCAGGCCGGGCGGAGATGATCGCTTATGCAGAAGCGGAGAATATTCCCGTGACGGCATCGGCTTCGAAGCCATACAGCATGGACCGGAATCTGCTCCACATCAGTTTCGAAAGCGGTATCCTGGAGGATCCATGGTTTGATGCCACCAGTGAAGAGAACCGGGAGATGTATGTGTTGAGCGTTTCGCCCGAGGAAGCGCCCGACAAAGCCCAGTATCTGGAACTTCTTTTTGAGAAAGGAAACTGCGCAGGCTTGAAATTTCCAGGCCTCGAAGAAGTGCTCGCTGAGTTGCAACTGAGCGGCGGGGGCACGCGTGAGGGATACACCCTGCTGAGCCCCCTGGGGGTGATGCTGGTGTTGAACGTCTTGGGTGGGAGACACGGGATCGGCCGGGTCGATATGGTTGAGAACCGTTTCGTGGGAATGAAGAGCCGCGGTGTTTACGAAACCCCCGGGGGGGCAATTCTATTTGCAGCGCACCGGCAGATGGAGAGCATTACCATGGACCGGGAGGTGATGCATTTGCGTGACTCCCTGATCCCGAAATACAGCACGCTGGTGTATAACGGATTCTGGTTTTCGCCGGAGAGGGAAGCCATCCAGGTCCTGGTGACGGAGAGTCAGAAAAACGTTTCCGGGGAGGTCCGTCTTAAGCTTTACAAGGGAAACGTGATGGCGGCGGGCCGGCGTTCTCCTCTGAGTCTTTACAATCCCGAGGTGGCGACGATGGAAGCGGATCCCACGGAGGCATACAACCAGGATGATGCCACCGGGTTCATCCGGCTGCACGGGCTGCGGCTGAAAACCGAGAGCCGGCGCGAAAGCGGCAAGCAGTAGACGCTGGATGTTGGGCGGAGCGAAATCTCGATGACTATTGGGACTGGATGTCAGCACTCGGTTCTCGTTCCGCTTGCCCGCAGGATGACAGAAAAAAAGAAGCGCGATGGCAAAATGGAGGCGGAATTCGCCGGCTGGTTGCAGATTTGGTCAACGGCAATCACTGTATCGTCCCAAGTGCTCGCTCACGCTCGCACCTACGCGGGAGAGATCAGTAGCGCGGCACTTCGGAATCGATCTCGCAGGACCAGGCGTCGATGCCGCCGCGCATGCTGAAGGTGCGCCGGTATCCCTTCTGCCGGAGAAAGAGGGCGGCCTGCTGGGAGCGCATCCCGTGGTGACAATAGACGACGATGGGTTGCGCCGGATCCGGGAGGACCGAGGTTGCGGACTCCGCGAAAGTGGAGAGCGGGATCAAGCGGGCCGAGGGGAGACGGCAGTGGGCGAATTCGTCTTCCTCCCGGCAATCGACGAAGTGAAAGGGGGGGCCGTCGTGGTCCGCCTGGGCCAGGAGTTTCGAGACCTGGTCCACGGTAATGTCCAGAGAATCGCTTGGCGGAAAAAGGGCGGCCGAGTCCATGGCGGGAAAGGCTGGAGCGAGGTGGGTCAGGGCCGGCCGGCCGCCATCGCCCTTGCCTTAATGGACGATGCGCACAGGGGTTCCGTAACTGGCGTTATGGTAGAACGATCGCGCCATGTGTTCCGGGAGACGGATGCACCCATGAGAAGCGGCGTATCCGGGGAGATAGCCTGCATGCATCCCGACGGCGCCATGGACGCGCATGAAGTAAGACATGGGAGATCCCTCGAAACGCGTCCCCGGAGGCGGGATATCCTTTTTGATGTCGACGTCGCGGACGACGACCTGGCCGGAAGCATCCACGAAATCGCCGTAGAGATTGGACTTATGATCGATATCCTTTTCGGAGACTTTGAAGTCGCCGGAAGGAGTGTTGAATCCCTCGCGGCCGGTCGAGACGCGGGCCACGCCGACGAGTTGGTCGCCCTTATAGAAGAAAGCCTTTTGCTGGCTGAGATCGATGGTGATGGCGGGGCTGCCGGATACCCCTTCGCCGTCCCAATAAGACACCGTATCCTGAAGGACGCCTCGTTGCGCCGGCCCGCGGTAAATGGGCGGAGGCCCGAACCCTTCAAGGTACTGGGTTTCACCCCGGCCGTGGGGGCCGCTTCGGCCGTAATAACCGTCCGGAAAGGTGTAATAACAGCCGGTTAACGTCAGGATTGCCCCGGACAGGGCGAACAGGGAAAGGTGAAGGTTTCTCAACTTCTTTGCTGCGGGTTTGGTCGCTTTGGCTTTGGGTGGTCCCTTTCTTCGGCAGTCCATCCTACCACAATTTGCCGGTCAAGCAAGATCGATGCGGGGAGCGCCGGGAGGCCTGAAAATCAACCGGGCCCGGGGAACTGGCCCGTTGGATCGTTTTTGCGTTGCGCACCCCGGCAAATGGATTTTATTAGCGGGTCGGCCGGGCGGGGGGACTGATCTCCGCTGCCCGTGAGCCGTCCCCCAGGGAGATGCCAACCTACGATTACGTTTGCGAAGAGTGCGGAGAGGAGTTCGAGGTCTTTCAGTCCATGAACGACCCCCGTCTCGAGGATTGCCTGTCCGACGAGTGCGACGGACGTCTCAAGAGGAAGATCGGGACGGGAGCGGGAGTTATCTTCAAGGGCTCGGGGTTTTATCAGACGGATTACCGCAGTGAATCCTACAAGCAGGCAGCGAAGAAGGATTCGGGTAGCAGCTCCGAATCAGGCGGAGCCGCGGATTCAGGGGGTAAGACTGATTCCGGCTCCGGCGGGGAGAAAAAAGGTTCGGGGTCTTCGGGTTCTGCAAAGTCGGCGGGCAAGAGCGATGGATCCTCCGGTGGCGGGGCCAAAGAGTGATTCGACTTGTTTGTCCGGGCAGGGGCATTCATAAGGAAAGACCGCCCGGAGCAAACAAGAATGAAGGATCAGGGCCTGTCATTGTCCCGGCTCGTGATCACGGTGAGCGTCGCATTTTTTACGGCGATCTTCGTGCAGACCTGTCGCGCACCGGACTTGCGCAAGGCGGAAGGGTTTGGGGAAGGCGATCTGGCATCCGGGAAGAGCCGGGATCTTTACCGCTTGCTGCAAATTGCGACCAGGGATGAGCAAGAGCCGCTCACGATTACGGAGCGCGAAATGAATACTTACCTGGCCAAGACTCTGAGGGGCCGGCAGACAGGTTGGCAGCGGCTCCTGGTCCGGTACGAAGGGATCTTTGTGGATTTTCGCGAGGGCCAGGCCGAGGTGATCGTGGTGCGGCGAGTGCTCGGCCGACCGCTGCCGATCAGTTGCTTTATCGACATCACGGCCGGGGAAGATTCCTATCTGACGCAGGTGCAGGGCACCGCGATCGGGCGACTGCGGTCCCGGATATGGGTGATTGACGTTGTTATGGAAACCTTTCGGACCCTGCGACGCGAGTATCAGCCGGAGATCTCGTATCTTTTCCGGATGTCGGAGATCCGTTTCGAAGACGGACGCATGATCCTGGACCCGCGCTGGGACCGCCCACCACCTGGTGTCTCCCCCTGAGCTGAGAGGCCTTTTGACGGCACGCGCAGCAAAGTTCCGGAGAGAAGGGAATTCTTCGCGTGCCTGTGGGGAAATGGCGGTATACGTTGCCGGATGATGCGCCTTCGACCGATCCGACTGGTCTTGCGGCTCGCCGCCCTGGGGGTTGCGGCCGTCTGGCTGGGCGCGCCGGGCGCACTCGAGGCAGCACTGCCGGCGGGGCGAAGCGTCAGCAATTCGGGACAGTTCTTTATTTACGGGCAATCCCCGCGCGCCCGCAGCGCTTTCGGACTTTATGCGGAGGAGGCGAAAGAAAAGCTGCGCAAGGTTCTCAAACTGAGGTCTGAGTGGGCCTATCCCGTGGTGATTCAAATTCGCGAGCAGGCGCCGCCGGGCCGAATCTCCAGGTACGTGCGGGGAACGGTCAGTCCCCTGGAATCCGGATATCGATTTCAATTGGATGTCCTCCTGGTGGACGGCTTCACGCGGGAGGAACTAAACCAAGAATTATTGCGGCTCCTCCTGATGGAACAGGTGCTCATCGAGAGACCTGTCCTCCTTCCGGACCGGGCGGAGGCTTTGGTGCTGCCGCACTGGCTGCACGCGGGGGTGGCTGAGCTGGTGCGCTACGACCGGGAGGGGACGCCCAAAACCCTCTTCGCGGGATTGCTGGCTTCGAAGCAGGTCTTAAGCGTAGACCAAATCCTGAAGGCCGATTCCTCAACGATGGATTCCATTTCAAGGGCGGTCTTCGAGGCTTCCGCGGCCGCCTTCGTGCGCACCCTGTTACAGCAGGATTCCGGGACGGACCGGATGGCGGCGTTAATGCGCGGCATACCCGCGTTCAAAGGCACTCAGCGGGAGTTGCTGGTAACCTACTTTCCGACCTTGGGGGAAAGCCGTCATGCGCTCGAGAAATGGTGGGCACTGGAGGTGGCGTCGATGGCGGAAAGATCGGCACTGGACTACATCAGTTCCGAGAAGACATTGGGGAGACTGGAGTCAGCCCTGCAGGTGCGTTTTCCGGAGACGGAGGAGGAACGGAATAAGCGGATCAAGAAAATGGGTAAGAATGCGCCGGAAGCAGGCGAGGAGATTTCGGGCACTGCGGAATTCATCTGTCACCTCGAGGATTTTGAAATCTTCGCCTGGAGGAAGGACGTATCGCATATTCTCGCGTCCAATGACGTGCGCCTGCAGGGGTTGAGTCTCAACTGCTACCCGCTCTACCGCGTGATTGTCGAAGAATACCTGGAGTTGACGCGCTTGGTTCGGAAAGGAAAGACCCGCGGACTCGAACGCCGCTTCGAAGAATTAGAGGCACGGAAGAACGCGTTGGCAGAGAGGTTGCGTGGCGTCGCGGATTACCTGAACTGGCACGAGGCCACGCAGATGGAAGAGAGGAGCGGCGCCTTTGAGGACTTTCGCAGGGCAGTGGAGGAATTACGGCGCGCGCGGCCGGTGCGGGAAGACGCGATGTCCAGATACCTGGACGCCATTGAGGCGCAGATCGGCGACTGAATCGGGCGCGGGGGTGGAGTGCCGGTTGGAGGGCACCGGGGGTTGGTCCCGGTGCAGGGCGGAAGCTCCCGAGCCGGGGATCTCCGGGGCTTTTTATCCCGGATTGTCCGTTCCCAGGGCTGGCGCCGGGCCTGGAAAGTGTCATAGAATGACCGTCCGGACGGAGGAAAATGGGCAACTTGACAGTCAATGAACGGTACCTGATTGTAGGCATTCTGGCGCTTTTGGTAATGGGAGCGCTGGTGAAGTATTATCGGCATCAAGACCGAGTTCGCCCGGATTACCCCTCACCGGCGGGGTTTGCGGGAGAAATGGCGTCTCCGGAAAGTGGAGGAGCACGTCTTTCGAGAGGCGAGGCCGCGAGCGAATGACGCCGGGCCGGTCCGGCAGCGAAGAGAGAGAGCGCGATGCAGAAACTTGATTTCGAGGAAGCCGTCGACAGCATCCTGGAGAAGGACTCCCGGTATGCGGGGGACGCCTATCTCTTCCTGCGGGATGCGTTGGATTTCACGATCCAGGAATTGCATGATGCGGGGACGGTGGAAAGCCGTCATGTCAGCGGACCGGAGTTGCTCGAGGGATTCCGTAAGTACGCGCTGCAGGAGTTCGGACCGATGGTGCTGACGGTTCTTGGGGAGTGGGGCATCCATTCCTGCGAAGGCGTCGGCGAGATGGTTTTCAAGCTCATTGAATCCGGGGCATTCGGCAAGACGGACGACGATAGCAAGGAAGACTTTAAAGACGTCTACGATTTTCACGAGGCTTTCGCAAAACCATATGAGCCCAAGGGTGGCGGAGACTGCGCCCCGGATGTTGTCAGGGAGCACCGGGCGGGAGGTGCATCACTCGAGCAGAAGCAATCCAAGTGAAGCGGGCGCGGCCGCCTTGTTGAGCCGCAATTTTGGGACGATTGCGATTCCTCCCCGCAGAGATTTATGGAAACGGCACGTCACCCGGCCTCCGGCCATCGCCCGACTTCAGGCGCCGGCGATCCGCAGGAGTTTGTCTACCCCCTGAGTGACGCGCATGAATGGACCCTGGAGAACGGTCTCGAATTGATCGTCAAGGAGGACAGAAGCGCGCCGGTGGCCAGTGTCCAGGTATGGTGTCGCGCGGGCAGCATTCACGAGGGGCGCTGGTTGGGTGCGGGGCTTTCGCATCTGCTTGAGCACATGCTGTTCAAGGGGACGGAAACGCGATCCGGGAACGAGATTGTGGAAAGCGTGCAGGATGAGGGGGGGTATTTTAACGCTTACACCTCCTTCAACAGGACGGTTTACTGGATCGATACACCCAAGCGCGGGGTGGATGCCGCCCTCGAGATTCTCTGCGACATCACGAGTGCTGCGTCCTTTCCGGAGGACGAACTGGAGAAGGAAGTCGAGGTGATACGCCGGGAAATCGCCATGGGGGAGGATGACCCCGAGCAAGCCCTTTCGCGGATGACGTTTGCGACCGCCTTTGCCGTGCATCCCTGCCGCTATCCCGTGATCGGCACGCTCGATTTGCTCAACCGAGTCCGGCGGGAGGATTTGATGGGGTATTACCGGGCACAGTACGTTCCCAACAATCTCTTTTACGTGGTTGTGGGCGATGTGGATCCCAGCGAGGTATACGAGAAAGTCCGGGCGCTGGCGGGTAAGATTCCGCGCGGGGTGGTCGAACCGTTGCTCCTGCCGGATGAGCCGCGACAGCTGGGCAGGCGTGAATCCCACGAGGAATTTGTGACCAAGTTGAGCCGCACTTCGCTGGCCTGGCATATCCCGGACGTGACCCATCGCGATGTGCCCGCCCTCGATATCCTGGCGACGATCCTCGGCACCGGGAACAGCTCTCGCTTTTACCGGGACTTGCGTGAGCGTGAAAAACTCGCCCATTCCATCTATTCCTACGCTTACACACCGGGTCACGAGGGTTTGTTTCTGGCGGGCGCCACGGCTGAGCCGGGAAAGCGTCAGCGTGTCGAGGAACGCATGCTGGAATTGATTGCAGGGGTGGGGCGCGATGGGACGGACGCGGTGGAGGTGGAAAAAGCGCGTAAGATCGCGCTGAGCGACCAGTTTCATTCCCTCACGTCGACGCGGGGCCAGGCCTCGGATTTGGGATCCAACTGGTTGCTTGCGCGGAACCTGGATTTTTCGAAGGAATACCTGGACGCCCTTGCGAGGGTTAGTCCCGCGGACGTCCATCGGGTGGCGCGCGAGTACCTGAGGGAGGACAACCTGACGGTGACCTCTCTGATTCCCAGGGGAAGCATGGGGCCGAAGCCCGAGTCGAAGACTCGCGTGCGGGGTCTTTCGGTCGAGCGATTCCGTCTGGAGAACGGTCTCACGGTGCTGGTGCGCGAGGACGACCGTCTTCCGTTGGTATCCTGTTTCGCGACTTTTCGCGGGGGCTTGCTCGCGGAGACTCCGGAGACGGGGGGGAGCACGCGGCTGCTTTCGCGCCTCCTCGTGAAAGGGAGCGCCAGGAGCAGCGCCGAGGCTATCGCGGACCGGATTGAAGGTTACGGGGGCAGTCTAGGCAGCGGTTCCGGACGCAACAGCCTGTATGTGGGTCTGGATGTGCTGCACACTGAATTGCGGCCGGCTCTCGGGGTCCTCGGCGAAATCTGCCTGGAGCCGTCCTTTCCTCCTGATGAACTTGAGAAAGAGCGCCAGGTGCAGCTGGCCGCGATTCGCGACACTGAGGATGATCCTTTCACGGCGGCGAGCCAGTTGATGCGCAAGGGCCTTTATGGAAATCATCCCTACTCCCTCGATGTCCGGGGCACGCGGGAGAGTGTCGAAAAAATCGGGCGCGATGATCTGATGACCAGCTGTGGAGAATGGATCGCGGGCGCCAACGGGGTGGTCGCGGTTTTTGGCAATGTCAGGATTGCCGAGGTCCGCGAACTGCTGGAGGAAAACCTGTCGGCCCTGGCCGTGGGGACGAAACTGTTTGCGGACCTGAAGGAGCCCGCGCGGGGAGCGCTTCCGGAAACAAAACGGATCGAGGGTGAGCTGGATAAATCGCAATCCGTCGTAATGTTAGGATTCGCGGGCTGCAATGTCTTTCACCCGGATCGTTATGCATTGGAAATCCTCGACGAGATCTGCAGCGACATGTCGTCGCGGCTGTTCTTGAAGATACGCGAGGAACTGGGTCTGGCGTATACGGTGGGATCGAGTTTGTCCTACGGCTTCGATCCCGGGGGTTTTGTGCTTTATGCGGCGACCTCTCCGGAAAAAGCGGCAGTGGTGGAGGAAGCCTTACTGGAGGAAGCGGCCAAGATC
>JAHEJT010000046.1 GCA_024638765.1 Verrucomicrobiales bacterium
CCCGAGAGAGTATAGAGCACTCCGTGACCTGTGCCGATGCTCAGGGCGAACATGCCGAAGAGAGTGAAGAGAAGCTTTTTCATGGGGAGGAGGGTGTTTTGCTTGAAGTTCTGTTTCCGCGCTGCTCGACGCAAGGGTCAAGCCTTCCGATTTAAGTTTTGCGCGATCGTTTCGTCAAGCCGCTTGATCGAAAAAAAAGGGCGCTCTCGGTCCTGCATCCTGCAATCAAGCCCGATAATTATCTAAGATTTCCGAACCAACCATTGACATCCCCCCGGCTGCAACGAAAACAGGGCGCTTCCGGCCTAAATACAAACGCGCGCCGGCAGGGGCGCCGACATCGATCGCGCGCGGGCGACCCCCGAGGCCGCGCGCCCTCGCCTGCGATCGAAGTAATACGCGACTGCCGGCGCGGCCGATTCCAATTTGGTGCCTAGCGGAAATACAGCACCAGCACCAGCGCTCCCGCCGCGGCGTAGACCGCCAGCCAGAACCAACCGTTCCCGACGATGCGATGCAGGAGCGAACTCTCCAGGGAACCCTTTTCTGCCGCGCCTTCGACCCCTGGTTCGCGTTCGCCGTCGCGCGACATGAACAGCGGCACCGCCAGCAGGCAGCCGCATATGAAAAGGAGCATCATTCCCATGTACCAGAGAATTCTCAGTTCCTTGGGTCCGGGCAGGGCTTCTTCAAAGAAAGAAAACCATACGAAAGTCACCAGTGCCACAATCGCGACTGCATACCCGGCCGAGGCAGTGCCGGCAGAGAATTTTGTGAAGACCCGGTGCCCGGCTTCCTTGTCATGCATCCGGTCCATCAAGGCATCCCGCCGGGCGCGGGCTTCTTCCGTCATCGGTCTAAAACGATCCCCGAGATAAGTTCCCGCCACCATCGCGATGATGGTGACCGGGAAACACCAGATGGCACGATCCGCCAGCGGCAGGACCTCGACGATTCTTTCCCCATTCTCCCCGATGGTTTCGCTGGCGAAGATCAGCCCGGCCCACGCCAGCGAATTAAAGGCGATGCCGGCGAGCAACCCGGTGCCTGCGCCCCAGGCATTGATGCGCCGCCAGAACAGCCCCGCCGCAACGATGAGAAAAATCGGCGGGTCAAAAACGCAGGCGATCGAAAAATTCGCCCGGAGAATTCCTCCCAGGCGATCGACGTTGAATGCGAAGATCAACCCGAGCGCGCCGCAGAGCAGAGTGATGGCGCGCGCCACCCAGAGATAATGCGAGGTCGACTTTCCGGGAATGAACCGGCGGTAAAAATCGTGCTCGCCGAGGGTGGCCAGGGAGTTCAGCAGGGCGCTCGCGGTAGAGTTGGACGCAGCCAGGAGTGCGGCGACAAAAAGTCCGCCCAACCCTGCCGGCAAGAGCTTGATGATCATGTGTGGCAGCACCAGGTCGGGCGTCTCCTGGAGCACCGGGTCATCGGCGTAAAGCACCGAAGCGCAGATGCCCGGGATAATGTAGGCCAGCGTGATCGGCCCGGTGAGAAGGGCCGCCAGGAGGAGCCCGCGCGATGCCTCCCGCACCGATTTCCCGGCAAAGGTGCGCTGCAGCATGTTCTGTCCCGTGCACCAGTAAGGCAACCCGATCAGGCAAATCATGATGATATCCTTCCAGGCCGGCCAGGCGGCATCCGGTCCGGACTTCCAGAACACGAACGCTTCGGCGGGCACCTTTTCGACAAAGCCGCTGACGCCGCCGATCGCTTTCAAGCTCAGCGGCAACAGGATCAAACCGCCGAGGACGATGAGCGCAGCCTGGATCGTGGCCGTGTAAGCCACGCCCACCGATCCCGAGAACGCGCAGTAGAGAATGACCACACCGCCCACCACCAGGATGATGCTGTGGATCATCTGTTTGGGATCCGAGCCCGGAAAAAACGGTTCCGTCAACGGCTGCAAGACGGTGGAGAGTGTGTAAATCGCGTTGCCGGAAAAGAGAGAATAATAGATCATCCAGAAAGCGGCCGGCATCAGGCGCAGCCACAACCCGTAGCGTTCCTCGAGAAGAGAAGATACCGTCGTCAGCCGGAGGCGCCGCAGTCGCGGCACGAAAATGAGCGCGCTCACGGCAGCGATCATGTTCCCGGACCACGCGATCAGGAGCAGGGAAACACCCCCGCCGCTGTAGGCCGTCCCCGCGGGGCCGACCAGGTAAATGGCCGCGATATTCGTGGCCATGATGGTCCCGGCGATGACCCACTTGTTGAGGCGCCGCCCGGCCACGAAGAAGTCTTCTTCTTTGTGCACGAACCGCTTCAGATAAATCCCCAACGCCACCATCGCCACGAGGTAAACGAGGACGACAATGGCATTCGCGTAGAGCATGGTAAAACCCCGGAGGCAACTCCTGCATTTACATTAGGCCAATCGATCAGTGAATTGCGACACTTCTTCTCGGGGAGGCGCGGAAGAAGTAGCGGCGGCTTCCAGCCGCCGGAAAAGCTTGAAACGGCGGCAGGATGCCGCCGCTACTTTTCGGCTGTCGCCCGCTGTGAAATCTGCTAAGAATTCTCCCTTCCAAATGAAAAAACTCAAATACGGCGTCATCGGTCTCGGCTGGTTCGGAGAGAAACACTGTGAAGCTCTCGCCACCATTCCCAACATTGAATTGCACGCGCTCTGCACCCGCACCGAGTCGCGCCTCAAAGAAGTCGCCGGCACCTTCGGCGTTAAAAAGAGCTATCAGGATTATCGCGAACTGCTCGCCGACCCGGAGATCGAGGCGGTCTCGGTGGTCACGATGTGGGATCAGCACAAGGACCCGGTGCTCGCCGCCCTTGAGGCGGGCAAACATGTCTTCGTGGAAAAACCGCTCGCCTCGACCGTCGAAGACTGCGACGCCATCGTCGAAGCCGCCCACAGGGCAAAAGGTTATTTCATGACCGGCCACATCTGCAGGTTCAACCCGCGATACGCCTCCGCCAAAGAAGCGATCGCCGAGGGACGCATCGGCAAAATCATTTCGATGTACGCGAGGCGCAATCTCCCCGCCTGGGTCGGCGCCACGGTCCTCGACAAGATCGGGCCCATCATCGGCGATTGCGTCCACGATACCGACCTCATGTTCTGGTTCAGCGAATCCCGCGCCGTCAGTGCTTTTGCCCAGACCGTCCAGTTCCGCGAGCACGCCCATCCCGATCTGGGGCAAGTCATGTATCGGCTCGAGAACGGCGCCAGTTGCATTCTCGAATCCGTGTGGTGTCTCCCGGACAAGACCCCTTTCCAAATCGACGAACGCCTGGAAGTGGTCGGCACCGAGGGCTCAGTTTCCATTCACGATACCCATCCCAATCTCATGGTGGTCGATAAAGAGGGCGCGCAATGCCCGGATACGACTTACTGGCCCAGCATCCACGGGAGATTGCACGGCGCGCTGGTGAATGAACTCGCTTACTTCGCCAATTGCGTCCTTGAGGAAAGAAAGCCGGAGGTGATTTCTCCCGAAGCATCCCGCGAAGCCGTCCGCGCCTGTCTCGCCGCCGAGGAATCGGCGCGGACAGGCGAGGTGGTGAAATTGTAGGTGCGAGCGTGAGCGAGTACCGCTGAGGCGGAGGTACTCGCTCACGCTCGCACCTACATCTGCTCACCGCCTGGCCACGCTCCAGTTCCCCGTCGGCTTCCCAATTTTCGC
Source organism: Verrucomicrobiales bacterium (assembly GCA_024638765.1). GTDB lineage: Bacteria > Verrucomicrobiota > Verrucomicrobiia > Verrucomicrobiales > DEV007 > JAHEJT01. Next base: position 3,648 of record JAHEJT010000046.1, read on the forward strand.
GGGGTTTTCGCCAAGATGCGCATAGTTCCCGTTGCCAGGGAGCGGTTAAAATGAAAAAAGATGGAGGCAGTTTTCCGTTTCCGAGCAACCATCCAGGATCGCCGATTCTCCCTCCACCTAAACCACCATCAACCCCATCCCTATGAACCCACGAAAACTCTTCCACTTTTTGGCCGTATTATTCGCGTATTTCGTCCCCGCTTCGCGCAGCCCCAGAGTCAAGCTCTTCCTTTGTCTGGGCGCTATCGCCCTCAGCAATGCGCTGCCCCTTTCTTCCATGGCCGTGCCGCAACTCGTTTCCCACCAGGGACGCATCAGCGTCGCTGGAATCAATTTCGACGGCACCGGACTTTTCAAATTCGCCATTGTCAACGCCGCCGGGGACACCACGTTTTGGTCGAACGACGGATCTTCCACCGCCGGATCCGAACCCAGCGCCGCGGTCTCGCTAACGGTCACCAAGGGCCTCTACTCCCTCCTTCTTGGCGACGATGCCCTTACGAATATGACTCCCCTTCCCGCATCGGTCTTCGAGAACGATACCCTCTTTCTCCGCATTTGGTTTGACGACGGGACCGCCAATGCCTCGCAACAACTCACCCCGGATCAGCGCATCGCGTCTGTCGGATACGCGCTCAACGCCGACCAGGCCGAATCAGTGGCTCTCGGCGCCGTAACCACTGATATGCTTGCCGACAGCGCGGTAACCTCGGCGAAAATTTCCGACGCCGCCGTCACCAGTGTGCAAATTGCGCCTGGCGCCGTGACCGCCCTCGCCCTGGCGGACGCCGCGGTCACCAGCGCCGCCATTGAGGACGCCGCAGTCAGCATCCGAGACATCGCCCCCGGGGCTGCCGGCTTGGCCCCAAAACCGATCCCGCTCGCAGTGCTCAAGGACGGCGTCGACGGCTTTTCACAACTCGGAGGAGCGCGAGACAGCTTTGTGGCGGACGGCGTTGCTTACGTCGCTTCCTTCGAAGGCTTGACCATCATCGATGTCAGCGATCCCTCCGACCCCCAACTGCTCTCCCAGACTCAGTTCGGGCCCGGCGGCAGCTTCAACGATCTCCAGGGAGCTTCCCGCGTCGTGGTGTCGGGGACAGTCGCTTACGTGACGGCGCAACTCACGCCCGGCGGCCTGAGCATCATCGACGTCAGCGATCCCATGAATCCGCAACTCCTTGTAGAGCTGAAAGATGGCATGGATGGATTCAATAAACTCTCCGGGGCGCGAGGCCTCTTCGTGGACGGATCGGTCGCCTACGTGGCGGCCCCCGCAGACAATACTCTCACTGTCATTGACGTGAGTACGCCCGCAACCCCGCAGCTGATCACCGAGATCGGTTTTGGCCTCGGCGGTGGATTCAACGAAGTGAACGTGCCGAAAAGCGTGTTCGTCCTGGATTCGGTGGCTTATGTGACCGGGGAACAGGCGGGGGTGAGCATCATCGACATGTCCACTCCCTCCAGCCCGCAGCTTCTCGCCGACATCAGGGATAATTTCGATGGATTCACTAAGTTGTTGGGAGCCGACGGCATTTTTGTGTCCGGTTCGACCGCTTACGTGGCGTCCAGCTTCGACGACAGCATGACGATTATCGATGTCAGTGACCCGTCCAATCCCGTCCTTCTCTCGGAGGTTACCGACGGTTCAGGAGGCTTCAATGCGCTCTCCGGCGCCACCGGAATGTTCGTCTCGGGCACCATCGCCTGCGTGGTGGCTTCGAATGACGACGCCGTAACCAGTGTAGATGTGAGTAATCCCTCCGACCCCAAGCTCATTGCAGAAATGAAAGACGGAGTCGGGGACTTCACCGATCTCGAAGGCGCGGAAGACATGTTCGCCTTGGGTGTCACCGCGTATGTCGCCGCTGCCGATGACGGCGCGCTCACCATTATTGACCTGGCTTCGCAAACCTCCGATTTGTTTACCCGCCGGCGGATCGGCGTGGGCACCAGCCGGCCCATGGCGGAGCTCCATGTCGTCGGCGAAGCCCTCATCGAAGGCGATCTCAATGCCACCAGGGCCGCCATCGGCGTCACCGGCGGCCATGAAAACGTGCTGCAAGTCGAGGAAGTGAACAACGCTTTCATCCCGCTCTTCCGCCGCATCGAGCAGAGTACCGATACCACTTTCCCCGCCGCCGCCTTCCGCGCGACCCACACCGGCGACATGGGCGATGGATTCGGCGCCGGGATTCGCTTCGAGATCGAAGACGATTCCTCGATTCAAACCACGGGTTTCATTGGCGGGATCCGCGACGGCGCCGATAACCAGGGGGCCCTGTCCTTTCAAGTCAGAAATTTGACCGGTGCCACGATCGAAGGAGCGCGTCTCGATCACCTCGGACGCTTCGGCATCGGCCGGGTGCCGGCCGCCAACCCGCTGGAAGTCGAGGGCGACGCCTCAAAAACCACCGCCGGCAGCTGGCTCGCCAATTCCGACCGCCGTATCAAGACCGATGTCCGGGAACTGGACGGCGCCCTCGAAGTAATCGACCGGATCCGCCCCGTGGAATTCCGATACACCGACGAATACCGGGCCGCACATCCCGCGATTGAGGACCGCCCCTACCTCAATGTCATCGCCCAGGAATTCGCCGAGGTCTTCCCGCAATGGGTCCGTGAAAGCGGTGAAACCCTGCCGGAGACGCGGGAATCCATCCTCCAGGTCGATACCTGGCCCGCGGCCATCTACTCGATCGCCGCCATCCGGGAGCTGAAGGAAATCGTCGAAGAAAAAGACAAACGCATCCAGGAACTCGAGAAACGCCTGGAGAAACTCGAGCGCGCAGCGCACTGAAAAATCCATCGACTGCCCCAGATCGAAGATCCCTATCGTCTAACCCTGGACCAAAACGACAAATGACCCGTATCACCATCGCCTTTTTCGCATTCTCGGCTTGTGCGCCCCTGTGCCTGGCCCAGACCCGATCCTCCGCGAATTACACCCACACCTCCGAAGGCTTCGGTTCCGGAGGCGTCCAGGCCGTCAGCAGTGCCGGCAATTACCTGCTGGATGCGTCCAACTCGATCCCATCCGTCGGTATCTCGACAAAGGACGCCCCGCAGTTATACACGGCAAAACAAGGACTGATCGCGCAACTCACCGATCTGAAATCTCTCGAGCTCGATGCCGTGGAAGACCCCGCCGACGAAGAAACCTCAACCCAACTCAGCGGCCGAGTATCGCTCGACGATGATTCTCTTCTGCAACTTCAAGGCGCCGAACTCGACTGGTCGATCATCTCCGGTCCCGTCGATTCGATCAACATGGATGGACTCGCCTCCCTTGCCCCCGTGCTCCAGGATACCGATGCCACCGTGGAGGGCACCTTTTCCACCGCCACGGAACAACTGACCTTTACCGTCGCCGAAAGCAATCCCGACAACTTCGGCGCTTATGGCGGCGACGGTCTCGACGACCTCTGGCAAGTCGGCTTTTTCGGGCAGCCCCCGAATCCCGATGCCGCGCCCTCCTCCGACCCCGATTTCGACGGACAGAACAACCGGTTCGAGAACCTGTCGGGATTCGACCCCACGGATCCCACCCGGTTTTTCCAGTTCATCATTCTCGACATCGAGGACTCCACGGTCGAACTGCAGCTCAACCAGGTCGTGCCCGGCACCCGCTATACGATCTCTTCAAAAACCGACCTGCGCGCCGCCGGGCAGACGGATCTGATCCAGGTGATGTTACCCTTCTCCGCCAACGACGTGCGCGTGCTCGTCCCCACCGCGGGGGACAGCCAGCTCTTTTTCCAGGCGACCCTCGAGGAGCAATAGGGCGGCGCTGTGGAGAGACGGTCACACTGCAGGCGCAAGCGTGAGCGAGTAGATGTAGGTACGAGCGTGAGCGAGTACATGTAGGTACGAGCGTGAGCGAGTACCTCCGCCTCAACGGTACTCGCTCACGCTCGCACCTACACGCCCAGCATCCGCTCGCACCTACACGCCCAGCATCCGCTCGCACCTACACGCCCAGCATCCGCTCGCACCTACAGGCCCAGCATCCGCTCGCGGCCGGACACGATCCAGTTCCCGGCCGCCTTCCCGTGCCGCACGATCACCGCGCTGCCATACAACGCCACCGTCGGACAAATGTGCCACGGGACACCATAAAGCACATCGCCGACGCGATATTCATTGGCCTTCTTCGTGCGAATGATGAGGTGTTCCTCACTGTGCGCAATCATCTCCGCGTCGGGCAGGTCGATTAATCGCACCCGGTGTTCCATGGGGTTCTCGGAAGCAATCGCCTTGTGCCCCAGATCGAGACACAAGAGGCCGTCCCCCGGCATGCTGATCACTCGCGTCAACACGAGCGCCGCGGGCTGAAAGCCGATATCCGGAAAATTGGTCAGGTAACCCTGGTCCCAGAACACAAAGGTCCCCGGACTGCACTCCATATTTGCGATCTTCCTATTCGCATGGATTGGGAAGGTCGGGGAGCCGCCCGCGACAATGCGCCGGACCGGAAGCTTGGCCTCCTCGAGAGCGGCTGCCAGATCCAGCACGGGCGCGAACTCCAAATCACACTGCGCCAATCGTTGCGCCGGATCCTTTTCTTTAATGTGCCCGTCGTAAACGTGCAATCCACCGGGAGACAACCCCGGTAAAAGCACTATTTCCCGGTAAAACTTGATGTTGTCCGGGCCGGGCCCGGCTCCGGTCCGATGCATTCCGCTGTCGACATCCAGCAACACCTCGATCTCCTTCCCGGCGCCGTGAAACTCCGCGGAGAGCGCGTGCAACTGCCCGAAGTCATCGGCGATCGTGGAAAACTCCGTCTCCGGAAACGCCCCAACCAACCTCGTGAGGCGTTTGGCGTTCGGACCGACAGGCGGATAAGCTAGCATCACATCGGGCGCGCCGCTATCCGCCGCCATCTCCGCCTCGGCGATGGTGGCACACTTGAACCTGGTGATCCCAGCCTCTATCTCGAGCCCCATCACCCCGGGCATCTTGTGTGTCTTGACGTGGGGCCGCAGTCGATCGGGATCGCCGGCCATCTTGACGGCCCGCGCGATGTTTTCTTTGACGCGTTCCTCGTACACCAGCAACCCCGGAGAAAACACCTCCTCCACATTCGCGATTTCATACCAGTGAGCCCCCTGCATCTAGAGTTATCAGTTATCGGTTATCGGTTATCAGTAATCCATTCCTGCGGCAGGGGGCATGTCTGGAGCATCGCTGCACTGGAAAAGTTCGTCGATACCAATGAGTCCCTCCGAGATCGAATCGCGACCTGATAACTGATAACCAGTAACCAATAACTCGGCCGCAGGCCGCCCCCCACCACCGCGGCAGAGCCATGGTCCCGCCGTCCAGCACCAGGGAAGTCCCGTTGATGTATCCCGCCTCGTCACTGAGGAGGAAGGCCGCCGCCTGTGCAATATCCATCGGCTGACCCAGGCGTCGCACCGGAATTTTTTTCTCCACCTCGGCATAGAGTTCTTCGACCGGCTTATCCCAACCCTGACAACTCGCCGCCAGCATCGGCGTATCGATCGTGCCGGGACAAATGCCCACCGCCCGGACCGACCCCGCATGATCCGTCGCCAGGCAACGAATCAAGGCCTCGAGCGCCGCCTTCGACGCGCAGTAAAGGGCATGCGCCGGGAACCCGATGTGCGCCGCCACCGAGGTCGTCACGAGAAAGACACCTTTACCTCCTCCCTGCTTCTCCATCACCGGCACCGCGTGCTTGGCCAGCCAGAAGGCGCCCTTCACATTCACCCCCATGATCCGCTCCCAATCTTCGTCCGTCAGATCGGTAACCTTACCCTGACCCCAGAGCCCCGCGTTGCAATGCACCGCGTCGATGCGGCCATAGAGGGCGACCGCTTTCTCCGAGAGGGTCCGGATGCTCTCTTCTTGCGTCACGTCCGTGTAAATAAAACTGGCATCGCCCCCGGAGTCGCGGATCTCGCCTTCCAGGCGCTCACCTTCCTCCGCCTGATTCGACGCTAAAACCACCTGCGCGCCCAGCTCCGCGAAATGCCGGCTGCAGGCCTCCCCGATTCCCGACGTCCCCCCGGTCACCACGATCACCTTTGCCTTCAAGCCCATTTTGGATATCCGATTTCCGATTTCCGATGTTCAAGGCATCCTTGCGTCCCCCAAATTCAACCCAAGAATAACCTACGTCCTCTGCGTAATTTATCCTGCTTTCAGCAGGCTCTGCAGCATGGCTTCGCGATTTCAGAATACCTCACTTTGTTCGGTCCAGGCAGTGCCGTTAAGAAAATTCGTGTTCATTCGTGTCCATTAGCGGTTTTTTATTTCTTAACCCTCTAACAACTCACTGAACTCGGTCGCGCCTCCTTCAAACACCATGTATTCGAAGACTGCGCCGTCCTTCAGAAAAAACGCCACCATTAATCCCGGCATCGGCGAAAACGGTTCCAGGATCACCTCCTCCCCTTGCAATGCCGCGTCCATGTCCTCGACACGAAAGGCCACGTGCGGCATATCTCGAATTGGCCCGGTCACCGGCGAATCCGACTCGAAACGCAGGTACTCGACGCGATAGGGATGATTCTCCGGGCGCGTCACCCAGACCTTCGTGTCTTCGATGTAAGCCTCCCCCGGCTGCTTCTCGTCCGTGGGTAAACCGATGTGATGGAAGTGGCGGATCATGGCGGGGGTTGGGGTACGGGAGTGGTGGAGTAATGGATTAGTGGAGTATTGGATTAACCCATGCAACTCGCCAACCTAAAACTCAAGCACACCGCCATCCTTCTTCCCGCTTCCCTCTCTCAAAATGCCGTCAACATCCTCCTCACACCGTTCCCACATCGCTGGGTAGGGCGACGCGTCCCGCGGAGCCGCCATCGAGCGGGGAAGAGCGCGATCTGCCGGCGGCTCCGGGGGACGCGTCGCCCTACCCTTGTCATAAGACAATGCGACGGCCTTGGTCGTCTCCTTCATCCTTCATCCTTCATCCTTCATCCTTCATCCTTCATCCTTCATCCTTCATCCTCCTCCCCCCTCCTGCAACGCCCGGTCGATCATCGTGAAAATGTCGTTCTCCGGCGCATACCCCAGCACCTCGCGCGCCCGGTGAATGTCGATCTCGAACGAATGATACTGCGGACAGGAAATCTCCACCGTCGGAATACCCGACTTCGAAGACAGATACTCCGCGGCCTCCCGGTATTCGAACGCTCTCGGCGCGGCAATATTAAAGACCTGCCCCAGCGCGCCCTCGTTCCCGATCATCTTGCCGAACGCCTGCATCACGTCGTCAATGTGCACAATGTGCCGTCGCAACGGTTCGCCCTCTTGATCCAGCAGAATCGGGAGCCGCTCCTCTCCCGCCCGGTAATGGGCCATCACTTCTTCGCTGACCTCGCCGAATCCGTGCCCTTTCTCTACGGGATCGACGTTCTTCAAGATTGAAAAATGATCCAGCAATTCCGCCCCCTGAAAAACCCAGGAAGAACGCAGGATTGAAAAAGGCAATCCGTATTGAATCCCATATTGTTGTGTCATCACTTCCTCGAGGACCTTGGAGAAGGCGTAATGCCCGGGATACGCGGTCAGCGGATGCGACTCATCGATGGGCTCGGGTTGCGGATACATCCAGATACCCAGCGCTGCGTCGCCTCCCAGCAGGAGAAACTGTTTCACATCGTGGCGGCGGCACGATTCCAGGATGTGAAAGGTCCCTTTGACACTGACGTCGAAAAACGTTTCCGGATCCTCCTTGGTCGTCGCCATCTGGACCACGATGTCCGCACCTTTCACCACTTCGTCCACTTTTTGAGAATCGGTGACACTTCCCGCGATACTGACGACGTTTTCTCCGTCGACCGGCGTCCAATGAATCATGGCGCGCACGGCGCACCCGCGTTCCTCGAGGACGCGGATCGCCTGCCGGCCGATCTTGCCGCCGCCGCCGAAAATGCTGACCGTCTCAGACATGGATTCCATTGTGAGACAGGCGTCCCGCCTGTCCCTTGCCATAAACACAGGCGGGACGCCTGTCTCACTATCTCTCCTCTCCTAAATGAAGGTTGCTCGAAATCCAAGCTTTCGGTTGCATCAATGTTGCCCCAACATTCAAACCATATGCAAAAAGTCGCTATCGTCGGGTTTGGTTTCATGGGGCAAATTCACGCCCAGGTTTACGCCCAGCTGGCGAATGCCGAAGTCGGCGGCGTCGTGGACACTCGCCTGGAGGAAGGTAAGGCCGCGCTCTCAAAACTCGGGCTCGACGCCCCCGTCCACGAAAATCTTTCCTCCCTGCTCGACTCCGCGGAGATCGATGCCGTCGATGTCTGCCTGCCCACCGACCTCCACCACCCCGTCGTCCTGGAAGCCATCGGCGCCGGGAGACACGTCTTCTGCGAAAAACCCATCTCCACCAGCACCACGAAAGCCGAAGAAATGGTCCATGCCGCGCGCGATGCCGGCGTGGAACTGATGGTCGGTCATTGCATCCGCTTCTGGCCGGAATACCTTGCAATCACGGAAGCCGTCGCAGCATCCCGCGCCGGCCGCGAAGTGGCGGGGGCAAATGGGTCCAGCGTCACGCTGGGAAAACTTGTCAGTCTCAATCTCCAGCGCTTCGGCGGGCGGCCCTCTTACACGATCGACAGCTGGATCGACGACGAAGAACGTTGTCACGGCGCGGCCCTGGACATGCATATTCACGACACCGATTACCTCCTCCACCTCCTCGGCAAACCGGACGCCGTGTTTTCGCGCGGCGTCCGCGAAAAAGCCGGGTGGAATTACATATCCAGCAACTTCGTTTATCCGGATGGCCCCGTCGTCAGCACGGAAGGCGGCTGGCTCTTGCCCCCGAAGTGGGGTTTTCGCATGACCTTGAAAGCGGTCTTCGAGCACGCCGCCATCGATTTCGATAACACCCGCGACCCCACGCTGACGCTGACACTGGGCGATGAAGCGCCCGCGCCCATGCCCTATCCAAGAATCGCCGCGGCGACCGGCGCCGAGAGCGACGGAAATATCTCCGACCTGGGCGGTTATTACAATGAGCTGGAATATTTCGTTGCCCGGCTGGAGGGCGGAAAGCCCATTGAAACCAACACCGGCGCCCAGGCGCTCGAATCCCTGCGCACCGCCCTCGCCGAAATCGAATCGGCAGCGACAGGAAAGGTGGTATCACTGACGTAAAAATACAACCACGCCCTCCTGCCGATCATCTTCGACCTACGACATGAGATTACTTGTCTCGCGCGATTACGACAGTATTTCAGCAACAGGCATTCGTGCTAATTCGTGGTAATTCGCGTCTATTCGTGTAAGAATTTTTTAAACGCGAATTTGCGCGAATGATACGCGAATGACCGCAAATACTCAGTTAATTATGCGGCTATTTTCCCCTTATCCATGAAAAAATCCATCAGCACCTGGTCTTTTTACGGCGACTGGTCGCTGGAAGAAAAGATGCGTCTCGCCAAAGCCGCGGGCTTCCAGGGATTCGAACCGGAACTCGCGGAAGAGGGCCCCATCAGCCTGTCGAGCACCGACGCCGATCTCGCCTCGGTCCGCAAGACGGCGCAAGAGATTGGCATCGCACTCAGCGGGCTGGCCACCGGCCTTTACTGGGGCGCCAACCCTGTCAGTGCGGATGAAAAAGTCCGCGACAAGGCCGCTGCCATCCTCAAGAAACAGATCGAATGCGCCTCGGCGCTGGGCGTGGATACGATCCTGGTGGTCCCGGGCGCTGTGGGCGCGGACTTCATTCCGGGATGCGAAGTCGTGCCCTATGCCCAGGCTTACGAACGCGCCCAGAAATTTATCCAGGCCGCCGTTCCGCTCGCGGAGCAACACGGCGTCACCATCGGGGTGGAAAACGTCTGGAACAAATTTCTCTTAAGTCCGCTCGAGATGCGCAACTTCATCGACGCGTTTCAGCACAAGCACGTCGGCAGTTATTTCGATGTCGGGAACACTCTCGCCACGGGTTATCCCCAGCACTGGATCGATATCCTCGGCGATCGGATAAAGAGGGTCCATTTCAAGGATTACCGCCGCGCCATCGGCACGGTGGACGGCTTCGTAGATCTGCTTTCGGGCGACATCGATTGGCCCGAGGTGATGCAGGGCCTCAAAGCCATCGAATACGACGGCTGGGTCGCCGCCGAGATGATCCCGCCGGTCCCCTTTTACAAGCACTGCCCGGAGGTGCTCATCGCGAACACCAGCCGCGCCATGGACGCGATTCTAGCGATGTAAAAGTAGCGCCGACACTCCGTGGCGGCGTATTATTTACAGAGCCGAGTTTTACTCGGCTGGATAATTCGAGTGAAACTCGAATCTACTAAGGCTGCACTTCCGGCGCTTTTTCTCCACCCACGTATTCCGTGATAAAAGTCTCGAACTGCACCCGGCTCCCTTCCTCAGGTGCGATGCGCACATCGAAAGCCTTATCCGAGGCCAGCTTATCTTCTTCCACATCATAAACCATGATGTTCTTTTCTCCGCGGGTCTCCTCGGTTTTTGCGGTATCGACCGCCAGGTATTTGACCTCGTCTTCTTTCAGTTTTGCTTTCTTTTCTTCCGGAAGGGCCGCGTAGATATTCCTGGCTGCGACTTCCGCCTGCCCGGCTTGTTCCGGAGTCGCTTTCCGGCTGCCGATGATCATGGCGGCCCCGACGGGAATCATTAGCGCCGACGCCACGGTGGCCGCCGTGCTGGCCGCTTCCTTCTTCTGGTTTGCGCTGATGGCCGTGCCTGCGACACCTGCCGTGAGGAGAATGGCGCCGACTTTTTCCGGAGTGCCTACCTTCTGTGAACAGGCGGAAGTAAAGAGAAGCAGCGGCAGCAATCGAAGGGCGATGCCTCTGAGCATGTGGGATGGGTTGGATGTGTCGTATTTCATGTTTGGTTTCGTTGTTGAGGTTAGGTAAATATCGAATGCAGTGCCGTTTTGTTGTTGGGGAGAAAGGAACGGCGGCTCGGCGGTGTCCGCAGGTCAGTTCAGGAAAGAGTCTTCCTCGGCGTGTGGCGGGGCGGTTCCGACCGCCTCCGGCGCGGCCTCAGACAGCGCCAAGCCGTGCTGATGGCACCATTCCCGGGCCGGTGGATTTCCTTTCTCCGCCGCCCGCAGATACCAGGTGGTTGCGGTCGAAGCATCTGCTTGCGTCCCGAGACCTGTCTCCAGGCATTTGGCATAGAGAAACATGCAATTGGGATCGAAAGTTTCGGCCCCTTTTCGAAAGTATTCAATCCCTCGCGCCGGGCTTTTTGCAACCCCGAGCCCCTCCATCCACAACACCCCGAGGTTCGCCAGGGCATTGACGTATCCCGCGCCTGCCGCCCGCGAGAAATATTCGAAGGCTTTCTCGTAATCTTTTTCCACTCCCAGCCCCCGCACATGACAGACCCCCAGGAGATCCATGGCGCGCGGGTCGCCCTGCCCAGCGGCAGCAGCCAGGTGATGCAATCCCACTTCAGGTGCGGCGTCTACGCCCTTGCCCAACACGTAGCACTCGCCCACCAGGTAAAGGGCTTCCCGATCCTCGGATTCGGCCGCCTGGCGGAAGAGCATGAAGGCTCTTTTCAAATCCTTCTCCACGCCCACACCACGCGAGTAAGATAGACCCAGCTGTGTCATGGAGGAGACGTCTCCGTGCGCAATCGCTTTGCGAAACCATTCCACTGCGCGCGCCGCAGATTCGGCCGAGGCGTGGCTCTCTCCCAGCAAACGCATGGCCACGGAAATTCCCGCGTCGGCGGCACGACCCAGTTCCGCCTCCAGGCTCCTGATCAATTCGGGCGGCTGCTCCGACAACTTTTCAATCACCCGCACCGCCGACGCCAGGTGTTCTCGCCCTTTCGGAAATTGTTCGACAATCGCCAGGTATGCGCGCAGCGCATTCCCAAAGTCTCCCGACACTTCCGCAAACCGGGCGTCGGCAAGCTGCCTTTCGAGAGCAAGTTTCGATTCCCTTTCCCCGTTTCCGGGTGACGTCTCTTCAGGCGAGACGAGGGCCAGTCCCGGCGCTGTCCGCCCGGGGTCGAGCGTTTCGACTTCGGCCGTGTCCTTCGGCGCCGGCCGGGTCTGTCTTTCCCCCGAGGCGCCCGAGTCCACGGATTGCGCAGTCGCGCCCGAACGAACCGTCACATCCGCAGTGCGCACGGAAAATTCTTGCGCACCCTGTAATGAAATCCCTTGGGTCGGCACGGCGGAGGAGGGCGCGTGGACCCGTGGCGCTCCGGAGAGTCGAGAACGATCCTCCGTAATCGCGACCTCGAATCCGTGATTCCGCTCGCCCCCTATTCCTCCGACGCCGGAGAATTTGTGCAGGAGCACAGTCATCCCCCAGGCGATCGCGGATAAAGCCAACAGTGCAAGAAGAACGAGCACGTGCAGATTGATTGTGGGGAGCGGGGTTTCCCCCGTTGTCCGCGCAACACTCCGGGCGGCATCCATCTCAAGTGCGCCGGTGGTCTCTTCCCCGGTTTCATCATCCTCCCCGGAATCAACAATGAAATCCGTCTCCGGCGGGCTGAGAATGACGCCCTCCTTGTCGTCGGCTGTCAAGATCCCGGGCGCACTCCGATTATAAGCGGGCTCCGCTCGCGTGAAGGGATCGGGCGCAACTTCGCGATCTTCCTCGGCTTCCGTGTCCTGGCGGGACCGTTCCGCGGTCCGGGCGATCCTCTCGCGCGCCGCCCGGAATCTCGCGTCGATTTCGGGATCCAGTTCTCCCAGGCACCCAATCATTTCGTCGACGGTTACCGAGGATTCCAAGTCTTCCGCCCGGAGGAAGGACATCACCCAGCTGCAAAGTGTCATGGGCACATCCGGCCGGCGCGATTTGCAGTGGTGGATCTCCTGCAGCTGAGAACTGCCGATCAGGTCCTTCGAGAATTCATCTCCACAAGGCCGAATCCCTGTCAGCGCCTGGTAAAACACGCGTCCCAGCGACAGAAAATCCGCTCTCGTGTCGATCAATGAAAACAACTGGGAATCGGCGCGACGCGACCGCGCCTCCAGGGTCCCCTCCGGATCCGGCATTCCCAGGCTGAGAATCTTTACCAGGAACCCGCCGTCGGGCTGACGGCACAAGACAAAATTTCGCGGATGGAATTCCATGCCGAAGATGTCCGCTTCGTGCAAGGCGCGCACAATCTCTAAAGTCTGGCCCGCGAAATCCGCAAAATCTTCTGTGGAAAGCACCTCTCTCGCCAGGGCGCGTTCCAGGTTTACGCCCGGCAGTTTCTCGGTCACCAGGTAAAAACCTTCGTCATCTTCCCCGCAATCGAAGACATCGACAAAGTTCGGATGCTTCAAGCCGGCCAGCGTGCGGGCTTCTTCGCGCAAGGCGCTCTTGGAAAGCACAGGGAATCCTGGGGGACTCGCCTCGGCCAAACGCCGCACCGAGACCTCCCGGGACCGCTCCGTGTCGACGGCGTCGTAGACGACGTTGGCCCCCTTGACTCCGATCTTTTCCTGGATCTGGTATCGATCGCCAATGGTCAGCGGATGCATATCTGAATTCCTCCCGCCGCCCGTGGGCAGTTTATCCATCTGTTCATCACCCAGATAGAGGGCTCCGCGGAACGGGAACGTCACAAACATTTGTGACTTTCCTTCAGGTTCCCCGCTCTAAATGCCGAACACAAACAACCGCCGGATCCAATTCGGAACGGCCTCCAAGAAAAACCATAATTCCCATCTCAACTACGGCGTCCCTCATCGCCGGCACCGCCATGAATACACCGTCCTTCTTCTCTCCTTTCCTCTTCGCCTGCGGATTTCTCGCCCTCGTTTTCCCGTCCTGCGCCCACCGCGTGGGGTACAAACTCGGGAAACAGGATAGCCGAATCGCAAATCCCATTCCGTATTCCGTCAAAGTCCTCGAATTCCAGGATGAAGCCCCCGTGGGCGAAAAAATCCTCGTGGCCGGCGGCGGGCACAAGTGGCGCACCAACGCCCAGGAGGGATACGAAGAGGAACGCCTTTCCCAGGCGGTCTCCCGCACGATTGCCGAACATCTCGAGCACTCCAACCTCTTCGCCAAGGTCTATTACCCGGAGGACAGTGACGCCACGGCGAGCCTCGAACTCAGCGGGGTAGTGCGTGATTATAACGCCATGGGCAAGGTGAACGAAAAAGCCGAAAAGATCGTGATCCTCGGCAGCACCTTCGGGTGGCTCCCTGGAGCCCTCGGCTCGCTCGGGGCGACCTCATTCTCCAAGACCGACGTCCTCACCCGCGTCGATCTCGGCGACCTCAAACTCACCAACACGCAAGAGAATAGGGTCGTCTGGTCGAAACGATCGCATGTGCACAGAAAGAATTTTCGCGCCCATTTCATGAAGGCCGATGCGGACGAAGTTTACGAGGCCGCCGACGACACCCTGCGTGAAGCCATCAACGAAATGATCCAGGAGATCGCCGACGCTTACGACGCCGATGAAGCGAAAGCCGCGGGCCGCGGATCTATAAGTATCGCCGTCACTCCGTGAAGTTTTCTCTGCGTCGAGCCGAGTTTTACTTGGCTTCAAAATTCGAGTGAAACTCGAATCTACTTTCCCTTCGCCCAGATCTCCTCCAAGTTTTCCAGCTCGACCGCCACTTTGCGCGTCCCTTCGGTATCAGGCTTGAGTATCGTCAGCCGGATTTTCTGCCCCGGCTTTTTCTTCCGCACCAGTCGCAACAGGTCCGGCCGCCGCACCACCTTCTTGCCGTCACAGGCGAGAATCACGTCGAGCCGTTCCAGGCCCGCGCGCTTCAGCGGCCCGCCGTCCCGCAGCCAGGTGATGACGAGGCCTTCCGTATCCGGCGGGATACGCTGAAGAAATTCCGCATCCGTGGTCCACACCTCCCAGACCCAACCGCCCATTCCCGGTGTCGCCGGCGATTGACGCGTTTTGATCAGGCCGGCAACGGCTTTCGGAGGCGCCACCATCGCGACCCCGGACTTTAACTTCCCATCGTTGAGCCGGGCGCTCTGTACACCCACGATCTCGCCGCGACCGTTGATCCACACTCCGCCGGATGTCAGCGAAGGCGTCATCGCGGAAACGAAATAATGCTCCATGTACCCGTTTGAATCGGCGAGCTCATTAAACACGGTCTCTTCCTGCGCCACCATTCCGTGCATCAAGACCCCCCGATTTCGCAACGCCATGCTCAGGTTGTACACCGGGCTGCCGAGCGGCGGGATCCGCTTCGCGACTCCAAGCACCGGAAACTTTTTGTCTTCGATCTTCGATTCACCCGCCGGCTCTCGCACGACCCGCAACAAAGCGATGTCATGCCCCTTATCAAAAGCCAACAACTCCGCGGGATAGCGCCCGAGTGCTGCGCTGATCACCTCGAAACGGGCATCGCGACTTCCGAACACATGCGCCGCCGTAATGACCAATCCGTCCGCGCTTACGAACGCCCCGCCGCCCTTCAACTTCCCGTCCACCAGCACCTCCACTGTCGCTTCAAGGGCTTCGCGCAGGACGACGGCCCGCGGGGTCTGCGGAGTTTCCGCGAACAACTCGCCGCAAAACATCCCTGCCGCAACAATCATTCCGTAATGGCGCAGCCTCTTCACGTGGTCGACATTACCGGTAGTCACCACCCCTGCAAAGCGAGAAAAGCAATTCCGAATCGCGAGTGGGAACGCGGGCGTCCCTCCCGCATTCATTCAGGTTGCGTGCGGGACGCCCGCGCTCCCACCCTGCAGGCGAAGCCTTTCCGCAGAGCCCCGCGCAGCGCGGACAAGTAACCAATAACGATGAACGCCGGCGCAGCCGGCCCCCCATCTTCAATCTTCCATCTTCGGTCTTCCATATCCCTTTGCGACCGCATAGAGCACGACTCCCACCACCAGCGTCCCCACGCCCCACAACGCTTCCACCGGTTTGTCCCGCGCGACGTGCACGCCCATGAAGACGCTGATCGCCAGGAAGAAAAGCGGCGTCACGGGATATCCCCAGGTCCGGTAAGGACGGGGAAGCTCCGGGTGCCGGATCCGCAGCACAAACACCCCCAGCACGGTCAGGAACGAAGACGCAATCAGCACCAGTTCAATGTAGACGAGCACCGACTCAAAAGTCGCCGTCAGCAGCAGGACCAGCGCCACCGCCCCCTGCCAGAGCACGGCGACATAAGGGACGCCCCGGCGTGACTTCCGTCCGAGGAAGGCGAACAACCGGTAATCTTCTCCCATCGTCATGGCCACGCGTGGCCCGGCCCAGGTCATTGCGCTCACGGACGAAATCAATCCGAAACAGATGAGCAAGGCCATCAGGTCGCCGCCGCGATCGCCGAAGATTTCCCGGGCCGCGATGGCGCCTACCTCCACCTTACCCGCCATGGCGTCGATGGGAGCGCTCCAGAGAAAGGCAAGGTTCAGGCCGACGTAAAGGACGCCCACCACCAGCGTGCCCAGGAGCAGGGACAACGGGACCACCCGGCGCGCGTCCCGCACTTCGTCGGTGATATAAGTCGACGCATTCCAGCCCGAGTACGCGTACATCACGAAAACCAGGCTCACCGCGAAGGGAGTCGAGAGCGTCATCATGAAGTCTCCCGGCCGCGGCACGAAGCGCACCGGTTGGGGATCGGCCAGGATAAAGGCCGAGACGATCAACACCAGGATGAGGATGACCTTGGAAAAGCTGAACAGATTTTGAAACCGGCTCCCGACGTCGACGCTCCAGAGATGGACCGCCGTCGCCAGCAACAGGATTCCGCATGACAACACCAGCGGAGAAATCGGAACCACATCCGCCAGGTACCGGCCGAAAGCCATCGCCGAAAGCGCCACCGGGGCGGCGAACCCCACCGTCGCCGATATCCAGCCCGAGAGAAAACCCGCCGCCGGATGATAGATGCGCGAGAGAAAATGGTATTCACCGCCCGAGCGCGGCAGCGCCGAGGCCAGCTCGCCGTAACAGAGGGCACCGCACAACGCCAGCAGCCCACCCAACGCCCAGAGCAGGAGAAGGACGAAACCCGATTCAATGTCGCGCACCTGGAACCCGAGGCTCGTGAACACGCCGGTCCCGATCATGTTCCCGATCACAATCGCCGTGGCACCCCAGAGCGTGACGCTGCCCACGCTGCCTCCCCTCTCTGCCTCTCCGCTCACCCCCCTATGTAGGTGCGAGCGTGAGCGAG
Source organism: Verrucomicrobiales bacterium (assembly GCA_024638765.1). GTDB lineage: Bacteria > Verrucomicrobiota > Verrucomicrobiia > Verrucomicrobiales > DEV007 > JAHEJT01. The sequence continues at coordinate 20,755 of JAHEJT010000046.1, forward strand.
TACCAAGGATTTTCGGGGGAGGGTTTCAGTGTTCGGTGTTCAGGTTTCAGGTTTCAGGGCGGGAAACCTGAGACATTGAATCATTGCGCCTTATTCCGCGGCCGTGCGGCACACGTCACCTTGCCTTCACCAAGGGTGACACAAATCTGAACACCGAACACAGAAACCTCAACCCCACTCGACCCTGATTACTCTTTCCCCTTCCCCCGCGCCTCCCCCGTCATCGGCACGAATCGCACCGGCAACACCGCCCGTCTCTCCACTTTACCCTCTCTTTTCTCCAGCAGGTAAAGTTCCTGGTTGCCGTGTTCTCTGCCCACGGGAATGATCATGCGGCCGCCCTCGGCCAGTTGATCGACCAGGGGTTGCGGCACGTGATCCGGCGCGCAGGTGACAATCACGGCATCGAACGGCGCGGCCTCCGGCCATCCCTTGTATCCGTCACCGGCGCGGACGTGGACATTGTCGTAATGCAATCGCTCCAGGGTTTCCTTGGCTCGCTTGGCCAGGGGATCGACGATCTCGATAGTGTAAACGTCTTTCACCAGCTTCGAAAGGACGGCCGCCTGGTATCCCGAGCCGGTGCCAATCTCCAGGACCTTGTCAGTGGCTTTCGGTTTGAGCGCTTCCGTCATGAACGCAACCACGTAGGGCTGCGAGATCGTCTGCCCGTGCCCGATCGGCAGGGGCGAATCCACGTAAGCTTTGTCGCGGTATGCCTCCGGGACGAACTCGTGCCTCGGCACTTCTTCCATGACGTTGAGCACACGATCATCCTCGATGCGTCGTCCCGGTCCCGCAAGCTGCGTTTTCACCATGCGGGTGCGCGCGGCCTCGAGATCGACCGGCGCATCTTTCGCCTGGGTGCATTGATTCCCGAGCGTGCAACCGGCGCCCGCCAGAAGCAGGAGAATCCAGCGGCCAGGCATCTCGCGGCGGAGCTTCATGCCCCAGTATAGAACCGAAACCCCCGTCTCGCCAACCCCGGGATTCCTCAATAGCGCGGTCCAGAAATCCACGACGTCAAAGTAGGCCCGGCGCTCAAGTAAGCCCGACGCTCCGCGGCGGGCTATCCACCTAATTCCGGTCTCACTCTCCCTCCCGCAGGGAAAAGGTTCCCAGGGGTTTTCCGGCCGGATCCGTGGTGTAATCCACAACTTCCAGCACCGCCGCGCCGTCGAGCTCTGGAATTCGCAAAGCAAATTCCGCGTCCGTCAAATCAATGCGTCCCCCTGACAGGCGCGATTCGCCACGCGCGTCCTTATCCTCGTAATCGTAGTAGAGGCTCCGCGGGTTTCGCAGGGATCCCTCCCAGACCACCGCCCCGTCACCGCTTAGCACCCGGTAATAGACCGTGCCCTGCTTTTCCGCGACGCGCTGCCGTTTCACGGTGCCTGGGCGCGTCGCGCTCGACAGCAACGTCAGACCAGAACTCGAAAGCCGGAAGTTGAGCCACCGCATTGCAGGCTCCTCACCGGCTCGCGAGTCCGCGGGACCGGCCGCCGCGCCGACTGAGGTGCCGGAGGACGGAGATATCGCAATGGATTCGGGCGCTGTCTCCTCCATCGGCGCTCCCGCGCCATCCGGCCGGCTCTCCGATGGCCGGTCGCTCCCGTGACGCGACACCAGATTGACCAGCACCAGAATCAGGATCAGCCCCACTGCGAGCCAGCCCAAAATCTTCCGGTTCACCATCTTTCATTCTCCTTGCGACCCGATTGTAACCAACCTGAGGTTTCGCTCAAGGCTCCTGTAAGCTGAGGAATCGGACACGCAGGTAACGGCCGGTCGCAGCCGCCTGGATCGTCACGGTGTCCTCGACCCGGACATGTGCCTTGCCGGCGCCGGCCGGTGTTTCGATCAGGCTCGCAACTCCCGAAAACGGCAGCCCGTGCTCGCTTCGCGCAATTTCATTCCAGCTTTCCAGGTTATTCCCGGCCTCGACGACGATGGCGACCCCCAGGCGGTTTAAATCCCTCGTGAACTCCACGCGGAGTCGCCCTCCCTCGAAACTGCTTTGCGGGAGCACTCCGGCGGCGTCGCGCACTGCAGGATCGCCTCCCAGCACAAACTCACCCAGATTGATGAGAGTGTCGCCGTCGGCATCGACCTGCGGTCCTTGGAGCGAGGGCTGGCCGGGAAAAACTCCCTGAATCCAATCCGTAAACGTAAGATGATTCGTGACCGAGACCGTCCAGCTCGCGGTTTCTTTGAGAAGATCTCCCGAGCGATCGCGCACCATGGAAGTGGAATCATTCACCTCGACTTCCACCACGTGCAGCCCGTTACCCAAACCACTCGACAAAAGTGATAGTGTCGACCCGCTGGCCGTCTCCTGCTCCACACCGTCAACTCTCCAGGTGATTTCCAGGCTGTGCCCGACGGGGTCCATCAGCTCCAGCACTCCAAAATCCAGCGGCTGCGGCAGGTCCACGAAGAGATCAGGACTCGCGGGAGACTGCCCGTGAAACGGCGGGATGCTCTGGTAAATCTTTCGAATCAAGCGCTCAGAGTTAACTTGGCCCCAGGGCCGGTCCAAGGTGCGCATCTTCGAATCCAGGTGCGGCCGATACCAACCCGCGCTGGTGTAAACCGCCCCTTCAAAGAGACCCACGATATTGCTGTAAGCGCTTGTTTCCGGGGTCGGGATCGCCGTCCCCGCTTCAAACCACTGATTCCATTTCACCAGCGGCGCACTCGTCTCGGCGGTGGCATTGGGCGCCTCCTGGGGGGTGCCCCCCGGCGATTCGTATTCGTCCGCCAATCCCCCGAAGCTGTGCCCCAGTTCGTGCGCCGCAATCTGCGGAGCCGAAGGATGATTCGAAGACACGGGATAAAAGCCGCCCGAGCCGCCGTAAATGCCACTGTTCACCAACACCAGGCCAATATCATAAAAAGGCGCATTCGCCGCCAAAGCGCCGCTTACCAGGCTCGTGCTCACTGTCAGTAATCGTTCCAACGGAGGATTACCGAAAGTGGCGTTAAAAGCCGTGTCGACAAAAATGCCGTCCCCGGGGACATCCGCTCCCGACTGGGCAGAAGCGACCTCGAGGAGATAGACGTTGAAGTAATTCGCGTAAGTCGCAAACGGCTCTTCACTGAAAAAGTCATCGATGAAACCGTCGGCGTCGGCAAAAAAATTCGCGAGATCGGCTGCCGTATACCCCTCCGAAACCACTACGATGTTGATACGCTTATCATTGGGTCCCGTAATATTCAGCGGCGTCAAGCTGTCCGCCGCGAGCGGGCTTGCGGCCCAGAAGAGAAATACCCAGAGCGCGACCGACACCGTCGCCCAATCCGGACACCTTGCATTGCTCTGTTGCTCCCGGCGGCAAGAGTCCCTCATACAAAGAAATGTCTCGGATTGCGCACTAGCGAGATCCCCGCTTCTCCCCTCGCTCCCGCGTGACCGAGAAAGAGTATACAAGCTTTCCGGCCCTGGATCAAGCGCTTCCTCGCGTCGCCGGGACTCCCATGGCCACGGATTCCCGGTGCCGTGACTTCAGTCTCGTGGAAGCAAACGGCATCATCGTGCCGGGAAGCCTCGCGAAGTGAGCGCTGCTTATCAAAAACGAACCATCAGAGCCTCTCCCACCCATCTCTCAAAATCTGCGCAACGTTAGCGGTTTACAGATCGAAAAGTCGCAGTCACACTGTGTACTGCAACCTTACCGATGATTGCTTTCAGCTATCTTTACAAGGGACTCTGCGGCATGGCGCATGCACACCGGGCCAACGCCATGGCCGGTCACCTGGGCGCCGCCCTCGTCGCGGGATATTTCTTCGGCGAAGACCATGGCGACCTCGATCCCGTGGTGAATCGGGCGATCGAGAACGAATTGGATCGCGTCCTCCGGGGCGAGGAATCCATCTGGTATAACGCCAGCAAAGCCGGCATCACCATCTCCGAATTATTCGCGCGCCTGCCCGAGGAACCTCCCCGCGAGGAAGACATTTCCGCCATCGCCTCCGCCCTCTCCGCCAATATCGGCAAGACACGGCAATCGGGCCACAACGTCATCTTTGCGTCGCTGGCCTTGCGCGCCCTGGGCGATCACCCGGAATACGCGACCCCGGCCATGATCGACGGCATCCGGAAACTGATCGAAGGCTTCGACGGCGCGCCCCCCGGCCGCGGCTATTATGGCAAGGAGCGCGGATGGATCATGGGCGACAAGGTTCCGCTTCCCGACGACGACGAAGACTTTCCCCCCTACGCATCGGAAGCGGAAATGGCCCAGGTGGTCATGGACGAAGTGATCCGTTCGGCATCGATGCACCGGCAGGGATTCGGCGGGCTTTTCCACATCATCAATCACGCGACCGCGCTCATCGAGCTGTCGCGCTCCGGGCACGCCGGGCTGGCGCGCCGGGGGCTCCCCGCGCACCGGCACCACGTCCGGCTGTGGAGAACCTTGCCGGACCTGACGGAAGAATTGGGAGTCCTGGAGAAGGCATCGCACGATCCCCGCACCCCGGAATACTGGACACCCGCCCGCACCGCTTCGACCCAGTGGTCCGCCTGGCTGACGCACCGCGTCAAGACCCTCTACGGGTTCTTCAACCTGGCCGAGTCGGTAACCGACGCCGCCAAACGCAAAGCCGCGGAAGAGCGCTTTCTCTACTTGATGGCGTAACCATCTCGACAGCCTTTCCGGCGCGCAGCGGCTCGTCCTCGCCGAGCTCCTGGTCGAGATCGATGTCATCTGACGGTTCTGTCCCTTAAGGCTTGTCCCTTAACGGCCACGTTGGATACGATTATTCACTACTGGTCGCAGGAGAACTTCACCTCCCCGAAAAAGTGAACAAGACGAATCTGAGACGCAGTTTCTTCTTAGCAGTGGGTCTTGCCGTCCAATTGAGCTCCGCAACGGCTCAGGGGCCTGACGACCCAAACGAGGGCGTGAATGTATCGTATGATGCAGCCGACAGCACCTGGACGTTCTCCTGGTGGGGGCGGATGGGGCGCAGCTATTTCATCCAGCACTCGGAGGATTTAATACACTGGTCTTACTGGGACGTGATTGAGCAGGGGCAGGATCAGGTCATTGGTTATGAATTTACCAACACCTGGGAGCGTTCATATCTTCGGCTGAAATACCTCGATGAGCCGGCAAGTGACCCAGAGACGGCGGATTTTGATGGGGACGGGCTCGGGAATTTTGTCGAGCTGTTGTTGGGTCTCGATCCTTTCGATCCGGACACAGACGATGACCTTGCGCTGGATGGAGACGGGGATGCGGATGGCGACAACGTTATCAACCGCTATGATTATGCTCCGTCGGACGAACTCATCGACTGGAGCACGCCCGGGAGGCCGAACTATGTCGTCTTCCCGTTAGGTTTGCCTCCTGGCGAAAGCGATCTCTCGGCGGTGCAAGTCCGGGGAATCAACGCTCCTGGTCAGGTTCTAGTGCAGGGCCAGGCGGGTCTTTACGTCTGGTTCGAGGGCACGTGGCAGACGCTCGCAAGAACTGCATATATCCCCGCCAACTGGTGGCCCCTGGGGTGTGCGTCTTTGTCTCAAGTGCAAGCACAGGGAGTAATAGGAATCAGTGACAGCGGAGCCATAGTCGGTTATGGAGGGCCTTTCGGCCTGTATTGGAGTTCCGCTACCGCGACCCCGGACGTGACGCCGCACTTCAGCTTTCCGGTGCTGCCCCAAGGGGAGACGCTGGATGGTTGTTCTGCCTCTAGTTACATTCGAGGAATCACAGCCAACGGGATTCAATTCGGGACAAGGAGTTCCAGTCTTGATTACCAGGAGGGCTTTGAGTCAATTCTACAGGACAGTTCTCTCATTTGGACTGGAGGAGGCACAGAGCTTCACGAGTGGGTCGTCGGCGGTAAGTGCAATGGAGACCCCGGCTGTCCTGATTGCTCCGTAACTTTGGGGAGCGTCCCCGTCCACCTGGCAGCTGCCAGCGCGGATGGCCGTGTCTTAGGAAACTACCCGGACATTTACGAATATGTCGACGGGCAGTTGGAAATTGATGAAGAATATGCGGAGCACTGGTTCATGACCGCGCCCGACGGCGGAGTTGCGACTGATCTGCCTGAAATGATTGCAAACGATATGCCGTGGGGGATTGAAGTAACCCCGACAAACCGGACCTTGATCTACGGCTCCTATGATACTTGGATACTGGGACCGGCTGGATGGGGTGCCAGCATTCACCTGCTCCCCTCTCGTTTATCGCAATCTGGTCTCTTTTACGATTCTCGCGGCATCTGGTGGGACGGGCGACAAAGGTCTTTTAATGACTCCGGAGTTTCTGATGAATGGGAGATTCCGGAAGGAAGTAATCCACTTCTGAAGATGAATGCGTCCGGGATCTGCGCAGGGATGGCTCGGCGTGTGGTTGACCCGGTGACTGGCGAAGAAATCCCCGAGCTGGCACAATTTGACGAGCCGGTATTGTTGCTGCCTGTGGAGGTAGCCGTGGATGGAAACAGGGATGGTGAAGTGACGTTCAACGGAGTCGATCGCGTCACTAACGAAAAACCCTACCGCTTTTGGGTGAACTCCGACAAAGACGCAGGTGACGACGCTGCTGCTGAGGACAAAAATCCGAATGACACAAATATCGATCCTGACTCCGATAACGACACGATAGACTGTCTGCGCGATCTCGAAGACTTTACACAATTAGTGTTAAACGCCGGATCCCTAGCAGAGTTAATTGAATCCGATGCGATTGAAATCGGATTCCGTTTTACCGACGTCAAAGCAGGAACCGACCCAAGTATTCGTGTTTTCTATGCGCATGAGCAGGACGGCAACGCACCTGACTTTGACGGTGCAAAATATTTAACCGACGAAACTGCGGCGCAAGCACAAATGGCTCACGCGAATTCGTTCGCCAGAGTTGATTCCGGATCACAATCGTTAGGCATCATACCCAACACCTTCTTCGATGGCTCATTCTTCCCGGAGATCGATTCACAGAATCCATTTGTACGCTTTATCTTTGAAGGAATTTCACCTGGCGAGGGCACACTCGCCCTAGTTGTGAAGATGTCGGATGGAACCGAAACCGAGGCTCCATTGCTTCGGATGGAGTTGTTAGAAGTCACGGACATGTACGAACACTGGACTGTTGGTGACGACATCGATTTCGAAATCTCAGCAATTCCCGACCAGGCTTCAAGAACTTCCGACAGCGGAACCTACGATCCTGAAGGCCCCGAGGAAGACGACTGCATCGTATTCGTCCACGGCTGGAGAATGCTAAATTGGGAACGCCGCTATTTTGCTAGCACCGCCTTCAAGCGTCTTTGGCACCAGGGATATAAGGGGCGTTTCTTCCACTTCAGTTGGCCGACCGAATGGACCGAAAGAAGAACTGGGATCCTTTGGGATTACCTAGGCAATCCTCCCGAAGACGCAGACAACTACGCAGATAGCGAAGAGCGTGCTTACCACAGCGCCGAAGGCCTTCGTGCTTTCCTCATGGATCTCCGAACTCAATACGGCGCACATCGCGTCAGAATGTTCGCACACAGCATGGGAGGGATCGTCGCTAGTGAAGCAATGCATCTGCACTCAAAGATAAGTGGAGGCGGTCAACTCCTTCGAACGTATGCATCGTGCCAAGCGGCGATGGCAGCTTACGCATACGATTCGAGTGCCACTCCGCGAACGACTTCCGCTTTTCTGAATCTTCTCTTTTACGACACCCCAGAATCCTACGCTGCCTATCCTCCAACGCCGGGCTCAGAATATTACGCAGGCATTGGGTCCGCAGGAGAAATCGTAAACTTCCACAACATTCAAGATGATGCGCTCGATGGATGGACCAAGGGCCAGGACCTCAAACCAAATAATGGTGCGGGACCGGTCGTCCAAGGAGTCCAAGTCCATATATCCCCCGACGAAGGATACGATTATGATCCAATCATCATTCCCGTGCGATTGTTCTACCACGAAGGTCCGCCTCGCCGAGATATGCTGTTTCCTGATCAGACATACGAGATCTTCGCTCACTCAGCCGAAGCGCGGTGTTATGCAATCGGAGCCCGAGAAATCAATGCCTTCCCAAGCGTGAACCTAAATAGCGGGTTCTCCGAGCCCGATTACAACTTCACCGACACCGCCGAAGACCATAGTGCGCAGTTCCGCGCAACGAACATGAGCCGCCACGAGTTTTGGAATGAACTACTAGACCAATTTGCTCTCTTGCCCGAAGTCTTCGAATGAATCGCAAGCTATTAACGATTATTGTCGTTTGCGTAGGTCTCGCGCTCACAACATGGCTTTTCATCACGCGTCGCCAAGCTGATGTACCCCCCAAGCTCCTCACACAGAAGGAAGAACCCACCGACTCCCCCGCAAAACCAGCCGCCAACACCGCACCGCCCAAAGGGAAATACGATCAAGCGTTCGAAGAAATTACACTCACCGAGGAGGAACAGGCAGCAAAGCCGCCTGATGTCACCGATGCAAATTGGCTAGCTACAGTGTTTTTCCATCGAATGAACGTCCGTGAGAAAAACGGCGACGTCGAATTTTATGGGAAAGTCATAGACCAGGACGGCGCACCGGTAGAGGGAGCGAAAGTCGAAGCCTATGCTAGTTCTTTCGTAGAATCACTAAGGGAACAGGTCGCCCACGGAGGAGGAAAGACTGAGAAGCGGGACTTCGCCCTCCTCTCGGACTCCAAAGGACTGTTCTCAATCACAGGGCATCGTGCACGCAGCTTAACGTTCCGAAGTATTGAAAAGGATGGGTATACTTCATCAAAGAAGATGCCCGGAGGGTTCATGTTTAGCCCCACCTATTCATCCCAACACACGACGTCTTCCACAGAACCGGTAATCTTTCCCATGTGGCGAAAAGGGATCTCAGAACCGCTTTCCAAAAAGTTCTGCCGAAAGCGTGTGGTGCCCGATGGCCGCGTCTACACATTTGACTTGCGAGCCAGTCGAGTCATCGAAGGTGACGGCGAAGGAGATCTTCGTATCCGCGTCGTTGCTGACTATCAAGCTGCCGATGGAACGACACGATATCCGTGGACGCTTGAGATCGAGGCAATCGAAGGCGGTCTCATCAGCAGTGCCGATCCATATCCGTACCGCGCACCGGAAACTGGATATCAGCCTGAGTTATCCTGGGACTCCACGGACAGAAACGGAAAATGGTCCCGCGATCTCCTACAAACCCTGTACGTAGAGGGTCGGAACAAGGAGTTCTATGCCTCTATCCGCCTCGATATGAAGGTGTTTTTCGCCAACAGTGCGAGCATCGAAATGAACATCCTTGTGAACCCCTCTGGCTCCCGCAACCTCGAATACGATCCTGCAAAGGAAATCAAATCGTAGAACCATGAGAACCACGAGAACCACCCAAACCCCCGCCTCAGAAAACCCCCAACCCCTCGCCAACTCGGGCGCGTAACGGCTGGCGCCCGAAAAGCCTCCACCCCGGCCGTCCTGCAATCGACCGCCTTGTCACGCCCCGTGCTAGCCGAGAGGCCATTGGGGACAGGTCATTTATTTGAAAAGGAAAAAGGAAAGTGCCATTGGGGACAGAAAGTGCCATTGGGGACAGGTCATTTATTTGAAAAGAGGGGTTGACAGATATTGTTCAAATGAACAATATACCCCGCCATGAGAACCCCGCGCCTCCTAGGCGAAGGTCGATCCTTCTACCACTGCATGTCCCGGGTCGTGGACCGGCAGTTCATCTTCGATCGCGAGGAAAAAGAGTTTTTCCGCAAGACCATGCGGCGGCTCGTAGAGGCCATTGGGGACAGGCCATTTATTTGGACAAGTGCCATTGGGGACAGGTCAGTTATTTGTGGGCCATTGGGGACAGGTCAGTTATTTGGGGACATGTGGG
>JAHEJT010000047.1 GCA_024638765.1 Verrucomicrobiales bacterium
GAGGTCGACTTCCTTTTTCTTCCCGCTCTGCCCTTTAAATTGTTCGGCGTATTCGACGAGGGCGTCGGTGGATCCGGAATTGCGATTGAGAAGGACGTCCTCGACTTTCTCGAGGAGCTCCTTCGGGATTTCATCGTAGACCTCGAGCATGCCCGCGTTGACGATGCCCATGTCCATCCCGGCCCGGGTCGCATGATAGAGGAACGCCGAGTGCATGGCTTCGCGCACCGGATTATTTCCCCGAAAAGAAAACGAAATATTGGAGACCCCGCCGCTGACTTTGGCGCCGGGGAGATTTTCTTTGATCCACTTGGTGGCGTTGATGAAGTCGAGGGCGTAATTATTGTGCTCCTCCATTCCCGTGGCGACGGTGAGGATGTTGGGATCAAAGATGATGTCCTCGGGATCGAAGCCGACGTCTTCGACGAGAATCTTGTAAGCGCGCTCGCAGATGCGGATTTTTTCTTTGAAGGTCGCGGCCTGCCCTTTCTCGTCGAAGGCCATCACCACGGCGGCGGCACCATAGCGCATGATGGTCCGTGCCCGCTCGATGAAGACTTCCTCGCCTTCCTTGAGCGATATGGAGTTGACGATGCCTTTGCCCTGGAGGCACTTGAGTCCGGCCTCGATGACCTCCCATTTCGAGGAGTCCACCATGATTGGGACCTTGGCGATTTCCGGTTCCGACCCGATCAGGGTCAGGAAACGCGTCATCATGTCGACACCGTCGATGAGACCTTCGTCCATGCAGACGTCGATGACGTTGGCGCCGTTCTCCACCTGCTGCCGCGCCACCGCGAGGGCTTCCTCCAGCTGGTCTTCCTTGATCAAACGGGCGAACCTGGGTGACCCGGCCACGTTGGTGCGCTCCCCGATCATGAGGAAGTTCTTGTCAGCGGTATGGTTGTAAGCTTCCGAGCCGCTCAGCTGGAGGAGATGATCCAGGCTCGGGATCTCACGGGGCGGATGGCGCTTGGCGACGCGGGCGATGGCGGCCACGTGTTCCGGGGTGTTGCCACAGCATCCGCCGATCAAATTGACAATGCCTTCGGAGGCGAACTCATCGAGGTATTTTTCCATGTCCGCGGGTTCCAGATCGAACCCGGTCGGCGCGAGAGGATTGGGTAGACCGGCGTTTGGATAGCAGGAAATGAAGGTATCCGCTACCGCCGCCAACTCGGCGACAAAGGGCCGCATCAGGTCGGGCCCCAGGGAACAGTTCAGTCCGACGGCGAGCGGTTTCACGTGGCGCACCGCATTCCAGTAAGCCTCGACTTTCTGGGCGGAAATCATGGTCTCCCCGCCCCGGCCCACCGCGGCGGAAATGATGATGGGAAGCTTGAGGGCGTCTTCGGAAAATATTTCTTCGATAGCGACGAGCGCGGCCTTGGCGTTCAGGGAATCGAATATCGTTTCCACCATGAGGATATCGCATCCGCCCTCGATGAGCGCGCGGACCTGATGCCGGTATGCTTCCTTGACCTGGTCGAAGGTGACGACGCGGAAGCCTGCGTCTTCGGCATCGGGCGAGTTGGAAAGGGAAACGGTCAGAGGCCCGATCGCGCCCGCGACATAGCGTTTCACGCCGGTGCCCGATCCGATTTCATCGGCCCATTTGCGACAGAGCTTTGAGGACTCCAGGTTGATGTCCCAGGCCAAGTCCTGGAGAAATTTATCTTCGAGAATTTTCTGGTAAAACGCGGGGTCCTTGCGGCCGACGCCCGTTTCGCGCGGGTCGTCCACGAAGAACTCGCTTTGCGCGAGAGTGGTGGCGGAGAAAGTGTTCGTCTCGATGATGTCGGAACCGGCCTCGAGGAAGCGCTTGTGGATGTCGCCAATGACGGCAGGCTGGGTCAGCGAAAGGATGTCTCCGTTGTTAAGAAGATCTTTTTTATTGTCGACGAAGCGATCCCCGCGGGCGGCGGCCTCGTCCAGTCCGTAGCCGCGAATAGTGGTGCCCATCGCGCCGTCGAGCACAGCGATGCGCTGCCGGAGGAGCTGCTCCAGTTCGCTTTGAATCCCGTCTTTTCCGGCGGTGCCCATGGTAGGGGACGATACTGCGCCGCAGGGGGGGCTTCAAGCGATAAATTAACATATCACGATATGTAGATATGTTTTTCTTTTGGCTCGTTATGTCCCAAATAACGTCCTGCCCTCCCCCTTCTTACCGGCGCGCAAGACGGGCCCGCCTCTCGCCGCTGCCGGGCTTCCGGGATCCGTTCACCTCTTCACCCTCAGCTGATTTTGACCTCCGCTCCCCACCTCATCCTCGCCTCCGCATCGCCGCGCCGGGGCGATCTCCTCCGCGAGGCGGGACTGAAATTCGAAGTGATCCCGGCGGACGTCGAAGAACTCCTGGACCCTACCCTGCCCCTTCCGGAGCTCACCGAAGAGAACGCCTCCCGCAAGGCGACCGCGGTGGCGGCGGGGCATCCCGACGCGCTCGTCATCGGCGCGGACACACTGGTGACGATCGATGGTCGCGCCCTGGGAAAACCCGAGGATTTGGAGGAGGCTGTCCGCATGCTGGAGTTGCTGGCGGGCCGCACCCATGAAGTCTGCACCGGCGTCTGTCTCTGTGGCGTCCGTCCGGGCGAACCCGATTCATGCGTCCGCTTCCACGAGATCACCCGGGTTACCTTCCGGGCTTTGACGCGCCCGCAAATCGAGGATTACCTCCGGCGGATTGACCCCCTGGACAAGGCGGGGGCATATGCCGCCCAGCAAGAGGGCTCGTTGATCATCGAGAGCACCGCGGGATCGTGGACTAATGTCGTCGGCCTGCCGATGGAACGCCTGCAAACCGAGCTCTCCCTGGTTCTCGACACCAGCCCCCTGGGCGGCACTTCGCGCCGGGCCTCTCGGGGATGCGCAGACCCGGATTGACCGGGAGGAGATTTTCTTCTAATATATATTACGATTATAAACTATTGCGCCTTCACGACGGCGGGATTCTCCAGACTGCATCCTTTCACCGGCACCTGAACACACCGCCGCCTGATTTCCTGGCTTTTCGCTTTTTTCGCCGCCCGCCCAACGGAGGCGTGGCGCATCCGCCCCCTACTCGCGCAGAAGCACTCTTATGAACATCATCATCGTCGGCGTTGGTGAAATCGGACGCCACCTCGCGCTCAGCCTGACCGAGGAATCGCATCACACCGTGGTTATCGAGACGGACGACCGCCTCGTCGGCGAGCTCGAAGGCAAGATCGACGCCAAGGTGATCTGCAGCGACGGGACATCCGTAAATACTTTGCTCGAAGCGAACGTGGCAACGTGCCATCTCTTTTTCGCGGTTACCAGCGACGACACCACGAACCTTGTCGCCTGTTCCATAGCCAAACAATTGGGCGCTTCCAAAGCCATTTGCCGGGTCCATCCGAAAGTATTGCGCGAGGAGTGGCTCTTCGATCATCGCGGTCATTTCGGCATCGATCATATCTTTGCTTCCGAACGACTCGCGGCCGTGGAGTTGTCCAAGTTCATCCGCAATCCCACGTCGCTTCTCGTGGAAGAAATCGCCCGCGGCCGGATCGAGCTCCAGCAGATCGAGGTCTCCGCGCAAAGCGAAGCCTGTGACAAGACCCTGCGCGATCTTAAGTTACCTCCCCGCGTGCGGGTGGGCTCGATCGGCCGGAACGGCCACATGATTATTCCCAGTGCGGAAGAGCGGCTCCAGGCCGGAGATTCCATCACCTTGTTCGGCGAGGCGCATCGCCTTCACGAAATCGTGGGACGACTCGGCAACGGGGTTGCGAAGCAAGAAATTATCAAGGTCGTCATATTCGGCGGCGGGGAATACGGATTTTCGCTGGCGCAGATGCTGGAGAGCTGGAACTGCCGGGTGCGCATATTCGAGTCGGATCCCGCCTTGTGCGAAGAGCTTTCGCATCGGCTCTCCGAAACCACGGTCCTCAACGTGGATGCGACTTCGGTCGCCGAGCTCAAGGAGGAACAGGTCGGCGACGCCGATTTTTTCGTGGCCACGACGCAGAGCGACGAGGACAATGTCATGACCTGCCTCCAGGCCCAAAGCATTGGGGCCAAGAACTGCCTCACGCTGATTCACCGCGCGGATTACGCCGACGCCATCAGTTCCTCCGGAGCTCAGTTGGGAATCATGGCGGCGGTGAGCCCCCGCGAGGCCACCCGGAAGGAATTGGCCCGCTTCATTACTTCCGACAAATACCATGTCATTAAAGAGCTCGATACCGGCGAGTTGATCGAAGCTTCGGTGCCCGAAAAGTCGCGCATCGTCGATCACAAGGTGAGCGAAATTGACTGGCCGGAGGGGAGCGGGCTGGTGGCCCTGCTGCACGGCGTGCAGGCGGCGGTCCCCGCGGCGGACGATGTGATCCGGGCCGGAGATTGCATCTATGCCATGGTCTCCAACACGGCGCGGAAGAAGTTTCTCAATCTCATCAGCAAGTAAAGCGGGCGGCAATCTTGGCATTGCTGCTCCGGGCACGGCGCAGGGCGAAACTTCGGATGAATTACAGGCTGCTCAGCAAGGTTTTCGGGGCCGTGTTATTCATGGTGTGCGCCGCCATGCTGATTTGCACGGCCTTTGCCTGGTGGCAGGGTAGGCGCGGCGCTGAGAATTCCGCCATGCACCCGCTGCTGGTGTCAGCCTCAATCACCTTTGGCGCCGGACTACTCCTCTCGTTACTCGGGTTTAAATCGGAAAAGGAGATGCTCCGCAAAGAAGCGGTGGTCGTAGTGGGGGTCAGCTGGTTCATTTGCGCGCTCTTCGGCACATTGCCATACCTGTTGTGCGAGCCCCGGCTGCCGTTTTTCAAGGCGCTCTTCGAGTCGATGTCGGGCTTCACGACCACGGGCTCCACGGTGATCGAGGATCTCGATCTCTATCCGCGGGCCATCCTCCTCTGGCGATCGCTGACCCAATGGCTTGGCGGGCTGGGAATCCTGGTGTTGTTCGTGGCCCTGCTCTCCCAGCTCGGGGTCAGCGCCAAATCACTCTTTCGCATGGAATCCTCCGCGCACGCCGGCGAGGGCAGCAGTGCGCGGATCAAGGACACCGCGGTCGTATTCTGCCTGGTTTACTTAACACTCTCCGCGATCACTTTCGCCGGACTGTTCCTGCTGGGAATGACGCCCTACGACAGCGTCTGCCACATGATGACCACGGTGGCTACCGGCGGTTTCAGCACGCACGATGAAAGTATTGCGTGGTTCGACAGTTTCCGCATCGAGATGTTTCTTACGATGATGATGGTTCTCAGCAGCTTGAGCTTCTTTCTTTATGTGGCAGTGATCCGGCGCAATTGGAAACGGTTACGGGTCGAAGAGGAAGCCAAGGTCTTTCTTTTCATCGCCGCCATGAGCATTCTGCTGGTGATTTTTAATCTCACCGTCGAAAGCCATCTCTACGAAGATCTCAAAGTCGCCTCGGTGGAGGCGACCTTCCAGGTTGCGTCAATCGTGACGACGACGGGTTATGTCTCGGAAGACTTCGATCAGTGGCCGGGATTTTCGGCGGCGATCCTTCTGCTGCTGATGGTGTTCGGTGGCTGCGCAGGATCCACGGCGGGAGGCATAAAGATGAGCCGGGTACTCCTGTTCTGGCGCATTGCGCGGCATGAGGTGGTGGCCACATTTCGACCCAAGCAGGTCTTTGCCCTGAAGCTGAATGGGGTCCCCGCAGAGGGCGCCTCCCGAGCGATCCCCATCTTTATCGCCATGTTCTTGATATTCATTCCCCTGGGGACCCTGCTGCTGGCCGTGCTCGAGCCAGACGCCTCATTCGACACCTGTCTCTCGGCCACGCTGGCTACACTTTTTAATATCGGTCCCGGATTTGCAGAAGTGGGACCGACCAAAACGTTCGCACATTTTGGTGCCCCCGCTTGCCTTGTAATGACCCTGCTGATGGCCTTGGGAAGGCTCGAGCTCTTCGCCGTCCTGGTGCTCTTCGTGCCTTCGCTCTGGAGGAAGTTCTGAGAATGGAGACCGGACCCACCGGAGTTGTCTCCCAGGATTCGTGGGAAACGACGGAGCGTTTTCCTCCTCTCAAAAGATAGAGGATTTCAGAGCGAGAGGTCCCAGTTGGGATGCTCAGTGTCGCCGCGGACGCGGACGAGCTCGGCCAGGGAACCGACGACTTCTTCGAGTTCGAAGGGTTTGCGCATGCACCCGTTGACCCCCAGGGTCTTGGCCCGTTGTTCGGTGCTCTCATCGGCACACCCGCTGAGCAGGAGGACCGGGAGCTTCGGATAGCGGGAGCGGATGCTTCGCAGGAGTTCGAGGCCGTCTTTACCAGGCATCTTGTAATCGAGGATCACGGCGTCGGCGCCGAGTTCTTCGAGGAGCATGGTCGCCTCCTCTGCCGAGGAGGCAGAAACGACGAAATACTGGAACTTGAGGAAGATGCTCAGGGCTTTGCGGAGCCCCGGATCGTCATCAACGACCAGGATTGTCGGCACGCGGTATTCCTCATCGGGATCGGTGGCGGCCGCCTTGTGATATTCGATAGGCAGGATCATGGGACCGTGGCAGTTAAAATATGGAAACTTCATTTAAATATAGTAATTATATAAGACCCTGCAAGTTCTTTTTTTACGGGACTGGAACTTGCACCTTTTTGTTCGGAAATTCAAATATTTACATTTATCTGATATTTAGCAAATATTAGAGATTATCTAGAATCTTCCCACCCCACCCCTTCGTCAATCCCTTAGAAGCCCGTCACCGCCAGGATCCACCATGCGCCTCGATCCCGCCTATTCCGCCACCGCCCCCAAAGTCCTCGTTATCGACGACGACAAAGGCCTCCGGGAGATTATTCGTCTCACCCTTGTCCCCAACTGCGAGGTCAAAACCGCCGCCTCCGTCGACGAAGGAATGCGCATCTTTCAGGAACTCCGGCCGGATACTGTCATCATCGATTACCAGATGCCCAATAAAGACGGCATCCAGGGCATCAAAGAAATCCGGGAGATGGACCGCGACGTTCCCGTGATTCTTCTGACTGCCTTCGCAGAACTGGAAATGGCACGGGAAGCCATGGAACTCGGCGCCACGGAGTACATGACCAAGCCATTCAACGTAACCGATCTCAAGAGCACAGTTGAAAAGTGCACCCGTCTCGCACGCGCCAAGCGCCAGGGTCTCCCTGTCGCCCCGGACACTCCGCGCTTCGTCATCTCCGAGGCCGATGCGAATGAGGCTCCCTTTCCTGGAAAACTGGAGACCACTCCCCGCCCCCCGACGAGTGCTCCGGAGAACCGGGTCAGCGCAGTCCGCCAGGATCACGCGCAGGATCCCGGCACTTTCCCCCCATCTTCGCCCCCGCTGGCCGTAACTCGGCTTTTTCTGAAGGAGAATTACATCGAGACGACGACGCCCAAAGCGGTGCCATTCCGGGCCAATATCCTTCGGCTCAATCCCCGGGCGATTGTGTGCGAAATCTTCGCGCCGAAGCTGGATCTTCAAGTTGGGGACGTCCTCACCAACTGCAAGATCGTGCTGGGAAGCCCCAGCTACTTCATCGGCAAGGCGGTGGTCACTGAACTTGTGAACACGGGCATTCTACTCGTCGCGGAGCTCGCGCTGGAAAAAGAGTGGCAACGTCCGGCTGAAGAAGCGCCGGTGGCGGCCTCTTCGGCCCCCGCGGACGTGGAATCTATCGCTTCCGCGGTCTCCGCCGAGCTCACGGATCTGCTCTCGGAAATCGACACTCCTTTCCGCGACGCCGTCGACCAATTTGATCTTCTCCTGCAGGAAATCAAGAATACCCTGGAGCGGTTCGAGCTTCGCCTGCGTCCCACGAAGGGAGCGCAACGCGCGCGCGCAGAACAAGCGGTCATCGACTCGTTGTCCTCTCATGTAATTCCCGCGATGAGCCGGCTTTCCGATCGGTTCTCCGACGCCATTTCCGACGCCCCGCCCTCACGGGAGGAAGATTACCGGACCTATGCGCGGCTTCAGCTGGACCCCTACATGCTGGCGGCCTCCATCACACCCCCGACCGCCGGCAGGCCTCTTCACCCGGTCAAGAGCTTCGCCCTTCCGGAATTGCTCCTGGAGGCTCCTTCTTCACCGGGTTCCCTTTTCGAGAAGGCGTTTCGGACCTGGCTGAGCTCTACGGACACGGGAGTCGCGATACGCTATCGCACCCAGTTTCTGGCAGAAACCCTGCGCGCGTGCACTCAGTGGTGTCATGACGACGGACGCCGCGCAAAAATCCTCAGTGTCACGGCTGGACCGGTGCTGGAGATCGAGCAGTTTCTCGCCACCGAAGAAATCTCAGATCACGCCGATATCACGGTGATCGGTCTAAGTGAGCACTTGCTTCCAGGAGCACGCGAATCACTTCAGAAACTGGCTGCCGAAACAGGCCGCCAAACGGGACTGCGCTTTTTCCGTAAACCGGTGAATCATTTTCTCTCCGAAGGAAACCGCCTCCTCAATACCACGCCGACCGAAGAGGCTGCGCACGGAATCACCAACACACCCCTGGGCTTGGAACACTACAATCTCATCTGCTGCGGCGGCCTTTTCGCACATTTTTCCGACCGAGTCTGCAGCCGGATCATGGACATTTTTTTCGAATTACTGCAGCCCGGCGGCTTCAGCGTGGTATCGAATTTTTCCCCGCAGAATCCGCTGCGACATTTCTTCAACTACTTTCTTGATGAAAACCTGGAGCATCGCACCCGCCAGGAACTGCTGGCGCTGGCGCCCGCCTCCTTGGAGCCGGAGTTCTACCGGCTTACTGAGGTCCCCAACGGCGTGGAGACATTTCTTCACGTTCTGAAGCCGGAGATCGCGGAGGCCGGAACCAAGCAACTCGAGCTTTTTCCCTGATCGCGTCGGGCACAACCCCTCGGCCCAGCGACTGCGATATCCTAAACTTTTCCATCGAGGTGCTTCATCGCGCGAATCTCCTGCGGTAGAATGTTTCTATCGCCAAGATCATCCACATCGATATGGACTGCTTTTATGCGGCCATCGAGGTCCGGGACGATCCCCCGCTTTCCGGAAAACCCGTCGCCGTGGGCGGCAGTTCTCGGCAGCGCGGGGTGCTCACCACCTGCAATTACGAGGCCCGTGAATACGGTTGTCGTTCTGCAATGCCGACATTTAAAGCCCTCCAGCTTTGCCCGCGGCTCATCGTCCTTCCCACGCGCTTTGATGTTTACCGCAATGAGTCCCAGCGCATCCGGGGAATATTTCGGCGCTTCACGGAATTTGTCGAACCGCTCTCGTTGGATGAGGCCTATCTTGATGTTTCTCACCTCAATTCTTCGGGTGAGGCGGTCGCGCGGGAGATCCGCTACCAAATTCGCGAGGAGACCGGCTTGACCGCATCCGCGGGAATTGCACCGAACAAATTTCTCGCGAAAATCGCCAGCGATTGGAGGAAACCGGACGGACAGTTTGAAATCCGGGAAGAAGAGATTGCGAGCTTCGTTCACGATCTTCCGGTCTCAAAAATTTGGGGAGTAGGGAAGGCGACCGCGGAAAAACTATATGCGCAGGGAGTAAGAACGTGCGGCGATCTCCAGTCGGTCTCCTTGCCCGACCTCACGCGGCAATTCGGAAAATTCGGCGCCCAACTCCATCAATTGTGCAGGGGAATCGACTCCCGGGAGGTCGAACCGCATCGTGAGCGAAAGTCGCTAAGCACCGAACGCACTTTCGAGATCAACATCACGCTGCTTCCCGAGTGCGCCGAACGGCTTAAGGACCTTTACACGGAGCTCGCGGCGGATTACCAGGCCAAGCACCGCGACCGAAGCATCGCAAAGGCCTTTGTAAAACTGAAGTTTTCGGATTTCAGCCGCACCACGGCGGAGTGCAAGATTTCCGGCCTCGAGGAACCGCCCTTTCACGATCTCCTGGAAAAGGCCTGGAAACGAGGCCACAACAAACCGGTCCGTCTTCTCGGAGTCGGGCTCCGCTTTGAACCTCCGCCGGGTGAATCCATGCAACTCGAGATGTTCGATTGACGGTTCCCTCCGCCCCCGCGCTTGCTGTCACCTCCATTTCCGTGTTAGCCTACTCCCCGCGGGAGTGATGCGTTCAACGCCACCGGCCCTGCTGACTTCTCCGACCCTGCCAACCAAGTTCACACGCTCATGAAACGCCTGGCACTCTCTTCGGCCATCATCTTTATATTCGTCTTCTTTTTCGAATGGGCTTTTCACGGAATGCTCTTGAGACCCTTTTACGAGGCCAGTGCCGAACTTTGGCGCGAGCAGGAAGCAATGAAAACTTACTTTATGTGGATGCTGGCGGGCCAGTTGCTTTTCACGATCATGTTTTGTGCGATCTACCTCAAGCTTCAGCCTAATCCCAGCATTACATCCGGCGCATTTTACGGGCTCCTGGTGGGACTGTTGATGTCCTCGACCTCAGTCATCTTTTATTCCGTGATGCCACTGCCGCTGGGTCTACTGGCAAGTTGGATCGCGGGCGCTATTCTCGAAACCGTGATCGCGGGAACATTGTTGGGCGCGATCGCGAAATCGAAATCCTGAACCGCCGGGCGTCTACCGGTTCGCCCGGTAGCTGGCAGCGAGCAGTTGTGTCGCCCCGGGAGCTGGCACCCAGCTTTTCCCGAGCACCCCGTATATTGCAATGACCTCGAAACCCTGCCCTTCCACGGCATAGTCGAGCAAGTCTTCCGCGGATAGACAGACTCGCCCCGCCCTTTCGCGGAGCGAAAACCGAAGTTCCTGCGCCCCATGATACGCGCGATAGATTAACTCGGTGCATACCAGCCTGTCCGCCCGGCTAAAATCGAACTCGAAATCGTAAAGCTTGCCCGCGTGGGTCAAAGCGCGAGAGAGAGCTTCCGCCAGGGCCTCCCTTCCCAGCCTGGGCCGGATTACGACAAAGGAATCCACTCGCAGGGTCTCCTCCAACGTTCGAAAAAGCACCCCGTCCTTCTTCGCTTCCAGCACGCGGACGTCGTCACCGCTCGCGGCGCGGCGCTCATCGTCGACGCGGACGCCCAGCGCATCCCGCTCCTGGAGACTGCCGATGTAAAGCGCGCCATGCGGCCAGAATCCCGGTAAGAACAGATTGCTCATGGCATCATCGTGCCGCGTCACGATGACGTCACCCGGCTGAAGCAGTTCTCCAACTTTTGCAATCACGGCGGAAGTGACTCTTTTCTCGTGAAACGGATTCGTGATTTCGGAGACCACTCTTCCGGAGACTTCCATCAGCGCAAACATGACCTGGTCGAAGCCGGATCTCTGGCGTCTGAGCAGGGAATGCAGCCGATACTTAAGCTGATTTCGCGCAAATGAGGCACGCGTCAGCGCGTCCACAGATTCCCGGTTGCGTTCCAGAATGTGCAGGACCGGGGCCATTTCGGGATCGTCCGCGAGCCGGGCCAATTCCCCGGCGCGCTCTTTCGCGAAGTGGCAGGCATCGTGTATCCTCCAGACGTTGTAAGGCGACGTCAGGGACCGGTAAATCCGCGTGAATTGCTTGCGGGGAATCCCGAATCGCGGCTCCGCTTCGTCGAGCTTTCTCCACGCGGTTTTTTTGCCAGCAAAACTGTCCACCAGAAACGTCGCGGCCCTGACGAGGACGGCGGCCGACGCGAAGGCCACGGAGAAAGCCGCAGTTTGACGCTCGGAGGTAAGCGCTCCCGCCGCCTCCCCTCGAATCAACGGTTCCAATTCCGCAATCGTCTGGTGTAAGGCCGCGCGTAAGCCGAGGTATTTCGCGAACGCCTGTCGCACTCGCTCGTCCTCGTCGGGAAGAAAGTAGCCCCTCTCCATTGCGAGATCACCGTCCGCAATCTCGCGCTGCAGTGTTTCCAGGGTCGGCAGCGAAGGCGCCACGCTGCGCAGGGAGCGCGCCGCCCGGCGGATCAGTTCATCGGCCTCCGCGTTCTTCATGGGTGACCGGCACCGCATACCGCATCTGGGTCACGGTATACCCGCGTTTTCTGAGCAGCTGCACCACACCCCGCTTCCCCACGAGGTGACCCGCACCCACAACGACCATCGCATTCTGATTTCCCCTGAGCGACTTCTCCAAGGCGGGCAGCCAGGATCGATTCCGGTCGTAGAGTAGCGCCTTGGCGATTTCCTTGTCCTTGGACATCTCGACGTTCAACAAGTCTTCCAAGGTCTTCGCATCGCCCTCACGCCAGGACTGCAAAAGCACCTCCGTGGTTTCCTCCGATTCATCCAGATTTTCAAGCGTATCCCTGAGCAGTGCCTCCTGCTTTTCCCCGCCCATCCCTCCAATGAGTTGCAGTTGAAACTCCGAGGTCTCCAGGCCGTGCATCGGTTTTCCGTGTTTCAAAGCTTTGCGGTAATAGGCGAAATCGACTCCCAGCTGAGGTGAGGCTCCCCTGCGCATGTATTCCAGGGAAGCGATGGTTATAGCCAGCATCCCGGGTTTCATGGATTCAAAGAGATTCCCACCGATGCCGCGTTTCTTGAGATAATCCCGGAGAAGGTCGTAGGTGGATTCACTGATGTGATCGCGAATCGTGTCGCCATTGGAATAACGGCCCATCTCCAGCATTCTCTGCTGCGCCTGGAAGTCGGAAGCTTCTTCCATGTCGACCTCGAAGAAGAGTTTTTCCGAGTCCGAGTAAGCCGCGTCATACACCGGGGGTAAGGGGTGGTCCTTGGCGCGAAGAAGATGCACCGATCCCGCCAAATACAAAGTGCTCGTAGATGAGCGCACCTTCCAGACCGATGCCATTGCCATGGCGGCCGGGTCCTCGGAATCTGTCCGCTCCGGCTTCTCGACGGTCCTCGCCGGCAGCAGAGCGGTCGGGGCTCCCGCCAGCAGCGCGCTGAGGAGAGTGATGGCCGCGGCCCGATAGAACTTGCTTGCCTGCGCGATCTCGCTCACAAAGTTCAATCTAGTCCAATCACTTTGTTTTGGTAGCATAATCTATTCGATCAATCCCTGCAGATGACTATGGGCCCCGCGCATATAGAATCGCTCTCGAGGAGACCCCCCGCGGCTTTCCCTAGCCTCTGCGCATATATCTGCATGCTTCCCGCCCTCAATTCGCCGGCGGCCGGGGATCCCCCCTGGGAAAAACACGTCATCCACTCAGGGTTCCCGACTCAAACGGCCGTCGCCGCCGACTTCGACAGGGACGGCCACACAGACGTGATCGCCAGTTGCGGGGGCAAAGTCCGGCTCTTTCAAGGACCCGCCTGGGCGGAGACGGTGGTTTATACCTTTCCCAGCAATCGAATCAACTGCATCCACAGCGAAACGATGGACGTCGATGGCGACGGGGACATTGATTACCTGGGGAGCCATTCAAAGGGCCCGGTCTTCTGGCTCGAGAATCCTGACAAGACCCTGAGCCAGGGCTGGAATTACCATGTCATCGATGACCAGTTTTCCGGAATCCACTGCCTCCTGGCCGGGGACGTCGATCTCGATGGCAAACAGGATTTGATCGTGAACAATTTCGTGGCGCAAGGGCCGCTCGCCAATTCAATCGCCTGGTTCGAGATCCCTCGCAATGCGCGGTCCCCCGACGCCGCGTGGAAACGACACGTGTTCGCGGTTAACGACGCACCTGGCGGGAACCATTACATGGGACTCGGAGATATCGACGGAGATGGCCTGCCCGATATCACTTGCGGCGCCAAGGGGACGCCTTTTCTGAATGGAAACTGGTTCGCGTGGTGGAAGAACCCCGGACGCGCAGGCACGCCCTGGAATAAATCCGTGGTCTCCAGGAATGAGACCGGCGCCACCAACCTCATTCCCGCGGACCTGAATGGAGATGGCAGCATGGACCTCCTCGCCAGCCGCGGTCACGGCAGCGGCGTCCTCTGGTTCCAGGGTTCCGGCACGGAGTGGACTGCGAGAGAGATGGACGCGGATCTCGAAGGCCCGCATTGCCTGGCGGCCGCCGATCTGGACTCCGACGGCGACATTGACGGCGCGACCTGCGGGAAGGACAGTAAACTGGTGATGTGGTATCAAAACGACGGTGCCGGCAATTTCACCAACCACCGCATCGGCGAAAACCAGGCGGCTTACGACATCCGCGCCGTCGACATTGATGGAGACTCGGACCTCGATCTTCTTATCGCCGGACAGCAGTCCGCCAATGTGGTCTGGTTTGAAAACCCGCTTAAGTGAAAGAATCCCTGCGCTCTCGGCGTTATTACGGACTGATGATCATGAAAATATCCTGGCCCCTCTTCCTCACTCTTTTCTTTTTCTATGGACCCGTGCCCGCCTCTGAAGCCGTCCACGCCAAGCCCCCCAACATCGTCTACATCATCTCCGACGACCAATCCTGGACCGATTACGGTTTCATGGGCCACCCACACATCGAGACTCCGCATCTCGACAAGCTCGCGAAACGCAGCGCGGTCTTCCCCCGCGGATACGTGCCCACCGCCCTCTGCCGGCCATCGCTGATGACCCTGGCGACTGGCCTCTATGCCCACCAACACCTCGTCACCGGCAACGATCCCGCCGGAAAGGCGAAAAGAGCCCGAGGCCAAAAGGCCTCCCCTGAATCTGCGAAGTACCAGCAACTCCGCGCCGATCTGATCGCCCACATCGATCGCCACCCCACCCTTCCCAAACTCCTCGGCGAGGCCGGCTATCTCAGCCACCAGTCTGGCAAGTGGTGGGAAGGCAATTACAAGCGCGGCGGATTCACCCACGGTATGACGCGCGGTTTCCCCGAGCCCGGCGGTCGCCACGGAGACGACGGCCTCAAGATCGGCCGCGAAGGCATGGCCCCCGTTTTCAACTTCATCGACCATGCCATCGCAGAAGAAAAACCCTTCTTCCTCTGGTATGCGCCTTTCATGCCGCACACGCCCCACACCCCGCCGGAACGGCTCTTCAAAAAATATCGCGCCAAAGTCGATTCCGATTTCGTCGCCAAGTATTACGCCATGTGCGAGTGGTTCGACGAAACCTGCGGTCAGCTCATCGATTACATCGATGGGAAGGGCCTCACCGACGACACGATGTTCGTCTACATCTCCGACAACGGCTGGATCCAGAACCCGGACGCCGGCGGTTACGCGTTACGCTCGAAGCAATCCGCCAACGAAGGCGGCACCCGTCAGCCCACGATGCTCAGCTGGCCCGGGGTGATCGAGCCGGGCGTGCGGGACGATCTCGTCAACAGCATCGATCTCTTTCCCACCGCCCTCAGCGCCGCCGGAATCGAAGCCCCGGACGGTCTCCCCGGCCTCGATCTTCTGCCGCTGGTCCGCGATGGCGCACCGCTCGATCGCGACACCATATTCGGCGAAGGCTGCGCCCACGACATCATCGACCTCGAAGATCCTGAACCGACCCTCCTCTATCGCTGGTGCATTGAGGGAAAATGGAAACTCCTGCTCACTTACGACGGCGTCGTTTCGAAATACTCGAGTACTCATCCACGGACGGAAAAGGGCCCCCAACTCTTCGATCTCATTGCCGATCCGCACGAGGACACCAATCTTGCGGCCAGGCACCCGGAGGTCGTCCAGCGCCTCGCGGCGAAGATCGCCGCCTGGTATCCTCTGAAGAAGGCGAAGACGCAGCTCACGGCTACGTCCCCTTGATATCCGCGCGGGTCACCGGCAGAAAAAAACCTTCACGATCCCCGGCAGTGGTCCGTAAAGGTTTTAAATTTCCAGATTGGTCTCCCTGTCTCAGGAACGGCGTCTCTCGGCTTATCGTTTCTTCTTCAGGAACGGAAGTCCGGTGCGCTCATTTTCGATGACGGTGTATCCGTCCGGGAGTTCATCCACTGCGCCGTCTTTTATTTCGCCGCCAAAATAGTAGAGCCTGGTCACTTTACCGTCCTTACGCTGCTGCTCGCGAAGGTGCAGGTAATAGGTTTTTCCTGATTTCTTACTTTCAACGCTGTATGCCATGGGAACGATTGCCTTTCTGATCTGCTAGTTGTGTTGATGGTTGGGGTTCGTGGAGGGTCCCAACTCCACTTTTCTTGGGTATGCCGGGCCTCCGGATTCTGGTGAGGTCAGCGCATTCTCCTCCGCCGGCGCTCTTAGGAATGCCGAAAATGCCGACCTGTACGCCGAAGCGCCGGGAGATCCCGAAGTCTATTTCTTGGGATTATGGCAAATCAATCCCGGCGGGAAACAGGAAAATGAGGAATTTCCGCTAGATAACGCCTGCTTCCTTGAGGGTGGCGTAAGCCCCCTTCTTGGAGATCGTCTTCAGGGCGCGGGCGGTCAGCTTGACGCTGACATATCGGCTCAGCTCCGGCACCCAGATCCGCTTCTTCTTGAGATTGGGATAAACGTCTCGCTTGACGGCCTTCGTCACGTGGCGGCCGATGCCACCTTTTTTCTTGGCCAGCCCGCTGCGGTGGATCTTGCGGCCGCGCCTGACTTTGGCGCCTGTGACAGAACAAACTCGTGACATTTCGGTATCCGGTTCTTGGGTTGGGGGGGAAATTACTTAATTGAGGGGAAATACTTAATTCGAATCCGGCCGCGGTCAAGGGATTTTCCAGGCCCAGTTTACCCGGCGACGGCCCCTTTTTTACTTCTGAAATTGCTCCACCAGCCCAAGGAGTTGACCTTCCTCGGCGGGGGTTTCCCCGGCCAGGATGGCCTTGCGCTGCAGATCCGTGAGCTGGCCCACGCCCAATTTACTCAGTTCCAGCATCTCATCCATTTGGGCCTGAGTGAAGGTGGCTTCTTCCCCGCTGCCCTGCACCTCCACGAACTCCCCGCTCTCCGTGAGGACAAAATTGAAATCCACGGTCGCATCTTTATCCTCCACGTAATTCAGGTCGAGGCAAGAGCTGCCCCCGACGACCCCGGCACTCACCGCCGCCACCAGCTCTTTCAAAGGCGAACTCTGCAGGATCCCTTCCTCGCAAAACTTGTTGAACGCGATCCCCGCGGCCACACAGGCGCCGGTGATGGAAGCCGTGCGCGTCCCCCCGTCCGCCTGCAGCACGTCGCAGTCCACCCAGACGGTGCGTTCGCCCAGTTTTTCGAGGTCGACCACGGCGCGAAGAGATCTGCCGATGAGCCGCTGGATTTCGGAACTTCTCCCATCGAGTCGCCCCCTCGAGATGTCGCGTGGCTTTCGTTGCAGAGTGGAATAGGGCAACATACTATATTCGGCGGTGAGCCATCCGCCGGGCACCCGCTGCTCTTTCATCCACCGTGGAACCCCGGCTTCGATCATGACGCTGCAAATGACACGGGTCCGGCCGAAGGATACCAGCGTAGATCCCGATGCATGTGGGGCAACGCCGGGCATGAAATGCACCCCGCGCAACTGGTCTAATCCCCGTTCGTCTTCTCGCGTCATGACGCTCCCCCCGGCACCGTCCCGCTCGCTCTCGAGTCCCCAAGAACAGTTCTCCTGCTCGCGGGAACGGACTTCCTTGAGAATGCCAACATTTTCGCTATTGCTTGGCGACAAAAAACGATACCAAGAACCGGGCCGGTCCCGCCGGCGCACTTTTATTCATCGCCCCTTGCCACACTACGCCTGATTCCGTGAACTTATGAAAGAATGGCTTGAAAGCCTCGAGCAATACGCCATCGACGTCATCCTCGAACGGCGGAAGGGACCGCGCGCCTCCTTTCTCCGATTCATCCTTTACGGGCTCTCCTATATTTACCGGGGCGCCGTCAACCTGCGGCTCTATCTCTACCGCAACCGCATTCTTCGCGAACGAAATCTCGGATGTCTCGTCGTCAGCATCGGGAATCTAACGGTGGGAGGCACGGGCAAGACTCCCGTCGTCGAGAAATTCGCCCGCGCTCTGAACGAAGGAGGCCGCAACGTCGCCATCCTCAGCCGGGGATATAAGAGCGTCAACCGGCCTCTTCTCGAACGCTTGCGCGGAAAGCTGGCCGGGGAATCGGAGATCAATCCTTCTCGCTTGGTTTCCGATGGAAAATCCCTGCTGCTCGACTCTAAGACCGCAGGAGATGAACCGTATATGCTGGCCAACAATCTCAAGGACGTGGTGGTCATCGTCGATAAAGACCGTGTCAAAGGGGGCTTGGACGCCATCAACAAGCACCAGGCCGATACCCTCCTTCTCGATGACGGCCTGCAATATCTCAAGCTTCGCCACCGTCTCGATATCGTCCTCGTCGACCGGTATGCGCCCTTCGGCAACGAATATCTTCTTCCTCGCGGCACCCTCCGGGAGCCCCCCCGCAACCTGAAACGCGCCAGCTATATTTTTATTACCAAATGCAACGGAGAGTCCAATCGCGATCTGATTCAGCGTATCCGAAAATACAATCGGACCGCCGAAATTATCGAGTGCACCCACCGGCCGCTTTACCTGGAGAATATCATTACCCGGGCACACAAACCCCTGGAGGACCTGGAAGGGGCATACGTCGGCACCATCAGCGGGATCGCGGTCCCGGAAAGCTTCGAAAACGGACTCAAGAAACTCGGAGCCAAGATCGAGGTGACCCGCCGTTACACCGATCACCACCGGTACACCCGCAAGGAAATCGACACCTTCATTGATCGCTGTCTCGATCGCGACCTGGAAATGATTGTGACCACGGAGAAAGACTCCGTCCGTTTCCCGGCCTTGGAACGCAGTGATATCCCGATCTTTTTCCTGCGCGTGGAAATCGGCATCCTCAGTAACGAGGAAAGTTTTGCCGAGTGCGTAAACCGCATCTGCCGGCCGCGGCCCATGCTCGAACCCCAGCGCTTCTTCTAGGGCGCGCTGCGCGCAAGTTGACAGGTATCAGTGAGCAGGATCGGGAATATCTGCCGGCGTCTCGCCGTTAATCCTCTCGCCGGATACCTGACACCTGAGATTTAAGCTGCGCTTAAATCTCCTCCCCCACCTGGTAACGCTCGAAACGGCGCACGGTGATAGTGTCACCCAGCGCGGATGCCTTTTCCTTGAGCAATTCATCCACGCTCTTGTCCGCATCCTTGATAAACGCCTGCTCGAGGAGACATATCGTGCTGTAATATTTGTCCAGTTTGCCGGCCACGATCTTTTCCACGATTTCCGCGGGCTTGTTCTTAACTTGATCCGCGAATATATCCTTTTCCCGGGAAACCAGGTCTTCGGGAACCTGGTCGCGTGAAATGCAAACCGGGTGTGACGCGGCAATATGCAAGGTGATGTCCTTCACCAAAGCCCGAAAGTCATCACTGGCCGCAGTTTCCGCCTTTTCACAGCCCAGTTCCAAGAGGACGCCGACCTTCTGGAAATGGAGGTAACTTCCGACTGAGCCCTCGGCGCCGTCTTCAATCCGAAATCGGACGAAGCGGCGTGGCACGATGTTTTCACCCAACTCGGCGATCTTGGCCTTGACAGCTTCCTCCACTTTGCCCCCGGGATCTTTTCCGTAATCCTCCTTAAGCATGCTCTCCATGTCATCGGCCTGACTGGATTCCGTGGCATGCTCCGTCAGATCGGCGACAAAACTTTGAAAATTTTCGTTCTTCGCCACGAAATCAGTCTCGCAATTGACTTCCATGAGGACGCCGATGTGGTCTTGTCCGCTGATGCGCGAGGAAATAACGCCCTCGGTGGCGGCACGCAACGCTTTCTTGCCTGCAGCGGCGATCCCCTTCTTTCGCAAGATCGTTTCGGCTTTGTCCAAGTCGCCGTCAGCTTCTTTGAGTGCCCCCTTACAATCCATCATGCCCGCGTTGGTCTTCTCACGCAGGGTCTTTACTAACGTTGCCGTAATCTCAGCCATTGCTCTGTAGTCTAAATTTGTTCTGCCCGTTTCGATCCCTCCCGGATATGCCTACCCATGACAAGGGCCGGATCCAGAGGGAAAATCGGCGATTGAACCGCCGTCTGAATTAAGCGGAGACCGCTTTCTTCGCTTTCTTCCCGCCCTTGGATCCCGATTCCTGGGCCTGGATAATCGGGTCCACGAGGTTCTGTAAAATCACGCGTATCGAACGAATAGCGTCATCGTTGGCCGCGATCGGATACGCGATGGGGTCGGGATCCGCGTTGGTGTCCACCAGGGCCACGATGGGAATACCCAGTCTCTGCGCCTCGGCCACCGCGATGCTCTCACGGGCGCAATCCACGACCACGAGCGCGTCCGGATGCCCCTCCATAGCGCGAATCCCCTGGAGGTTGCGCAAGAGCTTGTTACGCTCGCGTGAAAGCGCAGCGAGCTCCTTCTTGCTCATCTTTTTGAAGTCCGGAGATTTCTCGATGTCTTCGAGATACTGGAGCCGGTTCACACTCTTGCGGATCGTGGTCAAGTTGGTGAGCGTGCCGCCCAGCCAACGGTGATTGACGAAAAACTGACCGGTCGCATCCGCGGCCTCGCGGACTGCATCCTGCGCCTGCCGCTTGCAGCCCACGAAGAGCAACTTTTTCCCTTTGCTCACAAGGTCAGCCAGATAAAGCGCCGCCTCTTCGAGCTGCCGCACGGTTTCCTCGAGATTGATGATGTAAATCGAGTTCTTCTCGGCGAGAAGATAGGGCTTCATCTTAGGGTTCCATTTCCGGCTTTGATGCCCGAGATGAACCCCGGATTCGACAAGTTCCTCCAATAGATTTGCTGACATAGATCTTTCTAGCGCCCTCTTTAAATCAAGAGGGCTGATGTCTTAACTGCTGAGACCGCCGTCGGTTGTGGTGCTCCCCCGGGCTCCGCGAGGCGGGTCCCGGTGTCTCAATTCATTTCGGCAAAGAGCGAGGCGTAGTAATAGCCGCCCCCAGGCCGAAATCAAGCCGTTTTGCCCGATTTTTTGGGAAAACGATCCCTTCTCCGCGGCCCCCGACTTGGAGGGCAACGCTTTATCCCGCTTCGCGGGCTCTGCGATTTGGCTTCGCCGGATTTAAGGCCACTACCATGCCAAGCAGTGTCGTTGCCGCCCCGGCCCAAAGGTTGCGACGAAGCGCAACCCTCCAGCTGAGCCTCCGCTCAGCCAAAAAGCCTCCCGATCGGCTTCCCCCGATCCGTGATCGGCACCGGGCGGTCCCCGTCGTAAAGCTCCTTGGCGGGATCGATTCCCAGGGCGGCATGAATGGTGGCATGAAAATCGGGCACCGACACGGCATCCGCGACCGGCGTTTTCGCCAGCTCGTCAGTCACCCCGTAGGCCCCGCAATGATTCAACCCGCCGCCCGCGAGCACCATGCTGAAGGTCGAAGATTGATGCCCGCGGCCGCCGTCGGGATCGAATCCCGCGGGTCGCCCGAATTCCGTGGCCACCACGATCAGAGTCTTCTCGAGAAGATTGCGCGTCTCGAGATCCATGACGAGCGTGGACAAGGCGCGGTCGAGTTCCTCGATAAGGATATGCTGCTTTAACTGGCCCTTCTTGTGCGTGTCCCATCCGGTGCCGTTGACGAAATTGAGATTGTGCGCCACCTCCACGAACCGGACGCCGCGCTCAATCAGGCGTCTCGTCAAGAGACAGCGTTGGCCGAACTCGCCCCCGTAGCTTTCCCGCAAATCTGCTTTCTCAGCTCCCAGATCAAAGACACCCATAAACTCTTCTCCCCCCAGCCGCAGGGTTTCTCCAAGGGCTGCATCGTAATTGGAGACACGCGTATTTTCTCCGTGCCTTTCACGGGCCAATTCACGAAGGCGATTGAGGCCGGCCTCCCGCCGTTGCTGCCTGGCATCGGAAATATGCGATGGCCGGGCCAGTCCCGTCGGGCCGGTATTCGTGCTCGTCAAATAAAGATAGCTGTGCTTTGCGCCGAGAAATCCCGGACCGCGCGTCAGGTTCGGATACCCGATCAACACGTAAGCTGGTAATCCTTCCGCCAGCGCCCCGCGTTCATGCGAGACCACGGATCCGATCGAAGGATACACTACCGTCCCGCTCACGGGACGGCCGGTATGCACCCCGTTTACCGCCGCCGCATGTTCGTCGACCACGTCGTGATGTACTGTGCGCGCAATCGTCATCCGGTCGAGCAGCTTGGCGGTGCGCTGCAGATGTGCGCACACCTCCACGCCTGGCACCACCGTCGGGATCGAGGGATAATACGAACCCGGAATCCGCTCCGCAGCGTCCCCCATTTTCTTCGGATCAAACGTATCAATCTGGGCCATCCCTCCCCCCAGCCACATGAACACACAGTGCTCCGCCTTTCCAAACGGACCCGCATATCCCTGCGCTCCACTCGCAAGTCCGGGCACTGCCGACGACAGTCCCGCCGCGCCGGCCGCCCTCAAAAACTCCCGCCTCGAAATCGGGTTGTCTCCCGATTGCATCGGGATCTCGTTACTATCGGTATCTTCCATCTTCCATCTTCGCCGCGAAGCGGCGCTCCCCGCCTCACGGCACAAATATCATCTCTGGTGAATTCATCAGCGCCCAGACCACGTCTTCCATACGTTTCCGCCAGTCCCGCTTCAGGCGCAAGGTCGCCGGGCGGCCTTCGCGGGCCGCGCGCTCCATCTCCAACTTGACCGTATTCGCCTCCGGATTCAAGTGATTGGCCCAGGAAACCCGCCGCCCGCGCGGCTTTGGGCCCGCCGGCGCGGGCAATTCATAATCCGGGACCACTCGATTCTCAAAACCCGCCCCCAGCGCGCGCACAAAATATTCTTTCTCTTCGTCATTCGGCTCACGCGTGTGGATTCGCAGGAATACCTCCTCGATCATTTCCTCGAGTGAAATCTTCGAGAGCGCCAGCTCAGTAAAACCGGAGTCATCGGATAGCTTGGTAAGCCAGGTGCTCATGACGCCGTTGGCAATGGCTCCCGGCTGCAGCACGTTGGGCGCGACGTCACGACTCGTCAGCGGTTCCTGGCGCGAGCTGCGCCACCCGAACGCTTCCAGCGTGTCTACCACCGCCTGCGCCTTCGGCAACGACAGGCTGGGACGATCGCGCTCATTGGATAGAGAGGCAAACTGCCAGGCGCGAGTGGGCCGCCCCAGGTTGAGAAAGGTCTTGATGGTCCGGTATCCCTCGGGATCGAAATTCAATTCCTCTGCATCCAGCGCCATTCCGGCCGACGCATAGAGCGAGTCCACCAACTGTTCCGCCGTCATGCGCCGGCGATCGGGCGCGTCGAAAAAGCGTTCCTCCGGGGCTGCCGCCAGGCATTCGCGCGATTCTCTCTGGTAAGCGTGCGAATTGAGAATCAGGCGCGCCACATGCTTCAAGTCATAATCATGCGCCATCAATTCCCGCGCCAGGAAATGCAGCAACTCCGGGTGACTCGGCACGGCGCCTTCCCAGTCGTGCACCGGCTCCACGATGCCCAGGCCGAAATACCGCGCCCAGAGACGGTTCACGATCGCCTCCGCGAATCGCATATTCTCGGGCCGCGTCACATAGGCCGCCAATCGTTCCCGGGGATCTTCAGGATCGTCTTGAATCAATCGCGGCTCGATTTTTTCGCCACCCGCGAACTCGGGAAAGGGCCATTCCGGCGCCACCTTCTCACCGGGATCGAGACTCACCGTGATCAGCGCTTTTCTTCCCGAGAAAAAACTCGCCGGCACGCTGCTCGATTCCGGCACCTCGAGCGGCGCGCGGTGCAGCATCGCCGCCAACTGAAATAAGTCCTGCTGGGAAGAAGAATGATACGGCGCGTCATGACAGCGGGCGCACTTCATTTCCACGCCCAGAAACGCCGTCCCCAGGATGTGCGCCTTGGCCGCCAGGGGGACATCGTTCTGAGTCGCCAGCGCGAACCCCGCAGCTCCGCCCCCGTAGGTGCTGCCCCGTAACGTTACCAGATCCGTGACAAATCGATCCATGGCCTTGTTGTCGAGGAGGGCTTCATAGAGCCACCAGCGAAAGGGACCGGAGTTATTGAGGGACGGCTTGAGGATGTTCGGGTTTTCCGCCAGCACGTCCTGCCAGTAACTGACCCAGTGATCCGCCCAGCGCGGGTCCTCCAACAGCCGGTCGATCCAGCGCGCGCGCTTTCCACCCGCGGGGTCGCCCAGGAATTCGCGAATCTCTTCGATCGAGGGCACCACCCCCACCGTGTCGAGATAAAGACGCCGCAGGAACGCGAGATCGCCAGATAAAGGTGTCAGGTCGGGCATCGCCCCAACCGACCACCGCGCCCCCTCCGCGATCCACTGCTTTAAGAGCGTGACTTGGCCCGCGCCCAATCGCGCGCCCTTGGGCGGCATGCGGTCCTCCCCGTCATCCGTAACCTTTTCCAGGAGCAGGCTGGCACTCGGATCGCCGGGCACGATCGCCGGGTGCCCGGATTCTCCACCCGCCAGCGCCGCGGCGCGGTCATTTAGCCGCAAGTCCCCCTTCTTTTTCTCTCCGTGACAACGAAAACACGTGTCGGCGAGGATGGGTTTGATGTCGCGCGCAAAATCGATGCCGCCCGGGGCACCGGCCTCCGCGTCGCGCGACTTCCGCGCGGCATCCATCTTCACTGCAAGGAATCGATCGATCGGGTTGTGCACCGGATACCCATGCGGCACCTCGGGAATGTCGGGGCCCGGCGTGCGCATGACATGTGCCCGCGCCATCTGATGCCGTCGTTTCCAGAAGTCGTCCGATTTCGCCGCCGCGATCCGCCGCCTTTGCGTATCTCTCTGCTGATAAAAAGCCGTGCGCCTGGACCGGTATTCCTCCCAACCTTCGTCGGTAAGCGGGACTGCCTGGGCCTTGTCCGGCGAGAGCACGAAAAAGTCATCCCCGCCGCGCCTGAGCGCCACCGTGGCTTCCCCAATCTCCGGGCGGAACTTCTTTCCCTCCACAAACAAATCCAGCACGACCCGGTGGACTCCTCCCTTCGTCGCGACGGTGATACGCGTTTCATTGTCACCCAGGCGGGGCGGACGCAATCCGCCTGCCGTCGTCACCGGTTCGAGATCGCCGTGGCCGTCGCTGCCGCGGATCAAAAAAGGTGTCTCTGCCTCCACTTTCCCGTCAATCCAGAGCCGCGATCCGCCCCGGGAACGCAAAAGAATTTCGTGTCCGCCCTTCGGCAATTTTACTTCCGCGTAAGCACGGAGGACAAAGGGCGCCACCCGATCGGCGCGGACCCCGCCTGCATCGTACTTTTGCGGAAGCTGAAAAAACCCAAACGCCTCCTCGTAAATTACATCCTGCGGATCTTCCAAAGTGCGGGGCCAACCCTGAGACGGACCCCCTGTTTCGAAAATTTCCACCAGGATCTGTTCCCGCCGAAACCGATCGTCTGGAAACTCCGGAGATGGATGGACATACCGGAAACGCCTGGCGATCTTCTCCTTATTCAGGCTCTTCCGGTAAATCGCCACCTCATCAATGCGCCCGATAAAGCGGTTGCCGGGATTGTCCCCCATCGAGGCCCCGATCCACACTTCGTCGTCATCCACCACCGGCGGGCGATCGGTGTCTCCTCCCATGTCCCAGGCGCCTGATACCGCTGCGCCGTCCAGGTAAGCGCGCAGCCCGCCGCCGCCTTCTTTCCCGAAGGAATAGACCACCGCAATATGGTGCCACCCGGACCCGGGCCGGAAACCCGTGGCTGCGGTCCAGCGATGGAACTGCGATTCGACGCCTTCCCCGGCGCGCGATCGAAAAAGAAAACTGATGCGCAGCTGCCCTGCCTGGTTCTGCAGTCGCAACGCGTAATTTTGATTCTCCGGAGCATAGCCCGGATTATGCGTGCGACCCTTTCCCACCACGTAAATATACTGGCCACGCTTCAAAACGCTTGGATCGGGATCGACCCACGCCTCGAGCGCGATGGTGTCTCCTGTGTCAAAATCGAACGGACTCTTTTTTCCCGGGTCGTGGATCTTGATCACCGCGCCCTTATCCGAAAATTCCGCCGCCCTGTTGTCCGGGTGAAAATCCGCGAAGTCAGGGGGCCTCGGACCGGGCACGCCCAGGGTAACGCCGGCGACCGGCCGAAACGCGAATGCCGGTGCGCCGACGTCATCGTCAAAACTCCAGGCCGCCACCGGCCCGTCCGCGCGCACGATGGCTGCGTATGCGGATTCCTCCGCCGCCTGAGTCAGCCCGGCGCCGATACCAGGCGCGCCCCAGACCAACGCGGCGAGGATAGCGACAGCGGGGGTCGTGCGCATAAGAGAAAATCTAACCCCTCGCTTTCCCTTTGAAAACCCCTTTCCCCGCCTCCCGCGCCGTTGACAACCCCCTCCCCGCCGACCCATCATCGACGCTCGCGATGAAACTCTCCCCCAAGCTTCGTCTCTACGGCCCTTTGTGTCTGCTTAGCGTGCTTTGCGTTTGTCTTTCCCGCTCGGGAAAGATACCTCGCTCCTTCGTCGCGATCTCTCTGCTTTTCCTGCTATTCGCGCCCTCCGTCATCTTCTCCGCACCCGCGGCGAAGCCGCAACCGGATGCAACGTCACGTTGCAACATCCTGCTCATCATCGCCGACGACATGGGGTACTCCGACCTCGGCTGTTACGGCGGCGAGATCGACACCCCCAATCTCGACGCGCTCGCCGCCGGCGGGCTCCGGTTCACCAACTTTTACGTCAACAACATGTGCTGGCCGACGCGCGCCAGTCTCATGACCGGTCTCTATCCCACGGTCGCCCTCCCGAAAAACGGCTCCGCGGAGGGCGGCCTCCACCCCGACGCCGCCACTCTCCCCGAATCGCTGCGCGACGCCGGTTACCGCACCCTCATGTCGGGAAAGTGGCATCTCTCCAACCCCAACGAGCTCGACGGCCCCAACGCTCCCCATCACCGCGGCTTCGACCGCTATTACGGCATCATCAATGGCGCCGCCAGTTTTTACGCTCCGTTTTCCCTCACCCGCGACGGCAAAGACGCCTCCGCCGACTTCAAAGATAATCCCGACTATTATTTCACCGACGCCGTCTCCGACGAAGCCATCCGCATGCTCGAGGAGCACATGGAGGGTCGCGCTTCGTCGCGACCGCGCGCCGAAGGCGCCAATGCCGGTGCGGCTGCGCACCCGTTTTTTTGCTACGTCTCTTACACCGCCGCCCACTGGCCACTCCACGCCGAGCCCGCGGACATCGCGGCTTACAAGGGCCGCTTCGCCAAAGGCTGGGACAAACTCCGCAAGCAACGCCACGCCCGCATGATCGAAATGGGCCTGGTCGATCCCGAATGGAAACTCTCCCCTCGTCATCCCGACGTACCCGCGTGGGAAGACGCGGAAGACAAGGAATGGCAGGAGCGCCGCATGGAAGTCTACGCCGCGCAGATCACCTCCATGGACCGCGGCATCGGGCGCATCCTCGACTACCTCCGTGAAAGCGGCCAGTTCGACAATACGCTCGTCCTCTACCAGCACGACAACGGCGCCTGCCACGTCGAGTACGGCGAGGATCGCAAAGGCAACTATCTCCCCGACAAAACCCGCGATGGTCGCCCCATGCGCCCCGGCAATATCCCCGGCCTCATGCCCGGCCCGGAAGACACTTATCAGAGCTACGGATACGGCTGGGCCAATCTCGGCAACACTCCCTTCCGCCTTTTCAAGCAACACGACCACGAGGGCGGCACCCGATCCCCGCTCATCGTCTCCTGGCCCGCCGGCATCGACCACGATATCCAGGGCGGGCTCGCCCATGAAGTCTGCCACGCCATCGACGTCATGCCCACCCTCCTGGACGCTGCCCAGGGGGGTCGCGCTTCGTCGCGACCGCAACCCAAGATCCCCTTCGAGGGAATAAGCTTCCTCTCCGCCATCACTCCCGATGTCACTCCGACCAAGCCTCGCGACGCCCTCTTCTGGTCGCACGCCCAGGGCAGCGCCGTCCGCCGCGGCGACTGGAAACTCGTCCGCACCAAGAACAACCCCTGGGAACTCTACGACCTCTACGAAGACGGCACTGAACTTCACGATCTGGCCGCTAAAATGCCCGAACGCGTCGCCGAACTCGAATCCCGCTTCCAAACCTGGGCGAAAGCCAACAACGCAATAAAACCGAAGAAGAAAAAGAAAGGTGCGGCGAAGGGCAAGTAGGTGCGAGCGTGAGCGCGCACTTCTCCCGTTGCCCGAGTTATCAGTTATCAGTTATCAGTTAATAGTTATTAGTCTCCAGATCGGCGCCCACCTCCGATCTTCAATCTTCAATCTTCCATCTTCGCCGGCAGCGCCGGCTTCGTAACCCATGAGCAATTACAACGTCGGCATTATCGGATACGGGTGGGCGGCTAGCGCCCACATCGACGCCATCAACGGCACCACCCAGGGACAAGTCACCGCGGTTTATTCCTCGCGCGGCCTCGACCCCGCGGACCTGAAAAAAACCCACGGCTGCGACATCAAAGTCTACAACAAGGTCGAAGACCTCCTCGCGGACAAGGACATCGACATCGTCGACATCACCTCCTTCCCGAATCAGCACAAGGATCAGGCCATCGCCGCCGCCGAGGCGGGCAAAAACGTCATCCTCGAGAAGCCCATCACTCTGAGCCTCGCAGACGCGCAGGCCGTTAAAGCGGCCTTCGACAAGAATGGCACCAAGACCTGCGTCTGCTTCGAGATCCGCTTCATCTCCCAGTTCCTCACCACCAAGAGCATCATTGAGAGCGGTCTCCTTGGCGAACTGCATTACGGCGAAGCCGATTACTACCACGGCATCGGTCCCTGGTACGGGCAGTTTCGCTGGAACACGACCAAGGAAAACGGGGGCTCCTCCCTGCTCTCGGCCGGCTGTCACGCCATGGACGCGCTCCTCTTCTGCCTCGGCAACGACGTCGAAGAAGTCACGAGTTACGCGACATTCTCGAAAAACGAGACCATGGCAAAGTACGAGTATCCCACGACCTCCACGACGATCCTGAAATTCGCCGATGGCAAGATCGGCAAGTGCGCAAGC
The DNA here is from genome assembly GCA_024638765.1 of Verrucomicrobiales bacterium. Classification (GTDB taxonomy): domain Bacteria; phylum Verrucomicrobiota; class Verrucomicrobiia; order Verrucomicrobiales; family DEV007; genus JAHEJT01. The sequence continues at coordinate 28,699 of JAHEJT010000047.1, forward strand.
GTGATCGACTGTTACATGCCGTATTACTTTCACACGCACCTTGTCGGCAGCGAGGGAAGCCTGTTGGACAACAAAATTTATTCGACGAAGCTCGGCCTGCGCGACAAGGCCTGGGCCGAACTCCCCATGGCGATGGCCGATTCCGGCGATGTCGCGGATCACCCTTACCAGGCCCAGTTTCAGGCCTTTTTCGACTCCATCGACGCCGGCGAAGCCCGCATGCCCAAGACTTCCTACGACGAAGCCTTCAAGAGCTTCGAAGTCATCTTCGCCGCCGACATAAGCGCGGAAGAGGGAAGGCCGGTGAAACTGGCGGAGCTGTGAGCACGGAATTTTTAACCGCAGATTACGCAGAGGACGCAGATATTTTAAAGTGGGGCGGGTTTTCAACCTGCCACCGGCTTAAATGGGCAGGTTAAAAACCTGCTCCACTTTCCTTCGGGGTACGCTAGACTAACGACTCCCATTTGCTGGAGCCGTGTCCGCCTTTCCCCGCAGCCCCTATCGTATCGCTGGACCTTGCCGTCATTCGGCATTCGGCATTCGGCATTCTTTCGTTTTTGCGTGCTTGGTCATTAGTCATTCCGTCGCAGCAGCGACGCTCACCGTCACCACCACGGCCGACGAACTCGATACCCCCTCCGGCGCCGATCTCTCCCTGCGCGAAGCCATCCGCGACGCCTCAGCGGGCGACACCATCGATTTCAACGCGGCTCTAGATGGCCAGACCATCCTGCTCGATCCTGCGAAGGACAACCTCGTCCTCGACAAGAATCTCACCATCGACGCTTCGACGCTTCCCTCCGCCGCTCCCAAAACCCCGGCGCTCACCATTAGCGGTGGGACCACGGTCCGCATCGCGCACGTTATGCCCGGGTCCAGCGTCACGGCACGCAATATCGAATTCCGGGAGGGCTTCGCGCCCAGCGGAGCTGCTCCCGACGACCACGGCGGCGCCATTCTAAACGAAGGCACCGTTCAACTCTTCGATTGCCGTCTCCTAGACAACACCGCCAGCGATGATGGCGGCGCCATCCACAATCTCTTCGGGAGCGCCGCCACCCTCACCGATTGCATCCTCGAAACCAACCGCGCCAACTCTCAAGGAGGCGCGCTCTACCTGGCCTTTGGCTCGACCGCCACTTTCACCGGTTGCAATCTGACCGGCAACAACGCCGCGACTCGTGGCGGAGCCATCACATGCGTGGGATCCGACCTCTTTTTAACTGGATGCACTCTCGATGGCAATAACGTCACCACGCCCACGACCTCGGATGGAGGAGTCCTCAGCGCCATCAACGGGGCCTTTTTCAGATTAACCGATTGCCTTGTCGAAAACTCGACCGCCCAGGACGATGGCGGCGCCATCCACGCTTCGGGAAACGTCATTTATGAACTCCTCGGCTCCACGTTCCGCGCAAATCGAGCATTCGGGAACGGGGGCGTTGCCTGGCTCAACGCCTCCGCAGGAACCGTGACCGATTGCCTGTTCGAATCGAACGAAGCCGAGGATAACGGAAGCGGGGGCACCAACATCTCCGGCGGAATTCACAACATTACCAGCAACCTTTCGATCCTTGATTCGCAGTTCATCGACAACATCGCCGACCGCGGCGGCGGCCTCAACGTGACTCAGGGATCTAGCATCGACCTCGCACGCTGCCTTTTCCTCAGGAATACTACGCGGACGAGTTTTGGAGGCGCCATCTACACCACGGGCACCCTGATGACCGCCCTCGACAGCCTCTTCAGGGAGAACGACAGCGATATCGATGGCGGCGCCATCCACGCAGCCGGCGGTTCGGAGGGAACGCTGACCGGATGCACGTTCGACTCGAATATCGCCCTCGACGACG